>NZ_JBIWAE010000002.1:140262-623409 GCF_044759865.1 Streptomyces sp. NPDC099050 | reverse complement strand
AGCACGCCGCCAGCGTTCGTCCTGAGCCAGGATCAAACTCTCCATGAATGTTTACCCGTAATCGGGTGCACACGCACTTAGAGCGGGACAGTCAAATCGGAATAAGACCGACCGTCCACTGCATCCTCGCTGTGTAATTGCCTGCAAGCGTCGTAGCCGAAGCCGCGACCTTACAGGTCTTTTTCAAAGGAACCTCATCCACCGAAATGGACGGGGTATCAACTTTTTGGCGTTGATTTTTGGCACGCTGTTGAGTTCTCAAGGAACGGACGCTTCCTTTGTTCCTGTTTCCAGGCCCTCCGGGCGCTTCCTTCGTTTCCAACTCTACCAGATCATTTCCGTTGTCGTTTCCGACTCTGGATTTGAATTCGGTGACCGTTGGGGGTCTGTGCCTTTCGGCGCTCCACCACATTAGCGCTTATCCCGTGCGGCTCATAATCGGCCGTTCGGAATCGAATTCGGACATGCCGAATAAGACCCCGCCAGGGGTAAGTCGTAGGTGTTGGGTTGGCCGCTCTGGGGGTCTGCTGATAGCAGTGCCCCGTTCAAGCGGCTCGGGCTACGTTAGGCGTCCGCCGGCGCCGAGTCAAGTTGGGCGGCGGCGTGGCGCGTGGGCCCGGTACGGGCTCACCGTCGGGTCGTGGGTGATCCAGTAGCGGTACGGGTGGGCCGCGCCGGCACCGCCCACTCCGGTGCGCGGGCCGCTGCTCAGCAGGTCCGGTGGCACGGGGGTGCCGGTCAGCAGGGACAGCGGGGAATCCGGGCCGGTGCAGAGGTCCGCGCCGTCCAGGGAGCGGTCCACGGCCAGGGCGGTGGCCAGGCGGGCCGGGCCCTTGGCCAGTTCCCGGTCTGTTCTGGCTGAAATCCGGCGTTTGCGGGCCTGATCCGCGCCCACGGTGATCTCTCCGGCCCGGAGCAGGACTCCGCTCGCATGGCCCGGCGGGCCGCAGACCAGGTTCAGGCTGAACCACATGCCGTAGATGAAGTAGACGTACGCGTGTCCGGGTGGACCGAACATCGACGCGTTGCGCGCCGTCCGGCCGCGGTAGGCGTGGGAGCCCGGGTCGGTCTCCCCCTCGTACGCCTCCACCTCCGTGATGCGCAGTTCCACGGGGCCGTCCGGGGTGCGGCGGACCAGGGTGCGGCCGAGGAGGTCCGGGGCCACGGTGAGGACCGGGCGGTCGAAGAAGGACCGGGGCAGGGGCGTACGGTCGGGGCGCGCGCTCATCCGGTCGAGCGTAGTGGACTGCGTACTCCTGCAACCGGGGCCTAAGGTTCCGCGTTTGTAGAGGTAGGTAGGGGTACTAGCGCGCAGAGTGGCGCGCGCCTTGCCGAGCAGGGCTTTTTCGAGCACGTCGTAGTCGTGTAAGTCGTATAAGGGGAGTCAGAGCATGGGGTTCAGGAAGCTGTTCGCGAGCCTGGGTGCCGGTGGTGCTTCGGTCGACACGGTCATCACCGAGCCGAACGTCGTCCCGGGCGGCATCGTCCAGGGCGAGGTGCGGATCCAGGGCGGGTCCGTGGAGCAGCAGATCGAGGGGCTGTCCGTCGGGCTCCAGGCGCGGGTGGAGGTGGAGGGCAACGACCAGGAGTACAAGCAGGACGTGGTCTTCACCAAGCAGCGCCTCGGTGGTGCCTTCCAGGTGCAGGCGGGCGCCCTGCACGTGGTGCCGTTCGGTCTGGAGATCCCCTGGGAGACGCCGATCACCCACTTCGGGGGGCGTCAGCTGCACGGGATGAGCATCGGGGTCAGCACGGAGCTGGAGATCGCGCGCGCGGTGGACGCGGGCGACCTCGACGCGATCAACGTGCACCCGGTGCCGGCGCAGCAGGCGATCCTCGACGCCTTCGCGCAGCTGGGCTTCACCTTCCGCAGCGCGGACATGGAGCGCGGGCACATCCGGGGGACGCGGCAGACGCTGCCGTTCTACCAGGAGATCGAGTTCCTGCCGCCGTCGCAGTACCGGGGGCTGAACCAGGTCGAGCTGACCTTCGTCTCCGACGGGCGCGAGATGGACGTCGTCCTGGAGATGGACAAGAAGCCGGGTCTGTTCAGCGAGGGCAGTGACACCTTCCGCTGCTTCCAGGTGGGGCTGCAGTCCTACCAGGACACCGACTGGGCGGCCTACCTGAACCAGTGGATCTCCTCGGTGGGTTCGCAGCGCAACTGGCTCTGAGCGGCGGGACACCCCCTAGGCTCGGTGCCGGTACAGGTACCGGTCAGCGTCGACTCGAACCAGTAGGAGGTTCCGCAGTGGCCGAGCAGAGCAGGGCGCCGCTCCCCCACGATTTCCATCCGGCGGTGCACGCGTTCACCGTGACCAGTGCGGACCTGGAGCCCGGGGCCGATCTGGGGTCCGACCAGGTGCTGTCCGGTGGGAACGTCTCTCCGCACCTGCGGTGGGAGGGGTTCCCGGAGGGCACGAAGAGCTTCGCGGTGACCTGCTTCGACCCGGATGCCCCGACGGGCAGCGGGTTCTGGCACTGGGTGCTCTTCGATCTGCCGGTCTCGGTCACCGAGCTGCCGGCCCGGGCGGGCAGCGGGAAGTTCGAGGGGCTGCCCGCCGGGGCGGTGCACGTGCGCAACGACTACGGCACCCAGGACTTCGGCGGGGCGGCTCCGCCGGCCGGGGAGCGGCACCGCTACGTGTTCACCGTGTACGCGGTGGACGAGGAGAAGCTCGGTCCCGGCGCGGACGTGTCGCCGGCCGTCGTCGGGTTCAATCTGCGGTTCCACGCACTGGGGCGTGCGCAGCTCGTCGGTGAGTACGAGGCTCCCGCGGGCTGAGCATTCCTGACTCCGTTCTCCGAGCGTTTGCCCGGTCCTGGTCTAAAGACGGCCGGGACCGGGCATTTTTATTGCGTTGTCCCGCGTGGCGCGCGCGACCAGAGTGGTTGCGGGCCTCGCCGCCAGGGTGGTCGCGGGCCTGCACACGGGAGGTGGGCGAGATGCGGGACACGCTGGTGCTGAACGCGAGCTTCGAGCCGCTGTCGACGGTGACGATGAACCGGGCTGTGGTGCTGGTGCTCCAGGACAAGGCCGTGGTCGAACAGGCGCATCCCGAGTTCCGTGTGCGCGCGGCCACGATGGATCTTCCGCTGCCACGGGTGATCAGACTCTGCAGGTACGTCCGGGTGCCCTTCCGGAGACATGCTCCCTGGTCACGGAGGGGGGTGCTGATCCGGGACCAACACCGGTGCGCGTACTGCGGGAAGCGTGCGACGACCGTGGACCACGTGCTTCCGCGGGCTCAGGGCGGGGGGGACACCTGGCTGAACACGGTGGCCTCCTGCTCCGAGGACAACCACCGCAAGGCGGCCCGGACTCCGGAGGAGGCGGGGATGCCGCTCCTCCGGAAGCCCTTCGTTCCCTCGCCGGCCGACGCGATGCTGCTCGCGCTGGGGGTGGGCGGGCGGGACGCGCTGCCGGAGTGGCTGGAGCGTTCCGCGTAGGGCCCTGGGCCCACTCCAGGGTGAGCGGCGCGTAGGGCGGGATCGTCCCGCCGGATAGACGGCTGCGCTGGGCGACGTACGTTTTCTACGTCGCTCAGCGGAGCAGCAGTTGAACGATCGCGATGATCCCTACGGTCACGATGACTCCGCGCAGCACGGTGGGCGGCAGACGGCGGCCGACCTTGGCGCCGAGCTGTCCGCCGATGGTGGAGCCGACGGCGATGAGCAGGACGGCCGTCCAGTCGAACTCGGCGACGAAGAGGAAGAAGACGGCCGCGATGCCGTTGACCATCGCCGCGACGACGTTCTTCACCGCGTTGATCCGCTGGAGGTCCTCGCGGAGCAGCAGGCCCATCAGGCCGAGGTAGAGCACGCCCTGGGCGGCGCCGAAGTAGCCCCCGTACGCGCTGGAGAGCAGCATGCCCGACAGCAGCAGCGGGCCGCCGTCGGGATGGCTCGTATCGCCTCCGGCCGCCTCCTGTCGCCTGCGCAGGGCGGCGGCGAGCCGGGGCTGGAAGACGACGAGCACGAGGGCCAGGGCGATCAGGACGGGCACGATCGTGTCGAAGGAGTCCGACGGCAGGGTGAGGAGCAGGATCGCGCCGGCGAGTCCGCCGACGAGGGAGACGGCGCCGAGCCGGATGATGCGGGCGCGCTGGCCCCGGAGTTCCTTGCGGTAGCCGATGGCGCCGCTGATGGAACCGGGCACGAGGCCCAGGGTGTTGGAGACGTTGGCCGTGACCGGTGGCAGGCCGGTGGCCAGGAGCACCGGGAAGGTGATCAGGGTGCCGGAGCCGACGATGGTGTTGATGGTGCCGGCGCCGATGCCGGCCGCGAAGACCGCGAGTGATTCCCAGATGGACATGGGCGGGGTCGTCCCCTTTGCATGAGTGAGTCGCCTCCCCGCCGTGAAGGTCGGGGGGCCTCACTGATCATGCCGGAGGGGACGGCCCGTTCAGTCGATCGGGGGCTGCTCGCGGCGTTCCGCGGCTTCCTTGTCGCGGGCCGCGGGGATCCCGCCGGTGCCGCCGCCGTCCTTGGCGCCGTCCCTGCCCGCGGACTGCGGGTTGAAGCCGGAGGCGGCGCCCATCGGGCCGAAGTTGCCCATCGCTCCGGAGAGGCCCTTGAGGGCGTCGCCGATCTCGCTCGGGACGATCCAGAGCTTGTTGGCATCGCCCTCGGCGAGCTTCGGGAGCATCTGGAGGTACTGGTACGCGAGGAGCTTCTGGTCGGCGTCGCCGGCGTGGATGGACTCGAAGACCGTACGGATGGCCTGGGCCTCGCCCTCGGCGCGCAGGGCCGCGGCCTTGGCGTCACCCTCGGCGCGCAGGATGGAGGACTGCTTCTCGCCCTCGGCGCGCAGGATCTCGGACTGGCGGACGCCTTCGGCCTGGAGGATCGCGGCGCGCTTGTCGCGGTCGGCGCGCATCTGCTTCTCCATCGAGTCCTGGATGGAGGTCGGCGGCTCGATGGCCTTGAGCTCGACGCGGTTGACGCGGATGCCCCACTTGCCGGTGGCCTCGTCGAGGACTCCGCGCAGGGCCGCGTTGATCTCCTCGCGGGAGGTCAGGGTCCGCTCCAGGTCCATGCCGCCGATGATGTTGCGCAGCGTGGTGACGGTGAGCTGCTCGATGGCCTGGATGTAGCTGGCCACCTCGTACGTCGCGGCGCGGGCGTCGGTCACCTGGTAGTAGATGACCGTGTCGATGTTGACGACGAGGTTGTCCTGGGTGATGACGGGCTGCGGCGGGAAGGGGACGACCTGCTCGCGGAGGTCGATCCGGTTGCGGATCGAGTCGATGAACGGGACGACGATGTTGAGGCCCGCGTTGAGGGTGCGGGTGTAGCGCCCGAACCGTTCGACGATGGCGGCGCTGGCCTGCGGGATCACCTGGATCGTCTTGACCAGTGCGATGAAGACCAGAACCACCAGAATGATCAGAACGATGATGATCGGTTGCATGCGGTTCCCCGTGCCCTTCCGGCTGTCTGTGCTGCCCCGTTCAGCGGAGTCTCGCAGACCCCGGGGCCGCGGGTCGGCTGCTTGCCCACATGTGGCGTGCACACAGGCGAGTTGCTCACGTGCTGGTCCGTCACATGATCCGTCACATGATCCGTCACGTGGTCCCTCCCATGATCCGTCACATGACGACGGCGGTCGCCCCGTCGATCTCCACGACGTCGACGGACTGGCCCGGTTCGAAGATGATGTCCGCGTCCAGGGAGCGCGCCGACCAGATTTCGCCGGCGAGCTTGATCCTGCCCCCGCCGCCCGCGTCCACGCGTTCCAGCACGAGGGCGCTGCGCCCCCTCAACGCGTCGATTCCGCTGCGGTGTTGGGGTTTCTGGTTGCGGTGCCGGGCGGCGATCGGACGGACGACCGCGAGGAGCGCGACCGACACGGCCACGAACACCAGGATCTGGGCGACCAGTCCCCCGCCGAGGGCCGCCGTGACGGCGGCCGCCACCGCTCCGGCGGCGAACATGCCGAATTCGGGCATCGCGGTCAGGACGAGGGGGATGCCCAGTCCGACCGCGCCGATGAGCCACCACACCCACGCGTCGATGTCCACATGGTCATGGTAGGTCGGTGGGCACGGTCCGGACAGGGTGCGGGAGGCCCGGCCGGCGTGCGGGACCCGCTGACGACGGGCCCCGGTACGCCAACTACCGCAGGGGCAGGCCCTGGGCGGTCCAGCGGTCGCTGTCGTTGCGCGCGACGACGAGCGGCAGACCGAAGCAGAGCGAGAGGTTGCGGGAGGTCAGTTCGAGGTCGATGGGTCCGGCCGCGACCACCTTGCCCTGACGGATCATCAGGACGTGGGTGAAGCCCGGGGCGATCTCCTCGACGTGGTGCGTGACCATGATCATCGACGGCGCGAGCGGATCGCGGGCGAGCCGGCCGAGGCGTCGTACGAGGTCTTCGCGGCCGCCGAGGTCGAGACCGGCGGCGGGCTCGTCGAGCAGCAGCAGCTCGGGGTCGGTCATCAGCGCGCGGGCGATCAGGGTGCGCTTGCGCTCGCCCTCGGAGAGGGTGCCGAACTTCCGGTCGAGGTAGGGCGTCATGCCGAGGCGGTCGAGGAAGGCGCGGGCGCGCTGCTCGTCGATCTCCTCGTACTCCTCCTGCCAGGTGGCCGTCATGCCGTACGCGGCGGTGAGGACGGTCTCCAGGACGGTCTGGCGCCTGGGCAGCTTGTCGGCCATCGCGATGCCGGCCATGCCGATGCGGGGGCGCAGCTCGAAGACGTCGACCTTGCCGAGGGTGCTGCCGAGGATGGTGGCGGAACCCTTGGTGGGGAAGAGGTAGCTGGAGGCGAGGTTCAGCAGCGTGGTCTTGCCGGCGCCGTTGGGGCCGAGGATCACCCAGCGCTCCCCCTCCTTGACCGACCAGGAGACCTGGTCCACCAGAGCCCGGCCCTCGCGGACCACGGATACGTCCACCAGCTCCAGAACATCGCTCATGAGCGTGTTGTCTCCCCTTGCAGTCTCGGTACGTCTGTGCGCCGCCCCGTCCGTGGGCGCAGCCCCAGGGGAAAACCTACGCCACTCGGGGAGGGGTCCGGGCGCGGGCCCGGGTCCAGGGGGTCGTCCGTAAAGTGGGGGGATGCTTTTCGAACCGCGTTCAGGGCGGCTGGCCGCCTGGGGGAACGCTCTGCTGGCCGGTCTCGTCTCGCCCGACGAGGCCGTGTTGTCGATCGTGGGCGAGGACGCCGTGCACCGGGTGGAAGGGCTCCCCGGGGAATCCGGCCCGGTGGGTCTGTCCCTGGCGCTGGGCCGGCTGCGGGTGCTGGGAGTGAGCGGGCTGCGGATCGCGCTCCCGGCGCCCGGGCATCCGCTGGGGCTGAGCGGCCCGCCGGAGTTCAACGCGAGGGCGCTGGACGCGGAGGAGGCGGTCGTCGCGGTGGGGGCGGCGCTCGGGCTGGTCCCCGAGGTGCGCGAGGTGGGGCCCGCGGGTGATCAGCACGTGTCGGTGACCTGGCACTGCCTGCCGGTACGGGAGGCCCCGCCGGCGGACGTGCCGTCGCTCGGCGAGGCGGAACGGGAACTGGCGGAGGCGCTGCGCGAGGCCACGGTGGCGCTGACCCGGCTGGACGTGGCGGGATCCGGGCCGGTCGCGGAGGCGGCGCTGTCCGCGTACCGGGCGCGGACGGAGGCCGGGCGGGACGCGCTGGCGCCGGGGTATCCGGCGCGGGCGGTACGGGTCCTCTCGCTGGCGCAGCGGGTGGACCTGATGGTGTCGCTGGCCACCGAGCGGGGGCACGGCGCGGCGGTGGCCGCCTCGGAGATGGCGGCCCGGGCGGAGGCGTTGCGGCCGGTGGAGCGGGTCGCCCGGCGGGCGCTGGTCGCGGCGTACAACTCGGCGGTCGAGGAGCGGTTGCGCTAGCCGCTAGCCGCGGGGGGCAGGGGGTCCGGTGCGGCGCCGCCGCGCGAGCGGCGCCGGGCCTTCCGGGGCGCTGCCCCGGACCCCGGTCCGCAAGAGCCGGAGGGGCTGGATTTGCTCGGCCCCGCTTCCCAGGGAGAGGGGGGAAGCGGGGCCGGGGTGCGAGCCGCAGCCCGCGTAGCAGTGCGAGCTCCGCGTGAAGGCGCGGGTCCGGGCTAGTTGTTCACGCCCGTGTTGCCGAAGGCGCCGTTCAGCAGGCCGATCACGTTGACCGAGTTGCCCACGACGTTCGCGGGGATGTGGACGGGGAGCTGGAGCTGGTTCCCCGCGGCCACGCCGGGCGAGTTCAGGGCCTGGCCCTCCGCCGACGCACCGCCGTGCGCCGACGAGACACCTGCGCCGGCGGCCAGGAGGCCGCCCGCGATCATGGTGACGGCGGTGGCCTTCTTGAAGTTCTTCACGTTCTCGTCCTCCAGTACGTCTGCCGCGGCCAGCCGCCGCGGCACGTCATGAAGAACGCTCATCCGACGAACGGGATGCGCCATGTGGGCTACATACACCCGACCGTATGAATCATGGCGCGACGCCGTGTCTGACCGCCCACAGCGCCGCCTGCGTACGGTCCGAGAGGTCCAGCTTCATCAGGATGTTCGATACGTGCGTCTTGACCGTCTTCTCCGAGAGGACCAGCGCGCGGGCGATCTCCCGGTTCGAGCGCCCGTCCGCTATGTGGTGCAGCACCTCGCGCTCGCGGTCCGTCAGGTTGCCGCCGCGGCCGGATGACGGGCCGGGGCCCTCCTCGGCGAGCAGGGCCCCGGCGACCTCCGGCTGGAGGAGCACGTGGCCCGCGTGCACCGAGCGGATGGCGGCGGCCAGGGCGTCGGGGTCGATGTCCTTGTACACGTAGCCGGCCGCGCCCGCGCGCAGGGCCGGGACCACCGTGCGCTGCTCGGTGAAGCTGGTCACGATCAGCACGCGCGCCGGGTTCGCCAGCGTGCGCAGCCTGCGCAGGGCCTCGATGCCGTCGGTGCCCGGCATCTTGATGTCCATCAGGATGACGTCGGGGAGCAGTTCCCCGGCTCGGTCGATGCCCTCGTCGCCGTCGGCGGCCTCGCCGACGACCTCGATGTCGTCCTGGATTTCCAGGAAGGTGCGCAGGCCCCGCCGGACCACCTGGTGGTCGTCGACGAGCAGTACTTTGATGGGCCCGCTGCGGCTGTTGCGGCCGTCCCGGCCGTTGCGGCCCGGCGTGTCAGCCACCGGGTACCTCCAGTTCGATCGTGGTGCCGGTGCCGGGATCGGACCGTACGGTGAGCCGGCCGCCGACTCCGGCGGCCCGGTCCCGCATGGAGACCAGGCCGAGGTGCCGGCCCGCCCGGCGGACGGTGGAAGGGGAGAAGCCGGCTCCGTCGTCGGTCACCCTCAGCAGGGCGCCCCCGGCCTCCCGGCGGGTCAGGGTGACCTCGATCCGCTCGCCCGCCGAGTGGCGCAGGGCGTTGTGCAGGGCCTCCTGGGCCACGCGCAGGACCGCCTCCTCCTGGGCCGCGGGCAGGGCCCGTACGCCGTCGCAGGTGAAGGTGACGTGCGCGGTGTGGGCCCGGTCCAGGACGCGGACCTGGTTGCGGAGGGTGGCGATCAGGCCGTCCTCGTCCAGGGCGGCGGGGCGGAGCTCGGTGACGGCCTCGCGCAGTTCGTCGGCGGCCTCGGCCGCGAGGAGGGCGACCTGCTGGAGCTCGTCCTTGGCACGGGCCGGGTCGCGGTCCACCAGGGCTGCGGCGGCCTGCGCGGTGAGGCGGAGGGAGAAGAGCTTCTGGCTGACCGCGTCGTGCAGCTCGTGGGCCAGGCGGGAGCGCTCCTCGGCGATGGTCAGCTCGCGGCTGCGTTCGTAGAGGCGGGCGTTGGTGAGGGCGATCGCGGCGTGCTGGGCGAGCAGGGAGAGGAGCTCCTCGTCCTCGTCGGTGAAGCCGCGTCCGCCGTCCGGGACGTTCCGCTTGTTCGCGAGGAAGAGCGCGCCGAGGGTCTCCTCGCCGTCCCGGATGGGCAGCCCCAGGAAGTCGGACATGTCGGGGTGGGCGGCGGGCCAGCCCTCGAAGCGGGGGTCCTCGCGCACGTCGGCCAGCCGCTCGGGGCCGTCCTCGTGCAGCATCGCGGCGAGGATGCCGTGCTGGCGGGGCAGCGGACCGATCGCGCGCCACTGCTCTTCGCTGATGCCGTCCACGACGAACTGGGCGAAGCCGCCGTGGTCGTCCGGGACGCCCAGCGCGGCGTACTCGGCGTCGAGCAGCTCGCGGGCCGAGGCGACGATCGTGCGCAGCACGTCGCGGACCTCCAGCCGGCGGCTCATGGCGAGCAGCGCCGTACTCACGGCGGCCAGGCCGCCACCGCGGGGGGCTCGGGGTCCGGAGTCCATGGCCTCACGGTACTCGCGGCGGCGGAGCGGGTGGATCGGGCGGGGGGCGTAGGCCGCGGCCGGTCGCGGCTTAGGTCTCGGCGTAGGTCTCCGCGCAGGTCCACGCCTTGGGGCGGGGTTTCGGCGTGGGCCTTCGCCCTAGGGCGAAGGGACCTGGCGGGGTGCGGCCGGTGGCCGAGGCGGTGGGGGTGGCCGGGTTCCTACGTTGGGGGCATCTGCCGGGCGGTTCGGAAGGCGAGGGTGCGGTCATGTCGGTGGCGATGGTGACGGGGGCGTCGAGGGGGCTGGGGCGGGCGGTGGCCGGGGAGCTGGCGGCCCGGGGCTGGGACCTGGTGCTGAGCGCACGGGGCGCGGGCCCGCTGGCGGAGGCCGGGGAGGCCCTGCGGGCCGCGGGGGCGCGGGTCGCGGTGGTGGCCGGGGACGTGTCCTCGGCGGCGCACCGGGCGGAGCTGGTGGCGGCGGCGCGGGCGCTGGGCGGGCTGGACCTGCTGGTGAACAACGCGGGCGTGCTGGGCTCGGAGCCGCTGGTGCCGCTGGCGGTGCACCCGCTGGAGGGGCTGCGCGAGGCATTCGAGGTGAACGTGGTGGCCCCGCTGGGGCTGCTCCAGGAGGCGCTGCCGCTGCTGCGGGCGGCCCCCGCGGGGGCGGTGCTGAACATCAGCTCGGACGCGGCGGTGGTGCCCTACGGGGCCTGGGGCGGCTACGGGGCGACCAAGGCGGCGGGGGACCTGATGTCGGCGGTACTGGCGGTGGAGGAGCCGGAGCTGCGCGTGTGGTGGGCGGATCCGGGCTCGATGCGGACGCGGATGATGGCGGCGGCCGAGCCCGGGGAGGACCTGGCGGGGCTGCCGACGCCGCAGGAGGTGGCTCCGGTGCTGCTGACCCTGCTGACGGGACCCGCGCCCAGCGGGCGGTACACGGCCCACGGGCTCGCCGGGGCTGGGGGGCGCGGGGGTGGGGGGCGCGCCGGTGAGGACGGGTGCGCCGGTGAGGACAGCCACGCCCAGGTGGAGGGCCACACCCAGGTGGAGGGGCACGCCGGGACAGGCGGCGCCCTCGGGGTGGACCGCCGCGCCGGGACGGGCGGCGCCCTCGGGGCTGAGGTGGTGGGGCGGTGAGCGGGGAGCGGGGGCTACGGGAGAAGGGACTGTACATAAGGGACATTCCGCCGGGTCTTGCGGCCCGGGTTCCCGCCGAGCAGCGGGGGCCGGGCCGGGGGCGGGACTCGGTGCGGCTGCTGGTCTCGCAGGGTGCCGCGGAGGTGTCCCTGCACGCCTTCCGGGAGCTGCCGGGGCTGCTGCGCGCCGGGGACGTGCTGGTGGTGAACACCTCCGTGACGCTGGCGGCCGCCGTGGACGGGCGGCTCGGCGGCGAGGAGCTCGTCGTGCACTTCTCCACGCACGGGGACGACGGCCGCTGGGCGGTGGAGCTCCGCGGCCGGGACCCGTACGCACAGGGGGCGACCCGGCCCCGGGCCGGCGGGCCCGCCGGGGGCGTCGTGGAGCTGCCGGGCGGGTGGCGCCTCGTACTGGAGGAGCCGCTGGCTGCGAGGGCGGACCGGCTGTGGTGGGCGCGGCCGGCGCCGCCCGAGGGGCGTCCGGAGGAGGTGCCGGCGCTGCTGGGCTCGTACGGGCGGCCGATCCGGTACGCCTACACGGAGCGGGACCAGCCGCTGTCGGCGTACCAGACGGTCTTCTCGGTACCGCGGGCCGACGGGGCGGGTTCGGCGGAGATGCCGAGCGCGGGCCGGCCCTTCACGGCGGAGCTGGTGGCGGAGCTGGCGCGCCGGGGGGTGCGGTTCGCCCCGCTGACCCTGCACACGGGGGTGGCCTCGCAGGAGGCCCACGAGCCGCCCTACCCGGAGCGGTACGAGGTGCCCGCGGCCACGGCCCGGCTGGTGAACGCGGCGAAGGCGACGGGCGGGCGGGTGATCGGCGTGGGGACCACGGCGGTGCGGGCGCTGGAGTCGGCCGCCGGCGGAGGCGGGGTGGTCCGGGCCGCCGGGGGCTGGACCGGTCTGGTCGTGACGCCGGAGCGCGGAGTGCGGGTGGTGGACGGGCTGCTGACCGGGCTGCACGAGCCCGGGGCCTCGCACCTGCTGATGCTGGAGGCGGTGGCCGGACGGGAGTCCGTACGGCGCGGGTACGCCTCAGCCGTAGCGAACCTGTGCCTTTGGCACGAGTTCGGGGACGTTCATCTACTACTCAAGGATGAGAACGGTCACTGAGTGGATTGCGGCCGCAACGGTTGGTGATATTGATACGTGCCCGATGTGAGCCCGCACATAGGACGCACATCACTTACGAAGCTCCCTAGTGGACGCGTAAGGACGCTGTTAGCACCGGCTCACACGTGCCGGGCCCCGAAATCGGGGCCCGGTCGTTGCCCCTGATCCACTAAGCGGGATCGTACGTCACACCTTTGCCACAGGATTTTGCCACCGCTAAGAATTGCTCTCGCCGCACAGCGCCGCGGATCCCGGATCCGGCAGGCGCTTTCCTGCGGCCCCCGCTATTCGAAGAGGTTGCTGCGCATGTCCGAGACCAACACTCCCGGCCACAGTCGTCGTCTGACGAAGGCCCACAAGCTTTCCGTCGCCGGTGTAGCCACCCTGGGCACCGCGGCCCTCGCCTTCTCCCTCGTACCGGCCAACGCCGCCGAGACGCAGACGGTCGTCGCCGCTGCCCCCGTCGCCTGGTCCAAGGTCGTCGACGGCGCGCAGACGCAGGCCGTGCAGCAGCACCTCACCGTTCAGCAGGTCGTCGCGGACCAGCAGGCCAAGGTCGCGAAGGCCGCCAAGGCCGCCAAGGACGCGAAGGCCGCCAAGGACGCGGCCGCCAAGGCCAAGGCCGAGGCGGACGCGAAGAAGGACCGCGAGCAGAAGGCGGCCGCCAGCCGTTCCGCGAACCGCGCGCCGGTCTTCGCGAACAACCTGGACGGCTGGATCAAGGAAGCCCTCTTCATCATGAAGAAGGAGGGCATTCCGGGCAGCTACGCCGGGATCCACAAGAACATCATGCGCGAGTCCAGCGGTAACCCGATGGCGATCAACAACTGGGACATCAACGCCCAGAACGGCATCCCCAGCAAGGGTCTGCTCCAGGTCATCGCCCCGACCTTCAAGGCGTACCACGTCAAGGGCACCAAGTTCGACCAGTACGACCCGGTCGCCAACATCGTCGCGGCCTGCAACTACGCGGCCGACCGCTACGGCTCCATGGACAACGTCAACAGCGCCTACTAGGCCTCCGGCGTCCTTCCAGCCCCCCATGCGCCTCAGGGCGGCCCCGGTGTTCCGGAGCCGCCCTGAGGCGTTCGCGCGTTTCCGCCCGCCCGCTCGCTCGCTCGCTTGCTTGCTTGCCCGCTTACTTGCCCGCGCGCATGACCTCGGGCTCGTGGCGGCGCAGCAGACGCTGGACGGCGAAGCCGCACGCGACGCCGAGGAGCAGCAGGATCGTGATGTTCAGGCCCCACTGGCCGGCCGTGGCGTCCCAGAGCGGGTCGGTGCTGGTCGGGTTCTCCGCGTCCCACGGCGGCATGAGCACGCCGAGGTTCAGCGTGGTGCCGGCGGCGGCGATCGCCCAGCGCGACGGCATCAGCCAGGCGAACTGTTCCAGGCCCGGGGAGTCGTAGACCTGGAAGAGGATGCCGGTGAAGACGACCTGGACGATCGCGAACATGACGAGCAGCGGCATGGTCTTCTCGGCGGTCTTCACCAGCGAGGAGATCACCAGGCCGAACATCATGGACGTGAAGCCGAGCGCGATGACCGAGAGGCAGATCTCCACGGCCGGCGGCATCAGCAGACCCTCGGCGGGCAGGTCGCGCGGGTAGAAGCCGATCGCGCAGATGATCACGCCCTGGATGGCCGTGATGAACCCGAGGACGATCACCTTCGAGGCGAGGTACGCCGACCGGGACAGGCCGGTCGCGCGCTCGCGCTCGTAGATCACGCGTTCCTTGATCAGCTCGCGGACCGAGTTCGCGGCGCCCGAGAAGCACATGCCGACCGCGAGGATCAGCATGATCGTGCCGGCGTCGCCGTTGAAGCGGGACGGGGCCACGGGCGGCGCGAGTCCGAACTTCGCGGGGATGACGACGGAGACCACGCCGAGGACCGCCGGGAGGATCAGCATCAGCCCGATGAAGCCCTTGTCGGACGCGATGACCGACATGTAGCGGCGCATCAGAGTCCAGAGCTGGGAGCCCCAGCCCTGCGGCTTGGGCGGCCGGGCCTGCTGCAGGGCGGGCTGCACCGACTGCGGGGCGACCGCGTCGATGTCGGCGGCGTAGAGCTGGAAGTGCTGCGAGCCCTTCCAGCGGCCGGCCCAGTCGTAGTCGCGGTAGCTCTCGAAGGCGGAGAACACATCGGCCCAGGTGGAGTAGCCGAAGAAGTTCAGCGCCTCGTCCGGCGGGCCGAAGTACGCGACCGAACCGCCCGGGGCCATGACCAGCAGCTTGTCGCAGATGGCCAGCTCGGCGACCGAGTGCGTGACGACGAGGACCGTGCGGCCGTCGTCGGCGAGGCCGCGCAGCAGCTGCATGACGTCGCGGTCCATACCCGGGTCGAGGCCCGAGGTGGGCTCGTCCAGGAAGATCAGCGAGGGCTTGGTCAGCAGCTCCAGGGCGACGGACACGCGCTTGCGCTGGCCGCCCGAGAGCGAGGTGATCTTCTTGTCCTTGTGGATGTCGAGCTTGAGCTCGCGCAGCACCTCGTTGATGCGGGCGGCGCGCTCGGACTCGGCGGTGTCGCCCGGGAAGCGGAGCTTGGCCGCGTACTTCAGGGCGGTGCTGACCTTCAGTTCCTTGTGCAGGATGTCGTCCTGCGGGACCAGGCCGATGCGCTGGCGGAGCTCCGCGAACTGCTTGTACAGGTTGCGGTTGTCGTAGAGGACGTCGCCCTGGTTGGCCGGGCGGTAGCCGGTCAGCGCCTTGAGGAGCGTCGACTTGCCCGAGCCGGAGGGGCCGATGACGCCGATCAGGGACTTCTCGGGGACGCCGAAGGTGACGTCCTTGAGGATCTGCTTGCCGCCGTCGACCGTGACCGTGAGGTGGCGGGCCGAGAAGGAGACGTCACCGGTGTCGACGAACTCCTCGAGGCGGTCGCCGACGATCCGGAAGGTCGAGTGACCGACGCCGACGATGTCGTTCGGGCCGAGCAGCGCGGTGCCCGACTTCGCCAGCGGCTGGCCGTTGACGTAGGTGCCGTTGTGGCTGCCGAGGTCGCGGATCTCGAAGCGGCCGCCCGGCATCGAGTGGAACTCGGCGTGGTGGCGGGAGACCTGGAGGTCGGAGACCACCAGCTCGTTCTCCAGCGCACGGCCGATGCGCATGACGTGGCCCAGCGCGAGCTGGTGGAACGTCGTCGGGCTGCGGTGGTCGCCGTAGCCCGGGGTACCGCCGCCGCCCGGCTGCTGCTGGTGGTGCTGCTGCTGCTGCGGGAAGGGCTGGGCCGGCTGCGGTTGCTGGGCCTGCTGCTGCGGGAGCGGCGGGGCCTGCTGAACCTGCTGTTCCCAGGCCTGCGGCTGCGCCCGCTGAGCCTGTTGCGCCTGCTGTGCCTGCGGCTGCTGCGCGTAGGCCTGGGCGGGCGACTGCTGCGCCACGGCCGGCCGCGGCGCCGGGGCGCCCGCGCCCGCGACGGGGTTCAGCCGCGGTCCGTCGGTGGCGTTGCCCAGGTGCACCGGCGTGCCGGGTACGAGCTCGGCCTGCTGGACCCGCGCCCCGCGCACGTACGTGCCGTTGGTGCTTCCGTGGTCCTCGATTCCCCAACCTCGCCCGTTCCAGGCGATGGTGGCGTGCCGCCACGACACCCGGGCGTCATCGATCACCACGTCTCCCTGGGGATCGCGCCCCAGCGAGTACGACCTGGACGGATCGAGCGTCCAGGTCCTTCCATTCAATTCCAGTACGAGTTCCGGCACTCCAGCCCCACTTAAGTCCCCCGAGAATCCCCCATGACGTCAGGGAGTCTAGGGATGGCGAACATCCGGGGGAACTATTTCAGGCGCACGGCCACAAGAGGAATCCGGCCCCGACGGGGTGTCCGAAAGGGTGGACGGAGGGGGGCCGAAAGGCACCCGGAGGGTGGGATAAAGGACTTCTCGCCCGTGTCGGGGCCGGTCCGCGCCCTCGGGTCCGGACAGGTCAGCCCGGCAGGACGTCCCTGACAGCCGGACGGCCCGTTTCCGCGTACGCTCGCCGGTCCCGACAGAATGGCTATCGGACAATGGACGTCCGCTCCCCCCGCACCCCCGCACCACCCCAGGACTGCAATGACGCGTACAGACCACGCCGCGCGGACCGAGACCGAGCGGCCCCGGCCGCCCGGCCCCCGGAGCTCCGCCCTCAGAGCCCGCCGGGCGCTGCGGCAGCCCCCGGCGGCCGCGCTGGTCTGGCTGCTGCCCGCGCTGGCGACCCTCGGCGCCGGCCTGTACCGGATCAGCACCCCGGTGCTGTGGCACGACGAGCTGGCCACCCTCACGGTGGTCCGCCGTCCCGTGGACGCGCTGCTGGCCATGCTGCAGAACGTGGACGCCGTGCACGGCGCCTACTACCTGCTGCTGCACTACTGGATCGGGCTCTTCGGCGACTCCCCCGCAATGCTCCGGCTCCCCACCGTGCTGGCGATGGCCGCCTCCGCGGCCTGCGCGGCGCTCGCCGGCAAGCGGATGTTCGGTGCGCGCGCCGGACTGACCGCCGGCCTCCTCTTCGCGCTGATCCCGTCCGTCACCCGGTACGCGCAGGAGGCCCGGTCGTACGCCTTCGTGGTGCTGGTCGCGGCAGCGGCGCTGCTCCTGCTGCTGCGCGCCCTGGAGCGGCCCGGCCCGGTGCGCTGGCTCTGCTACGCGGTAGCGGTCGCGGCCGCCGGTTACTTCCACCTGGTGTCACTGGTCTTCCTCGGCGCGCACGCGGTCGGCGTCGTCCTGCACTGGCGGAAGGAGCGGAGCCAGTGGCGGATCCCCGTCGGCTTCGCCCTGGCGGCCGGACTGGGCGTGGCCTGCACCTACCCGCTGATCAAACTGGGCGAGGGGCAGGCGGGCCGGCAGATCGGGTGGATAGCCAAACCGCAGCTGAGCGACCTGACGGGGGTCTGGCCGCAGATCTTCTCCAGCACCCCGATGGCGGCGCTGCTGTTCCTGGCCGCCGCGCTCGCCTGGGGCAGCGACCGCAGGCGGTCGGTGCTCTTCGCCACGGTCGCGGCGCTGCTGCCGGTCGTCGCGCTGTGGGCGATCTCGCAGTGGGCCGACGTCTCCTACTTCATGCCGAAGTACCTGTTCTTCGTCCTGCCCGCGTGGGCGGTGCTGGCCGGAGCCGGCCTCGCGCTGGTCCGGGTGCGCGGGACGCTGGCGGCGCTGCTGGCGGTGGTGGTGATGGTCGTCCCGGACCACGCGGCCGTGCACGGGCCGCTCTCGCACGGCGCGTACACCTACCCCGAGCCGGTCACCTGGTTCACGCCGCTGGACTACCGGGCGGCGGCGGACATCGTCGCCGCGGGCTACGAGCCGGGCGACGCGGCGGCGTACGGGCAGCAGCAGTTCTCCCCGTGGTGGGGCGTGGACACCGGCGTCGCGTACTACCTGCCGTCGCGCATCCACCTGCGGGACATGCTGACGGGCCAGAGCGGCGAAGAGCTCGAGGACCTGTGGCCGACCCTGTCCCCCGACCCCGCCAAGACGCTGGACGCCGTCGCGCCGCCGCGGATCTGGCTGGTCTCCAAGGACGACGGCGGCGACCCCTTCACGACCCTGCCGCCCCCTTACGCCAAGGTCCTCCAGGACCGGTACGTGCAGAAGAGCTACCGGCAGGTCCCGGGCATTTCCGTCGCCCTGCTCGTGCACCGCTGACATCCGGTCCCGGAGGGTGGGACGGGGGTCCTGAGCCGGGGGCGGGGAAGATACGGTGAGGGCACCATGAGCGCTTCGCAGACCTCCGACGTCCCCACCCTCCTCGTCAAGATCTTCGGCAAGGACCGTCCCGGGATCACCGCCGGGCTGTTCGACACCCTCGCCGCCTACTCCGTCGACGTCGTCGACATCGAGCAGGTCGTCACCCGGGGCCGCATCGTCCTGTGCGCCCTCGTCACCCACCCCACCGCCGGCACCGAGGGCGAGCTGAGAGCCACCGTCCACAGCTGGGCCGAGTCCCTCAAACTGCAGGCCGAGATCCTCTCCGGCACCGGTGACAACCGGCCGCGCGGCAGTGGCCGTTCGCACGTCACCGTGCTCGGGCATCCGCTCACCGCCGAGTCCACGGCCGCCATCGCCGCGCGGATCACCTCGACCGGCGGCAACATCGACCGCATCTTCCGGCTCGCGAAGTATCCGGTGACGGCCGTCGAGTTCGCCGTCTCCGGCACCGCGACCGAGCCGCTGCGCACCGCGCTGGCCACCGCCGCCGCGCAGATCGGCGTCGACGTGGCCGTGGTCTCGGCCGGGCTGCACCGGCGGGCCCAGCGCCTCGTCGTCATGGACGTGGACTCGACCCTGATCCAGGACGAGGTCATCGAGCTCTTCGCCGCGCACGCCGGCTGTGAGGCCGAGGTCGCCGAGGTGACCGAGCGGGCCATGCGCGGGGAGCTGGACTTCGAGCAGTCGCTGCACGCCCGGGTCGCGCTGCTGGCCGGGCTGGACGCCTCCGTGGTGGACAAGGTCCGCTCCGAGGTGCGCCTCACTCCGGGCGCCCGGACCCTGATCCGTACGCTCAAGCGCCTCGGGTACCAGGTGGGCGTGGTCTCCGGCGGGTTCACGCAGGTCACGGACGACCTGCGGGAGCGGCTCGGGCTGGACTTCGCCTCCGCCAACACCCTGGAGATCGTCGACGGGAAGCTGACGGGCAAGGTCACCGGCGAGATCGTGGACCGGGCCGGCAAGGCCCGGCTGCTGCGGCGCTTCGCCGCGGAGGCCGGCGTACCGCTGGCCCAGACGGTGGCCATCGGCGACGGTGCCAACGACCTGGACATGCTGAACGCCGCCGGGCTGGGCGTGGCCTTCTGTGCCAAGCCGGTGGTCCGCCAGGCCGCGCACACCGCGGTGAACGTGCCCTTCCTCGACGCCGTGCTCTACCTGCTCGGGATCACCCGCGAAGAGGTCGAGGCCGCCGACCTGGCGTGACGAAGACGTCCGGCTTCCTACGAGGCAGCGGGCCCCGGCACTTCGAGAGTGCCGGGGCCCGCTGCGTCGGCGTGGTCGGTGTGGTCGGCGGGGTGCGCGCCTCAGCCGTGCGGGGTCCAGAAGTCCAGCAGGGTGCCCACGCCGTGTTCCACGGACTTCCACGAGCCGGTGAAGGAGACGACGGCGATCCCTGAGGTCGGGAAGCCGCTGCGGTTCATCCGGGCGAGCACGTCGCCCTGCGCGCTCCCGGCGAGGGCGTCGGCCAGCGCGTGCATGCCGGGGTTGTGGCCGATGACGAGGAGGTTCTGCACCTCGTCGGAGGTCTCGTTGACCAGCGCGATGAGCTCGCCCAGCGAGGCCTCGTAGAGCCGTTCCTCGTACGTGGTCTTCGGCCGGTGCGGCAGCTCCTGGACGGCCAGCTTCCAGGTCTCCCTGGTCCGGGCCGCACTGGAGCAGAGGGCCAGATCGAAGGCGATGCCGGTCTGGGCCAGTTTCTGGCCCGCGGCCGGGGCGTCGTGGCGGCCTCGCTCCGCCAGGGGGCGGTCGTGGTCCGTGCCGTCCGACCATTCGGCCTTGGCGTGCCGGAGGAGGACGATCCTGCGGGGTGTGTCGGCGCTCATGGCTCCCAGCTTCGCATGAATCGAGCCACGGGGCGCAGGGTGTTGAGAGGGTCCCCCCGCAGGTGTGGCGGGTGTGGGGCGCACCCCGGCGCGCGGTCGCGCGGACGGGCTCCCCGTGGCTGGCGCCTCGTCAGCCGACGGCGCTCAGCAGCCGTTCGGTGACCTGGACGAGCGCGGAGCCGTCGCCGGAGGCCGCGTGGGCCTGGCCGGATCCGGCGAGGAGTATGAGCAGCAGGCCGAAGCCGAGGGCGGGCAGGGCGAGCGCCCACCAGGGCAGCCGGGCCCCGGCCCCGGCGACGCGGGGAGCGGACCGGTGGCGGGGGGCCGGGTGCGCGGGGGCCGGGCCTGTGGGTGCCAGGTGCGTGGGGGCCGACATGGCCGCCTCCGTGGGTGCGTCGGACGGGCTCGCTCTTGCTCTTCGAATCTAAGGATTCGAGCAGGCGGTTCCCATCCGGGACGCACCCCAGATGTCCCTGAGCCTGACCCCCTAGGGGTTGGGGGGTTAACCCCACCCCCACGGCACCTCTACGGCACCCCTACGGCATTCCCATGGCGGTCCTACGGGGAGGCGAGGGTCGCGAGGACGGCGATGATCACGGTCACCAGGAGCATCGCGCCCAGCACGAGGCCGAGCTTGCGGTGGCCGTTCTGGGGGTTCGGTTCAAGTACGGGCGACATGCCGATCAGTCTCGCATGCCGCATTCGTCCTCGATCGTGCGGTCCCGGCCCGCGAGCACGCCGAGCACGATCTGCGGGACGAGCAGCCCGGCCATCAGGGCCAGGGGCAGGTCCCAGCCGCCGCTGTGCTGGTAGAGGACGCCGACGACGAGCGGTCCGGGGATGGAGATGAGGTATCCGGTGCTCTGGGCGAAGGCGGAGAGCTTGACCACGCCCGCCGGGGACTTGGCACGCAGCCCGATCATCGTGATGACGAGCGGGAAGGCGCAGTTGGAGACGCCGAGCATCAGGACCCAGGCCCAGGCCCCGGCGGCGGGGGCGAGGTAGAGCCCGAGGTAGCCGGCGAGGCCGAAGAGGCCGAGGACGACCGCGATGGGCCCCTGGTTCTTCATCCGGCCCGCCAGGCCGGGGATGATGAAGGCCAGCGGGACGCCCATGACCATGGTGACCGCGAGCAGGATGCCCGCGGTGGAGGCGGAGACCCCCGCGTCGCGGAAGATCTGCGGGAGCCAGCCCATGGTGATGTACGCGCCCGTGGCCTGGAGTCCGAAGTAGCAGGCGAGGGCCCACGCGGTGCGGCTGCGCACGACGCCGGGTCCGGCGTCGTGGCGGGCGGCCGGTACGCCCGCGGCCGCGGTCTTCTCCTTGCGGGCGGCCGCGGCGATGGCCAGCCAGGGCAGGACGGCGGCCACGGCGAGGAAGGCCCAGACCAGCAGGCCGGTCCGCCAGCTGCCGCCGAGGGCCCGGGTCATCGGAACGGTCGCCGCGGCGGCGAGCGAGGTGCCGGCGGCCAGGGCCATGGAGTAGAGCCCCGTCATGGTGCCGACCCGGTCGGGGAACCAGCGCTTGACGATGACCGGCAGCAGCACGTTGGTCAGGGCTATGCCCGCCAGGGTCAGGGCGCTGGCCGCGAGGAATCCGGCGGCGTTGGTCGCGAGGGGCCGGATCAGCAGGCCCGCGGCGACGGCGGCCATGCCGGCGCAGACGACGGCGGCGGCGCCGAAGCGGCGGGAGAGCCGGGGCGCGGTGACGCCGAAGACGGCGAAGCAGAGGGCGGGTACGGAGGTGATGAGTCCGGCGACGGTCCCGCTCATGCCGAGGCCCTCGCGGGTCTCCTCGAACAGGGCACCGAGGCTGGTGATGGCGGGCCGCAGGTTGAGGGCGGCCAGCACGATGCCGACGAGGAGCACGGGTCCGAGCCACGCCGGCTGCGGGGTGGCGGCGGGGGCGGGAAGGGGTTGCGGAGTCGCCGTGCGGGCGGCCTGGGGCCGGTTCAGGGTCTGGATTTCATCGTCGGACATTCCGACATCATAGAATCATGGGATGATTGGCTGTCCACCCCGCAGCCGTATCGTGCCCATCACCCCCGTCACCCCCGTCACTGCCGTCACCCCCGTCACCCCCGTCATCCCGTCACGCCCGCCCCGAGAGGAACCCCGACCGCATGCCGCTGACCTCGCCCCGGCGATCCGCTCTCGTCGACCAGGTGATCGCCCAGCTCAGGAACCAGATCACCTCCGGCGAATGGCCCGTGGGCTCCCGCATCCCCACCGAGCCGGAGCTCGTGGAGCTGATGGGCGTCGCCCGCAACACCGTCCGGGAGGCCGTACGGGCCCTCGCGCACAACGGCCTCCTCGACATCCGCCAGGGCTCGGGGACGTACGTCATCGCCACCAGCGAGCTGGCCGGGGTCATGCACCGGCGGTTCTCCGGCGCCGACCCCCGGCACATCGCGGAGGTGCGCTCGACGCTGGAGTCCTCGGCGGCCCGGCTCGCGGCGGAGCGGCGGACCGCGCGGGACCTCGTACAGCTGGACGCGCTGCTGGCGCGGCGCGAGGAGGCGTGGCGGGGCGGGGACGCGGAGCCGTTCATCGCGGCGGACGTGGCCCTGCACATGGCGGTGGTGGCGGCCTCGCACAACGAGGTGCTGATCGAGCTGTACGCGGACCTCGGCGACCTGGTGGCCGACTGGCTGCGCACCGACGTGGGGACGGAGCTCGATCCCGCCTCGCACCTGGACCACGAGCGGCTGATCGAGGCGATCCGGCGCGGCGACGGGGACGCCGCGGCCTCAGAGGCGGCCGGCTACCCGTTCGTCTGCCTGGCCGAGGAGGGGCGGCGGCCCGCGGGGGTCACTGCCGCTGGTGGCTGACCCAGGCGGAGCGGACTTCCTTCCAGCAGCGGCCGGAGAGCTCCACGCGGCCGGCCGGTCCGACGGCCACGGCGGCGCCGTCCCCGTCCACGTCCCACCAGCGGTCGCACTCCACGTGCAGGCGGACCAGGTCGGTCTGGGGGTAGCCGTTGTGGCAGAACGCCACCACCTGGGAGCCGTCGATCTCGGTGTCGCAGTCGGCCCCGAAGAGCTCCTTGGCGGGCTTCGCGGGCTGCACGGGCGGTTCGGCGGGGATCTGGGACAGATCGACCACGGCCGGGGCCTGGACGTCCGTACCGGGCGCCGGGGCCTGGACGTCCGAACCGGGCGCCGGGGCCCGGAGGTCGTTCCCGGGGACCGGGACCGGCCCCTCGTCCTGCGCGACGGCTCCCGGGAGCAGGAATCCGGTCAGGACCACCGAGGTGACCAGCAGGGATACCGCTCGGCTCCGCCTCGCGCGCACTCCGGTACCCCCTCCCCGCAGGAGCCGGGAAGATCCCGACGGGCCCAGTTTGCAGGGAAATGTCCCGATTTTCGACTTGGGAAGATCCGGCCCGGGGGCGGACATCTGATCGAGTCACCCCGTACGGTCCCCACCCCGCCCACCGAAACGGCGGCGGCCGCGCCTCCCGGAAGGGAGGACGCGACCGCCGCCGTACGGATGGCACGGGTCCCGGATCAGGCGGAGCCGGCAGCCGGATGGACCGGGAAGGTCAGGCACCCATGGCGTGCAGGCCGCCGTCGACGTGGATGATCTCGCCGGTGGTGCTGGGGAACCAGTCCGACAGCAGGGCGACGACGCCCTTGGCGGCCGGCTCCGGGTTCGACATGTCCCACTCCATCGGGGAGCGGTGGTTCCAGACGTCCGCCAGGTCGGAGAAGCCCGGGATGGACTTCGCGGCCATGGAGCCGAGCGGACCCGCCGAGATCAGGTTGCAGCGGATCTTCTCCTTGCCCAGGTCACGGGCGAGGTAGCGGCTGGTGGCCTCCAGCGCGGCCTTGGCCGGGCCCATCCAGTCGTACTGCGGCCACGCGTACTGCGCGTCGAAGGTGAGTCCGACGACCGAGGCGCCCTCGTTCTCCGGGAAGAGCGGCTTGCAGGCCATGGTCAGCGACTTCAGCGAGAACGCCGAGACGTGCATGGCGGTGGCGACCGACTCGAACGGGGTGTTCAGGAAGTTGCCGCCGAGCGCGTCCTGCGGCGCGAAGCCGATGGAGTGGACGACGCCGTCGAGGCCGCCGAGCTCCGCACGGACGAGCTCCTCGACGCGGGCCAGGTGCTCGGCGTTGGTGACGTCGAGCTCGATCACCTTGACGGGCTTGGGCAGCTTGCGGGCGATGCGCTCGGTCAGCGTCGGCCGCGGGAACGCGGTGAGGATGACCTCGGCGCCCTGCTCCTGAGCCAGCTTGGCGACGTGGAAGGCGATGGAGGACTCCATCAGCACCCCGGAGACGAGGAGGCGCTTGCCGTCGAGAATTCCGCTCATGGTGATCAGTGACCCATGCCCAATCCGCCGTCAACGGGAATGACGGCACCAGTGATGTACGCGGCGTTGTCGGACGCCAGGAAGCTGACCGCGGCCGCGATCTCCTCGGGCTGCGCGTAGCGGCCCAGGGGCACCTGGCCGACGATGCCGGCCCGCTGCTCGTCGGTGAGCACCTTCGTCATGTCGGTGTCCACGAAGCCGGGCGCGACGACGTTGAAGGTGATGTTGCGGGAGCCCAGCTCGCGGGCGAGGGAACGGGCGAAGCCGACCAGCGCCGCCTTGGAGGCGGCGTAGTTGGCCTGGCCGGCCGAGCCGAGGAGGCCGACGACCGAGGAGATCAGGACGACGCGGCCCTTCTTGGCACGGAGCATGCCGCGGTTCGCGCGCTTGACCACCCGGAACGTGCCGGTGAGGTTGGTGTCGACGACCGAGGCGAAATCGTCCTCGGACATGCGCATCAGCAGCGTGTCCTTGGTGATGCCGGCATTCGCCACCAGGACCTCGACCGCGCCGTGCGCGTCCTCGACCTGCTTGTAGGCCTGGTCGACCTGGTCGGAGTCCGTGATGTCGCAGCGGACCGCCAGCACGCCCAGGGCCGTGAGCTCCGCGGGGGGCTCGCCCGACCGGTACGTGATCGCGACCTTGTCCCCCGCTTCCGCGAAGGCTCGGGCGATGGCGAGGCCGATGCCCCGGTTACCTCCGGTGACGAGAACCGAGCGGCTCAACGGATCACCCTTTCGACTAGCGGTCTGAATACCAAAAACCTATAGGTCAAGTACCCCTTCCGGAGAATCCGGCTCCGACAGGGCCTCGGTACGCGCTCTGTCGAGTCCCTACAGAAAGATGTGTGCACCGCGAGCCACGGCGCGACATGATCGTGCCAGCTGCCCCAACCCCCGGGAGGACCTCCGTGCCCCATTCCATCGACGCGGCCTTCACCGCGCTGCCCTTGCGGGCGCTCGCCGACGCGGCGCTCGCTCGGGCTCGCGCGCTGGGCGCCGATCACGCCGATTTCCGTCTGGAACGCATCCGCAGCGCCTCCTGGCGGCTGCGTGACGCCAAGCCCTCCGGCGGTTCCGACACCACGGACCTCGGCTACGCGGTCCGCGTGGTGCACGGGGGCAGCTGGGGGTTCGCCTCCGGCGTGGACCTGACCATGGACGCCGCCGCCAAGGTGGCCTCGCAGGCCGTGGCCATGGCGAAGCTCTCCGCCCAGGTGATCAAGGCGGCCGGCTCCGACGAGCGGGTCGAGCTCGCCGACGAGCCGGTGCACGCCGACAAGACCTGGATCTCCGCCTACGACGTGAACCCCTTCGAGGTGCCGGACACGGAGAAGGCCGCGCTGCTCGCCGACTTCAGCGCGCGGCTCCTGGCGGCGGACGGGGTGGCCCACGTGGACGCCTCGCTGCTCGCGGTCCACGAGAACAAGTTCTACGCCGACACCGCGGGCACCTCCACCACCCAGCAGCGGGTCCGCATCCACCCGCAGCTCACCGCCGTCGCCGTGAACGCCACCACGGGCGAGTTCGACTCGATGCGCACCATCGCCCCGCCGGCCGGGCGCGGCTGGGAGTACCTGACGGGCACCGGCTGGGACTGGAACTCCGAGCTGGAGGCGATCCCCGGGCTGCTCGCCGAGAAGATGCGGGCGCCGAGCGTCGAGGCCGGGCGCTACGACCTGGTCGTGGACCCCTCGAACCTGTGGCTCACCATCCACGAGTCCATCGGCCACGCCACCGAGCTGGACCGGGCGCTGGGCTACGAGGCCGCGTACGCCGGGACCTCCTTCGCCACCTTCGACCAGCTGGGCAAGCTGGCGTACGGCTCCCCGATCATGAACGTGACGGGCGACCGGACCGCCGAGCACGGGCTGGCGACCATCGGGTACGACGACGAGGGCGTCGAGGCGCAGAGCTGGGACCTGGTCAAGGACGGCACCCTGGCCGGCTATCAGACGGACCGGCGGATCGCGAAGCTGACCGGCCTCGGCCGCTCCAACGGCTGCGCCTACGCCGACTCCCCCGGGCACGTGCCCGTCCAGCGCATGGCGAACGTCTCGCTCCAGCCGGATCCGGGCGGGCTCTCCACCGAGGACCTGATCGGCGGGGTGGAACGCGGGATCTACGTGGTCGGCGACCGCTCCTGGTCCATCGACATGCAGCGCTACAACTTCCAGTTCACCGGGCAGCGCTTCTTCCGCATCGAGAACGGGAAGCTCGCCGGACAGCTGCGCGACGTCGCGTACCAGGCCACGACCACGGAGTTCTGGGGCTCGATGGAGAAGGTCGGCGGTCCGCAGACCTACGTCCTGGGCGGCGCCTTCAACTGCGGCAAGGCCCAGCCGGGCCAGGTCGCGGCCGTCTCGCACGGCTGCCCGTCCGCGCTGTTCCGCGACGTGAACATCCTGAACACCACGCAGGAGGCCGGGCGATGAGCTCGTCGATTCGTACCACCAAGCCCCACGAGATCGTCGAGCGCGCGCTGGAGCTGTCCACCGCGGACGGCTGCGTCGTCATCGCCGACGAGGAGTCGAGCGCGAACCTGCGCTGGGCGGGCAACGCCCTGACCACCAACGGGGTCACCCGCGGCCGGACCCTCACGGTCATCGCGACCGTCGACGGCAAGGAGGGCACGGCCTCGGGGGTCGTCTCGCGCTCCGCCGTCACGGCCGCGGAGCTGGAGCCGCTGGTCCGGGCCGCCGAGGCGGCCGCCCGCGGCGCCGGACCGGCGGAGGACGCCCGGCCGCTGGTCACCGGCACCCCGTCCTCGCCGGACTTCGCCGACGCCCCGGCCGAGACCTCCTCGGCGGTGTTCGCGGACTTCGCCCCGGCCCTCGGCGAGGCCTTCGCCCGGGCCCGCGCGGGCGGCCGCGAGCTGTACGGGTTCGCCAACCACGAGCTGGTCTCCACCTACGTGGGCACCTCCACGGGGCTGCGCCTGCGCCACGACCAGCCCAACGGCACCCTGGAACTCAACGCGAAGTCCCCGGACCGCCAGCGCTCGGCCTGGGCCGGCCGTGCGACGCGGGACTTCAAGGACGTGGACCCGACCGCGCTGGACGCGGAGCTGGCCGTCCGGCTGGGCTGGGCGGAGCGGAAGATCGACCTGCCGGCCGGGCGGTACGAGACGCTGCTGCCCCCCACGGCGGTGGCCGACCTGGTGATCTACCAGATGTGGTCGGCGGCGGCCCGGGACGCGGTGGAGGGCCGGACGGTCTTCTCCAAGCCCGGCGGCGGCACCCGGCTCGGCGAGCGGCTCTCCCCGCTGCCGCTGAACCTGCGCAGCGATCCGAACGCGCCGGGTCTGGAGTCCGCGCCGTTCGTGATCGCGCACAGCTCCGGGGACGACGCCTCCGTCTTCGACAACGGCCTGCCGGTCCCGGCGACCGAGTGGATCAAGGACGGCGAGCTGGCCCGGCTGACCACGACCCGGCACACGGCGGAACTGACCGGGCTGCCGGTCTCCCCCTCGTTCGGGAACCTGATCCTGGACGCCGGCGGGGAGAAGTCGCTGGAAGAGATGGTCGCCGCTACCGAGCGCGGGCTGCTGCTGACCTGCCTCTGGTACATCCGCGAGGTGGATCCGGCGACGCTGCTGCTCACCGGGCTGACCCGGGACGGCGTCTACCTGGTGGAGAACGGCCAGGTTGTCGGCGAGGTCAACAACTTCCGGTTCAACGAGTCGCCGGTGGACCTGCTGTCGAGGGCCTCGGAGGCCGGCCGGACCGAGAAGACGCTGCCGCGCGAATGGAACGACTGGTTCACCAGGACCGCGATGCCGGCGCTGCGCATTCCGGACTTCAACATGAGCTCGGTCAGCAAGGGCGTCTGATCAACAAAGCGTGAGAGGTGCGGGCCTTCCCCGCCTAGACTGGCGGGGAAACCCTCAGCTTGTATCTCGTTCAAGGAGACCCAGAACCGTGACGGACATCGTCGACGAACTGAAGTGGCGCGGGCTCTTCGCCCAGTCCACCGATGAAGAAGCGCTGCGCAAGGCCTTCGCGGACGGTCCCGTCACGTTCTATTGCGGCTTCGACCCGACGGCGGCCTCGCTGCACGTGGGTCACCTGGTGCAGGTCCTCACCGTGCGTCGGCTCCAGCAGGCGGGCCACCGTCCGCTGGCGCTGGTCGGCGGGGCCACCGGGCAGATCGGCGACCCGCGCCCGACCGCCGAGCGCACCCTGAACGACCCGGAGACCGTCGCGAACTGGGTGACGCGCCTGCGCACCCAGATCGAGCCGTTCCTGTCCTTCGAGGGCGAGAACGCGGCGCTCATGGTCAACAACCTGGACTGGACGGCGGGCCTGTCCGCCATCGAGTTCCTCCGGGACATCGGCAAGCACTTCCGCGTGAACAAGATGCTGACGAAGGACTCGGTCGCCAAGCGGCTGGAGTCCGACCAGGGCATCAGCTACACGGAGTTCAGCTACCAGCTGCTCCAGGGCATGGACTTCCTGGAGCTGTACCGCCGGCACGGCTGCGTGCTCCAGCAGGGCGGGTCCGACCAGTGGGGCAACCTGACGGCCGGTCTCGACCTGATCCACCGGGTGGAGCCGGACGCGCACGTCCACGCCATCGCGACCCCGCTGATGGTCAAGGCGGACGGCACCAAGTTCGGCAAGTCCGAGAGCGGCGCCGTCTGGCTGGACCCGGAGATGACCACCCCGTACGCGTTCTACCAGTTCTGGCTGAACGTGGACGACCGTGACGTCTCCACCTACATGCGCATCCTGTCCTTCCAGACCCCGGAAGAGCTGGAGGCGCTGGAGGCGCAGACCGCCGAGCGGCCGCAGGCGCGTGCCGCCCAGCGGGCGCTGGCGGAGGAGCTGACCACGCTGGTGCACGGCGCCGACCAGTGCGCCGCCGTGATCGCGGCGTCCAAGGCGCTGTTCGGCCAGGGCGAGCTGGCGGACCTGGACGAGGCCACGCTGGCCGCGGCCCTGTCCGAGCTGCCGCACGCGAAGGTTTCGGAGCCGGGCCTGGTCATCGACCTGCTGGCGGAGACCGGACTCGTGGCGAGCAAGTCGGCCGCGCGCCGGACCGTCAAGGAGGGCGGCGCCTACGTGAACAACGTGAAGGTCGCCTCCGAGGACGCGGTCCCCGCCAAGGAGGACCTGCTGCACGGACGCTGGCTGGTGCTGCGCCGCGGCAAGAAGAACCTGGCGGCGGTCGAGGTCACCGGCTGAGGGCACCGACTGGGGTCACCGGCTGAGGTCATCGGCTGAGGTCACCGGCCGGGCGCCGACGACGGAGCATGACGCGGGGGCCGGCCCGGACAGATCGTCCGGGCCGGCCCCCGCGTCGTGCTCCGTCGTGCTCCGCCGCGCCGCGGAGCCGGAGCCCTCAGGTCATCTGCCTCTTGTTGCCGCGGAGCGAGCTGTAGATCAGGTCACCGAGACCGACGATCACGACGGCTCCGGCAAGCTGCAGCAAGTGCCGGATCCAGTCGATGCCGCGCGTTTCGTTGACGCCGATCCACGTGGCCACGGCGTTGCCGAGGACGGCGCCGATGATGCCGAAGATCGTGGTCAGCCAAAGGGGCTGGTGCTGCTTGCCCGGCAGGATCGCCCGGGCTATCAGTCCCAGTACAAAGCCGACGATGATCGCCCACAACCAACCCATGTCGAGCCTCCTCCTGGCGCGTTGTGCGCATGTGGGCCCAGTCTCGACCCGTCCGGCCTACCGCGCATTTCGGGCGGTGCCATTCGGGGGACACCCCCTCTGCCCGGCTCCGCGCGGGCGGCGTACCGTGGAGACGTCCGGGCCGGGAGCGCCCGGCGGTCGATCGGGTGGTGGGTTGTGGAGCGGACGAAGCGGAACGGGTCCGAGGTCTTCCGGATCACGGGGGCGAGGATGAGCCTCGCCGAGGACGTGCGGGGACGCCAGCGCCGGTACGTGATCTCGATGCTGATCCGGACCCTGTCGGTCATCGCGACGATCGTGTTGTGGAACGTCCAGCGGCCCGTGGCCATCGTGACGCTCGTCGCGGGAGCGCTGCTGCCGTACATCGCGGTGGTCATCGCCAACGCGGGGCGCGAATCGACGCCCTCCCTGCCGTCCCACTTCGTTCCGGCCCCGGTGCGCCCCGAGCTGGGTGACGGAAACCTCAAGAAAAGCTCAGATCAATCATGAAGTTCCAGTGCACCGCACCGGGTCCTGCGTGACATACTGCCTACGCGCTCCGCATCCCCCGTCGGAGCGACGGACCGACGCCGGGCAGCTCCCCCCGTGGCTGCTCGGCGTCGCCATTCCGTCTTAGGGTTGAGCCGTGACTCCCCTTGACGCACTTCTGAACGACGCCTCCGCCGCCGACGCGCCCACCTGTTCCGCCAAGGCCTGCCGCGGGGCGGCCGTCTGGGTCCTGGCGTGGAACAACCCGAAGCTGCACACCCCCGAGCGCCGCAAGACCTGGCTGGCGTGCGAGGAGCACCGCGAGCACCTGTCCCAGTTCCTGGGGGTCCGCGGTTTCCTCAAGGACGTGGTGAAGCTCGACGAGTGGGAAGCGCCCGAGGGCTCGCAGCGGCCGTAGCCACCGCGAGCCCTCGGGGTCGCTCGGAACCGCACCGCCGGTCACGGCGGTGCGGGGATCAGCCGCCGATCGCCGACATCGGGCGGTCGGGCTGCAGGAAGGCCGGGTCGTCGAGACCGGAGCCGGCCTTCTTGCCCCACATCGCCACCTTCCACAGGCGGGCGATCTCCTCGTCCGGGGCGCCCGAGCGCAGGGCGGCGCGCAGGTCGGACTCCTCGGTGGCGAAGAGGCACGTACGGATCTGGCCGTCGGCCGTGAGGCGCGTACGGTCGCAGGCTCCGCAGAAGGGGCGGGTGACCGAGGCGATGACGCCGACGGTGGCCGGGCCGCCGTCGACGACCCAGCGCTCGGCCGGGGCGGAGCCGCGCTCCTCGGAGCCCTCCTCGGTGAGGGTGAAGCGGGTGCGCAGGGATTCCAGGATGTCACCGGCGGTGATCATGCCGTCGCGCTTCCAGCCGTGCTGGGCGTCGAGCGGCATCTGCTCGATAAAGCGGAGCTCGTACTCGTTCTCGACGGCCCAGGCCAGCAGGTCGGGGGCCTCGTCGTCGTTGAGTCCGGGCATCAGCACGGCGTTGACCTTGACGGGGGTGAGGCCGGCGTCGCGGGCGGCGGCCATGCCCTCGATGACGTCCTTGTGGCGGTCGCGCCGGGTCAGGGTCTTGAAGACCTCGGGCCGCAGGGTGTCCAGGGAAACGTTCACCCGGTCCAGGCCGGCGGCCTTGAGTGCCTGCGCGGTGCGCTTGAGGCCGATGCCGTTGGTGGTCAGCGACATCTTGGGGCGGGGCTCCAGGGCCGCACACTGCTCGACGATCCCGACGAGGCCGGGGCGGAGCAGCGGTTCTCCGCCGGTGAAGCGGACTTCCTTGATCCCGAGCTGGGTGACCGCGATGCGGATCAGCCGGACGATCTCGTCGTCACTGAGCAGATCCGATTTGCCGAGCCACTGCAGACCCTCCTCGGGCATGCAGTACGTACAGCGCAGATTGCACCGGTCGGTGAGTGAGACGCGCAGGTCAGTGGCTACGCGGCCGTAGGTGTCGAGAAGCACTGTAAGCCCCCTCCCCTGTCCGGTTTGTAGAGGTTTGCGCCGTGATGGATGAGAGTACGAGCGCTATCAAAGAGCCTACGCGACACCCGTGACATGTAGGGGTGCCCGAATGAACGAGACGGGGCGTGGCCGTGTCGTAGGGAAATACGACACGGCCACGCTGGGTGTTCGTACTGATTCGCTGAGGCGCAGGGTGTCAGTGCGCGCCGGTTCCGGTGAGGGAGCGGACTTCAAGCTCGGCGAACTTCTGCGGGTCGGCCTTCTCCTTGGACAGGACCGTTCCCAGCCAGCCGAGCAGGAAGCCGAGCGGGATGGAGATGATGCCGGGGTTCTCCAGGGGGAACCAGTAGAAGTCGGCGCCCTTGAACATCGAGGTGGGCTTGCCGGAGACGACCGGCGAGAAGAGCACCAGGACGACCGATGAGATCAAGCCGCCGTAGATCGACCACAGGGCGCCCTGGGTGGTGAAGCGCTTCCAGAAGAGGCTGTAGAGGATGGTCGGCAGGTTGGCGGAGGCGGCGACCGCGAAGGCGAGGGCGACGAGGCCGGCCACGTTGAGGTCGCGGGCCAGGGCGCCGAGGCCGATGGCCACGGCTCCGATGACCACGGTGGACCAGCGGGCCGCCCGTACCTCTTCCTTCTCGGTGGCCTTGCCCTTGCGGATCACGTTGACGTAGAGGTCGTGCGCGAAGGACGAGGAGGAGGCCAGGGTCAGGCCCGCGACGACCGCGAGGATCGTGGCGAAGGCCACCGCCGAGATCACGGCGAGCAGGACGGCTCCGCCGGTGGAGCCCGCGCCGCCGCCGATCTCCTGGGCGAGCAGCGGGGCCGCGGTGGTGCCGGCCTTGTTGGAGGCGATGATGTCGGCCCGGTTGAGCAGGGCCGCGGCGCCGAAGCCGAGGACGATCGTCATCAGGTAGAAGGCGCCGATGATGCCGATGGCCCAGTTCACGGACTTACGGGCGGCCTTGGCCGTGGGGACCGTGTAGAAGCGGATCAGGATGTGCGGCAGGCCGGCGGTGCCCAGGACCAGGGCGAGGCCCAGCGAGAGGAAGTCCAGCTTCGAGAGCGAGTCCTTGCCGTACTTCAGGCCCGGCTCCAGGAACTTCACGCCCTGGCCGCTGTTGTCGGCGGCCTTGCCCAGCAGGTCGGAGATGTTGAAGTTGAACTTCCACAGGACCAGGAAGGTGATCAGCAGGGTGCCCGCGATCAGCAGCACGGCCTTGATCATCTGGACCCAGGTGGTGCCCTTCATCCCGCCGATGGTGACGTAGAGGATCATCAGGATACCGACCAGCGAGACGATCACGACCTTGCCGAAGTCGCTGGTGATGCCGAGGAGCAGCGAGACGAGCACGCCGGCGCCGGCCATCTGGGCGAGCAGGTAGAAGATCGAGACCACGATGGTGGAGGTGCCGGCGGCGGTGCGTACGGGGCGCTGGCGCATCCGGTACGCGAGCACGTCGCCCATCGTGTAGCGGCCGGAGTTGCGCAGCGGCTCGGCGACCAGGAGCAGGGCCACCAGCCAGGCGACGAGGAAGCCGATCGAGTAGAGGAAGCCGTCGTAGCCGAAGAGCGCGATGGCTCCGGCGATGCCGAGGAAGGACGCGGCGGACATGTAGTCGCCGGAGATGGCCAGGCCGTTCTGGAATCCGGTGAACTGGCGGCCGCCCGCGTAGAAGTCTGCGGCGTCCTTGGTCTGGCGTCCGGCCCAGATGGTGATGGCCAGGGTGGCGACGACGAACGCCCCGAACAGGGCGATGATCAGCGGACGGTGCTCGGAGGCGCCCGCGGCGGTGGTCGTACCCGCCGTGGCCGACCCGGCGAGAGCCACGTACAGCGGGGCGCTCATTCGCCGGCCTCCATCCTTGCCTTGATGGCCGAGGCCTTGGGGTCGAGCTGGGTCGCCGCGTGGCGCGAGTACAGCCAGGCGATGAGGAAGGTCGTCGCGAACTGGCCGAGGCCCAGGACGAGGGCGACGTTGATGTTGCCGAAGAGCTTCGTCCCCATGAAGCCGCCCGCGTAGCTGGAGAGCAGGACGTAGAGCAGGTACCAGGCGATGAACGCCACGGTCAGCGGGAAGGCGAACGAGCGGTGGGCGCGGCGCAGTTCGGCGAACTCCGCACTCTGCTGGACGCGTGCGAACTCTTCGGGCCCGGGACTCGCCGGCGGCGTTCCCGTGCTGCCCGGGGGCGGCGCTGTTTCGGCTGTCACGGGGGACTCTCCTTGTGACGCGGGGGCGGTGGGGATGACGGACAAAACAACCTCCGTGGGGGGGACGGTGGTGCCGATCCCCCTGTCAACGGCACGTCCGGCGCGTCGGGGTGGTTCAACACCTGTTTGTTTCTTTGGGAACTGATTCCTCGAACTAATGGCGCAGAGGGGAACGGAAACGCTAAGTTCGCCTGTCATGAACCCGTCCGGCGCGACCGCGACCGGACGGCTTTTCAAAGATGATCTGGAGAACCCATGGCTCATCTGGGATCCGGCCGCCGGCGTGCTCTCGCCGTACCGGTCGGCCTGGCGCTCACCGCCTCGCTCGCCTTCCTGCCCTCGGTCGCGGCTTCAGCCGCACCGCTGAGCATCACGGCGGACGCGGCTGCGACCTCTACGGCCGGGACGACCGGCCCGAAGCTGTCGTACGTGGCGAACTTGAAGACCTATGCCACGGTGACGGCGGCGAAGAAGGCCATCGAGCGGGCCGGTGGAACGGTGGTGACGGCCTATGAGCAGATAGGTGTCGTCGTCGCGCACTCCCAGAACCCCGACTTCGCCAAGCAGCTGCGCGCCAACCGCGGTCTGTTCGACTCGGTCGGCGCCACCCGCACGGCCCCCCTCTCGGCGGTGCAGACCACCGAAGAGGGCGCGACGCAGCAGCTGAGCGCGGCGGACGCCGCCAAGGCGGCAGCGTCGGCCCAGGAGGGCCAGGAGCCGCTGGAGTCCAACCAGTGGGACCTGCGGACGATCAAGGCCGATCAGGCTCACAAGATCAACGATGGCAGCCAGGACGTCACTGTGGGCGTCATCGACACGGGTGTCGACGACACTCACCCCGACATCGCGCCGAACTTCTCCAAGGAGCAGTCGGCCAACTGTGTCGGCGGCGTCGCGGACACCAGCGAGGGCGCCTGGCGTCCGTACGCGGACGGCAGCGACCACGGCACGCACGTGGCCGGCACCATCGCGGCCCCGCGCAACGGCCTCGGCATCAGCGGTGTCGCGCCGGGCGTCAAGGTCGCCGGCATCAAGGTGAGCGAGCCCGGCACCAGCCTCTTCTACACCGAGGCGGTCGTCTGCGGCTTCATGTTCGCCGCCGAGAAGGGGATCGAGGTGACCAACAACAGCTACTACGTCGACCCCTGGCTCTACAACTGCAAGGCCGACGAGGACCAGAAGGCGCTGGTGGAGGCCATCGGCCGCGCCACCAAGTACTCCGAGCGCAAGGGCACGCTGCACGTGGCCTCGGCCGGAAACTCCAACCACGACCTGGCCGGCGACTCGATCGCCGACGACACCAGCCCGAACGACACCACCCCGGTGCCGCGCACCATCGACCCGAGCGTCTGCTTCGACCTGCCCACCCAGCTCCCGGGCGTGGTCACGGTGTCGGCGACCGGTGACAAGGGCCTGCGCTCGTACTACTCCAGCTACGGCCTCGGAGTCGTCGACGTCGCCGCCCCCGGTGGCGACAAGTGGCAGATCCCGGCCACCCCGGACGCCAACGGCCGCGTGCTGTCGACGGTCCTGGGCGGCGGCTACGGCTACAAGCAGGGCACCTCGATGGCCGCCCCGCACGTCGCCGGCGTCGCGGCGCTCCTCAAGAGCGCCCACCCGTACGCCTCGCCCGCGATCATCCAGGCGATGCTCAAGGGCCAGGCCACCAAGACGGCCTGCCCGTCGCAGATCTTCAACGCCGCGGGCACCCTGATCGACGCCACCACCTGCGAAAGCGGCTGGGGCCAGACGGGCTACTACGGCTACGGCGTGGTCGACGCGCTGAAGGCCGTCAAGTAATCCGCTGAATTGGGGAAGGGCCGGGCGGGGAACATCCCGCCCGGCCCTTCCTCGCGTTGCTGCGTTCCTGCGGTCCTACGGTCCTGCCATCAGGGCTTGATCATGACCTTCAGCGCGCTGCGGTCGTCCATCGCCCGGTAGCCCTCCGGGACCTCGTCCAGGGTGACGGCGCGGTCGAAGACGGGCGACGGGTCGATCGCACCGCTGAGCACGTCCGCGAGCAGTTCGGGGATGTACGCGCGGACCGGCGCGACCCCGCCCCGCAGGGTGAGGTTGCGGTCGAACATGACACCGAGGTCGAGGCCGGTGCCGCTGCCGTGCGGGACGCCGACGTAGCCGATGGCCCCGCCGTCGCGGGCGATGTTCACGGCGGTGCGCATGGACATCTCGGTGCCGACGGCCTCGATGACGGAGTGCGCGCCCTGGCCGCCGGTCAGCTCGCGCACGGCCGCCTCGGCCGCCTCGCCGCGCTCGGCGACCACGTCGGTGGCCCCGAAGAGCTTGGCGATGTCCGTACGGACGGCGTGCCGGCCCAGTGCGATGATCCGGTCGGCGCCCAGCCGCTTGGCCGCAAGGACCCCGCACAGGCCGACCGCGCCGTCGCCGACCACGGCGACCGTGGAGCCCTTCCGGACCCCCGCGCCGAGGGCGGCGTGGTGGCCGGTGCCCATGACGTCGGACAGCGCGAGCAGCGCGGTCAGCAGGTGGTCGTCGGAGACGGCGTCGGCGGGCAGCTTCACCAGCGTGCCGTCGGCGTGCGGGACGCGGACGGCCTCGCCCTGGCCGCCGTCGTGGCCGACCGAGCCCCAGAAGCCGCCGTGCTCGCAGGAGGTGTAGAGGCCCTCGGCGCAGTAGGCGCAGGTGCCGTCGGACCACATGAAGGGGGCGACGACGAGGTCTCCGGCGCGCAGGCCGGAGACGGCGGAGCCGGTCTCCTCGACGACGCCCAGGAACTCGTGGCCGATCCGCTGGCCCGGCTGCCGCTTGGCTTCGCCGCGGTAGGCCCAGAGGTCGCTGCCGCAGATGCAGGCCCGCAGGACGCGGACGACGGCGTCCTCGGGGCGCTGGATCGCAGCGTCGGGCACCTCCTCCACGCGGATGTCGTGCGGGGCGTGGATGACGGTGGCGCGCATGGTGGTGCAGTCCTCCGGCTAGGAAACGGTGGAGCCCTGTAGGGCCTCCCTACCGTACGCCCGCTCCGGGGCCAGCGCTCCCGTGGCCAGCAGGTACTGGGCCGCCACGTACGTGGCCATGACCCAGAAGTCCGGGCGGGGCAGCTGCGGCCACTCGGCGACCCCGGTGGCGATGAGCGTGTCGGAGATCAGGAACAGCGCCCCGCCGAGCCCGGCCCGCGCTCCCAGGGCGCTGGAGCGGTAGGCCATGGCGGTGAGCAGCAGGCTGTACCCGGCGACCGGGATCCGCAGCTCCGCGGGCAGGTCGCCCCAGAGCAGCGTGACGGTGGACAGCAGCGCGGCGGCGTACGCGGCCCCGAGCAGGGGGCCCGTACGGCGGCGGCCGAACAGGCTGCGCCCTCTGAAAAGCATGAGGTAGCAGACGTGCCCGGCGGCGAAGGAGCCCATGCCGATCAGGAAGGCGATGTCGGCGTCGAAGAGCAGGGCCAGGTCCCCGCCCCAGCCGAACAGCAGGGCCGCGACGAGCAGCCGGGGGGCGCGGCGGGTGACGACGTAGGCGACGAGCAGCGGCATCAGCAGCGGCTTGGCGATCAGGTGCCCGGTGTGCCAGCCCGCCAGCAGGGATCCGAGGTCCAGGGCGGTGGCGACGGCGAAGGCGGCGAGCAGCACCCGGCCGGCGGAGCCGGAGCCCGGGGGGAAGGCGGGGCGCGCCCAGGACGGCGTACGGGACCGCGCGCGTTCGGTGGATCCGGCGGCGCTCACGCGGCGTGCTCCGGGGCGGGCGCGGGCGCGGCCGTCTCGGCCGGGGCGGTCTGCGAGGCCTGCGCGGGCTGCCAGCCGGGGCCGCGGAACACGCGTCCGGCGCGCTCGCGCCAGGTGGTGGCCCCGCGTACGTCCCGGGCGATGGAGGCGTACTCGTGGGTGGCGACGCGCAGCGGGTTGTAGGTGCCGATGTTCTTGGTGAGGCCGAAGACGGGCTTGTCGGTCTCACCGACCCAGGAGCCGAACATCCGGTCCCAGACGATCAGGATGCCGCCGAAGTTCCGGTCCAGGTAGCCGCCTTGGGAGGCGTGGTGGACTCGGTGGTGGGAGGGGGAGTTGAAGACGAACTCGATCGGCCGGGGCAGCTTGTCGATGCGCTCGGTGTGGATCCAGAACTGGTAGACGAGGTTGACCGAGTAGCAGAACGCGATGGCCGCCGGGTGCACGCCCAGCGCGATCATCGGGAGGTAGAACGGCCAGGAGGTGGCGCTGGTCCAGGGCTGGCGCAAGGCGGTGGTGAGGTTGAACTTGCGGCTGCTGTGGTGGACGACGTGGCAGGCCCACAGGATCCGGATGACGTGGTGGCCGCGGTGCTGCCAGTAGTAGAGGAAGTCCTGGGCGAGCAGCATCAGCGGGATGGTCCACCACAGGACGGGGACGCGCAGCGGGGTGAGCTCGTAGACCGCGGTGTAGATCGCGACGATCGGGATCTTCCAGAGGAAGTCGAAGCCGAGGCTGCCGATCCCCATGCCGAGGCTGGTGACGGCGTCCTTGGTCTCGTACCCGGCGGCGTCCTCGTCGGGATGGATGCGGTAGCTCACCAGCTCTATGACGGTGAGCAGGACGAAGGCGGGTATGGACCACAGCACGACATCGGGCAGGTTCGGCATGTCCGCACCATAGAGGCGGGTTCGGGGGCTCGGCTAGGGGTTGTTACCGATCGGTATCCATCGGTGTTACCGACGGTTCACGAGATGCTTCCGGGTGAGGGTGTCCGGGCCAAGGGGAGGGCGTGGGAGATGGCGCACGGAGCGGGTTTCGAGGAGATCGCCTTAGCGGCGGCGGACGAGGTGGCGCGGACGGTGATGCGGGCCCGGCCGCCGGGGGCGCCCCGGTTCAGGCCGGTGCGGGAGGACGTCCGCGAACGGCTGCGCCGCGCGCACAGGCTGGTCGGCCTGCTGACGGAAGCGAGCGCGGGACTGGACGGAGCCGACCGGGAGAACGCGGTGGACGCGGTCCGCGTGGCGTTCGCCGCGCTCAGCCCGAAGGAGACCGGGATCCTCCTCCTGGCCGCCGCCGGCCCCTCGGCCGTGCCCGTGCCCCCGCCGCCCGGGGAGCTGGGCCCCGCGGCGCGGGCCGCCTACCGGGAACTGTTCGTCCTGTGCCTCGACGGCCGGGCGGCCGCGGACCGGGGCTCCTCCCCGCCGGGCGACGGCCCCCGGGCCGCAGCGGAGGCGGAGGCGGAGGCGGAGGCGGAGGCGGCCGCCTTCGACGAGGCGGACGCCGGCTCGCCGGAGGGGGAGGCCGCCGGGGCCGCCGCGGCAGCTCGGCCCGCCGAGGCCGGCCACCCCGCCGGGGCCGCCGAGAGCGCCGAGAGCGCCGAGGGCTTCTCCGCCTTCGAGGAGCGGTACGCCCAGTACGTCGCCGGGGCCCAGGGGCGGGTCCAGCTGTACGGGCTGACGCTCAGCCAGGCCCGCCAGGACTGGTCGCTGGACCGTGCCTACATCAGTCTCGCGGTCAGCGGCGGGGAGTTCCTCGAAGAACCCGGCCTGCGGAGCTCCGTGAAGGCCGAGGTGGCGCTGAACTCGACGGAGCGGGTGCTGCTGCGCGGCCCGGCCGGCTCGGGCAAGAGCACCCTCGTGAAATGGCTGGCCCTCAACGCGGCCCGCAGCAGCTTCACGGCCCAGCTGCCGGACTGGAACGGCCTGGTCCCCTTCGTCCTGCCGCTGCGCTCCTTCAACTCCCCCGCCGGACTGCCCCGGCCGCAGGACTGGCTCGGCGCGACGGGCGTCCCGCTGCTGCCCCCGGAAGGCTGGATCACCGGGCTCCTGACCTCCGGGCGGGCGCTGGTGCTGATCGACGGCGTGGACGAGGTGCCGCCGCGGCTGCGCGACAGGACCGAGTCCTGGCTGCGGGACCTGCTCACCGCGTACCCGACGGCCCGCTTCGTCGTCACCACCCGGCACTCGGCCGTACCCGAGGACTGGCTGACCGCCCACGGTTTCACCTCGCTCGCCCTGCTGCCGATGGACCGCGACGACGTCGGCGCCTTCATCACGCACTGGCACGCCTCCGCCCGGGGCGAGGCGGACGGCGAAGACGGGGGGCCGGAGCGGGAACTGCTCGACCGGTACGAGGCGGCGCTCCTGGAGGCCGTGGGATCGCGCCGGGACCTGGGCAGGATGGCGACGAACCCGCTCATGTGCGCCCTGCTGTGCGCGCTGAACCGGGACCGCCGGATGCATCTGCCCCGGGCCCGCAAGGAGCTCTACGACACGGCTCTGGACATGCTGCTGATCCGCCGCGACAGCGAACGGGACATCTCCGGGGTCGAGGGGGTCTACCTCAGCCGGGACGAGCAGACCCTGCTGCTCCAGCGCCTCGCGTACTGGCTGATCCGCAACGGGCAGGTGGAGGCCTCCGCCGAGGAGGCGATCGGGATGATCGCCGAATCGCTCGACTCCATGCCCCAGGTCAAGGCGCAGGGCGGGGCGCGGACGGTGTTCCGGCACCTGCTGATCCGCAGCGGGCTGCTCCGCGAGCCGGTCCCGGGCTCGGTCCTGTTCGTCCACCAGACCTTCCAGGACTACCTCGGCGCCAAGGCGGCCGTGGAGGCACGGGACTTCGGCGTCCTGGTGCGCAACGCCCACGAGTACACCTGGGACAACGTGGTCCGGATGGCCGTGGGACACGCCCGTCCCGACGAACGCGCCTACCTGCTGCGCCAGTTGCTGGAGCGAGCCGACCGGTCGGAGCCCTACCGCAGCCGGCTGGTGCTGCTCGCGGCCGCCTGTCTGGAACACGCGCCGGAGCTGGATCCGGAGGTCCGGCGCGAGGTGACGGCCCGGACGGCGCTCCTGTTGCCCCCGCGCTCCCCGGGCCAGGCCGAGGAACTGGCCAAGGCGGGGGAACTGGTGCTGGAGCTGCTGCCGGAGCCGGCCGGGCTCGTCGAGGCCGAGGCGGCCGCGACGATCCGTACGGCGGCGCTCGTCGGCGGCGACCGGGCGCTCCGGGTGATCGCGGGCTTCCGGAGGGACGACCGCTATGAGACGGCACGCGAACTCTCCGACGCCTGGGGGCGGTTCCCCGTGGAGGCGTACGCGGACACGGTGCTCGCGGACGCCCCCATGACCACGGCCCACCTGCACGTACGGACGCCCGGACAGCTGCGGGCCCTGGACCGGCTCCGGCACGTCCGCCGGCTGCACGTCACCTGGGACGGCCCCGTGCCGCCGGAGATCGCGGGGCGGCGGGACCTGGAGTCGCTGACCCTGCACCGCAATCCGGGGCTGGCCGATCTGTCCCCGCTGGCCGGGCAGTCCACGCTGCGGCACCTGGGCGTCCTGGACTGCCCGCAGGTCACCGGGATCGAGGTGGTGACCGAACTGCGGGCGGACAGCCTGGCCTTCGGCTACCTCCGGGACGACCTCTCGCTGGCCCCCCTCGCGGGGGCGGCGGACCTGCGCTCCCTGATCATCGGTTTCGAGCCGGAGCAGCGGCGGATCGGGGACGTGCCCGCCGCGGACTCGCTGACCGCGCTGCACCTGTGGCAGGGGGCCCGCCGGATGACGCTCGACGGGATCGAGCGGTGGCCGCGCGTGGAGAAGCTGACGGTCGCCGGCAGCGGCCAGTACCGGCAGCTGGTGCGCTCGCTGCCGCTCAGGGGACTGACCGCCCTGCAGATCCGGCACGCGGCGCCCGTATCGGCCGGGGCGCTCCTGCCGTACGAGCGCCTCGGCCGGCTCGTGCTGATCCGATGCGCGCTGGAGGGGTCGCTGGAGGCGCTGCGCGAGTTCCCGGAGCTGCGCCGGCTCGTGCTGAGCGAATGCCTGGGGACCGTGGACCTGTCTCCGCTCGCGCCCGTGGAGCGGCTGGTGATCGAGCTGCGCCGGGGCACTCACGTGAGGGGTGCGGAGCTGATCCCGCCGGAGCGGCTCGTCCGCAGGGACTGAGCCGCTCCGGCGGGCGCCCCGGGCCGGCGACGCGGGCCGGCCCGGGGCGGGGCGCGGGGCGCGGGTGCTACCAGACCCGGACCGAGCCCCCTCGGGCGAAGGCCGGGCTGGTGGCGGCCGCCGGGACCTCCGTCAGGGGCTGCGCCACCTCCGAGACGAGGGGGCCGTGCTTGGCGGCCACCGCGTCGAGGAGGGCGAGGTCGAAGCCGTACACCCGGGCGGCGTTGCCGCCGACCATGGCGGCGACCTCCTCGCGGGGCAGGCCCGCGTAGGCGATGCGCAGGCCCTCGCGGGAGTAGGGCGTGGTGCCCTCGTCGTGGGGGTAGTCGCTGCCCCACATGATCTTGTCGAGGCCGATCCGGTCCCGCAGCGGGACCTCGTGGGGGCGCATGAAGCTGGCTCCCACGAAGCAGTTCTCCCGCCAGACCTCGCTCGGCCCCTTGCCCATGGACTCCGCCAGCCCGGCGCCGAACTTGGCCTCGGCGGTGGCCGAGGCCGCCACCAGGCGGCCGTGGTAGTAGTCCAGCATCTCGATCACGCCGGGGATCCAGCCGGAGCCCTGCTCCGTCAGGACCAGTTTCAGCCCGGGGTTGCGGCGGAAGGCCCCGCCGAAGATGAGGTGCCACAGGGCCCGGTGGGAGAACCAGGTGGTCTCCACCATGAAGACGGCCCGCGCCGCCGGTTCGTCGCCCAGGGGCGGCGAGGCGGAGCCGCCGTGGTGGTTGACCGGGACGTCCAGCTCGTCGCAGACGGCCCAGATCGGGTCGTAGACCTCCGAGTAGAGCTCGGGAACGGTGGAGCCGGGCGGGACGCCGGGCAGCAGGATGCCGCCGGTCAGTCCCGCGTTCCGGGTGCGGCGGATCTCCTCGACCGCCGCGTCCACGTCGTTCAGCAGGATCTGGGCCACGCCCGCCCGGCGGCCCGGCGCGTCCGCGCAGAAGTCCGCCAGCCACCGGTTGTGGGCCTGGAGCCCGGCCCAGCGCATCTCGTACTCGGCGGCCGTCGGGGGCTGGGCCATCAGCGAGGCCTTGGGGAAGAACGGCGGGATGGTGTTCGGGAAGAGCACCTCCGCGACGATCCCGTCGGCTTCGAGCTCGGCCAGGCGCCGCTGGGAGTTCCAGTTGCGGTCGGCGGTGTCCGCGAGGAGGTCCTCGTACGGGTTGACGTAGGTCGCGGCCCAGGCGTCGAACTCCGCGTGGTGGCGCTTCTCCAGGTACGGCTTGTAGTCCAGCAGGTCGGCGCCCGCGTGGCAGTCGGCGGAGATGACCGTGTAGCGGTCCTCGGAGCTCATGAGTTCGCCCCCAGCACCGGGAAGTCGTTGTCGGTCAGCCAGTGCCGGCCCACGTCGCGCGAGCGCGACCAGGAGGCTTCGACGGCCGCCTGGTCCGCGCTCTGGCCGAGCTCGGCGGGGGTGGGGCCGATGCGGCGGGCGATCGGCGCCAGCTTGCCGGTGTCGAAGCCGAAGACCTCGGCGGCGGCCAGGCCCAGCATCCGGCGGGTCTCCTCGACGGGGATGTCGTGGAAGGTGTTCTTCAGCCAGTTCCGGGTGTTCGGCCAGGTCCCCTCGGGGTGCGGGAAGTCCGAGCCCCACAGGATGTTGTCCACGCCGATCTCGTAGCGCTGGGCCAGCTCGCGCCGCTTGGTGTTGGTGGCGCAGATGAACACCTGCCGGTCCAGGTACTCGCTCGGCGGCCGCTTCAGCTCCTCGAAGGGCGAGAGCTTCTTGCCGCCGTGCGCGCCGAGGTAGAGCCGGTCCATGAACCAGAGCTGGTTGGGCAGCCACCAGCAGCCCGACTCGGCGACGCCGAACTTAAGCCCCGGGTGCCGCTCGAAGACCCCGGACCAGAGCAGGAACCACAGCGGGCGGGCCGGCCACCAGGTGACCTCGGAGACGAAGATGCCCAGGTGGTCCCCGTACTCGTGGCGCGGCGAGGAGCCGGAGTGGGTGACGATCGGCATCCGGGTCTCGGCCGCCGCCGCCCACACCGGGTCGTAACGGCGGTCGTGGTACGGAGCCTTGTCCACCCACATGGCCGGGATCATCAGGGCGCCCAGCCCGGATGCCTTGGCGCGGTGGATCTCGGCGACGACCTTGTCGGGTTCGCCGGTGATGGGCAGCAGGGCGACCCCGCAGTGCCTCTCGGGGTGCTCCGAGACGAACTCGGCGAGCCACCGGTTGTGCGCCTGGGCGCCGGCCATGCCGAGTTCGGGGTCCTGGTCTCCGGAGAGGCCGAGGCCCACTCCGAAGGGGGCGGCGGTCTGGCTGTCCACGGCGTCGGCGTCGGGGAAGACGACTTCGGCGGCCACGCCGTCGCCGTCGAGTTCCTTCAGCCGCTGCGTGACGTCCCAGCCGCCCTTGAGGCCTTCCTCGTGGTCGTGGAACCACTTCTCGGCGAAGGCCTCGTTGCGCACGCCCAGCTTGGTGGCCTCGGCGCGGCGGGCGTCGCGCTGGCCGAGGAACTCGTCGAACTGCGGGTGGAAGGCGCTGTCCAGATAGGGGCGGTACTGCTCGGTGGGCAGTCCCGCGTGGCAGTCGGAGGAGATGATCAGGTACGGGTCTTCGTACGCACTCACGTTGAGGCTCCTCAGTCGAGGATGAAGCTTTCCAGGTAGGCGGGGTTGGCGCGGTCGAGCATCGACCGCGACCGGGCGCGGATCTGCCGGTCGCTGTGCTCGCTGTCGGGCAGCATCCAGAAGCGGTCCGCGCGGATGCCGTCCACGACGTGGTCCGCGACGTCCTCGACCGGGGTGAAGTTCACCTCGTGGCCGGCCTTCTTCATGGCCGCCTCGTACTGGTCGAGGCTGCGGTACGGGGACTTGCGCGGGCGTTCCTTGGCGTACCGGTCGGGCCGGTTGCGGTGCGACTCCCACAGGCCGGTGCGCAGCATGTGCGGTCCGGGGAAGAGCACCGAGGCGCCGATGGCCGCGCCCTCCGCCTTGAGGTGGGCGTAGAGCGACTCGGTCATGGTGACCACGGCCGCCTTGGTGACCGCGTAGACCGAGGCGGTGGGCAGCGGGGCGATGCCGCCGTCGCCGGAGGAGGTGTTGACGATGTGGCCGGGGCCGCCGGCCGCGATCATGCGGGGGACGAAGGCCTGGATGCCGTGGAAGACGCCCCAGACGTTGACGGAGAAGGCCCACTTCCAGTCGTTGGGCTCGTGCTCCCACATGCGTCCCTCGGCTCCGGAGCCGACGCCCGCGTTGTTGCAGAGGACGTGCACGGCGCCGAAGGTCTCGTACGCCGCGTCGGCCAGCGAGATCACGGAGTCCCGGTCGCTGACGTCGACGATCTTGGCGAGCACCTCGGCGCCGTCGGCGGCGAGTTCGTCGGCGGCCTTGCGCAGGGCGCCCTCCTCCACGTCGGCGAGGACCACCTTCAGCCCCTCGGCGGCGAAGCGGCGGGCCATGGCGAGGCCGATGCCGCTCGCGGCTCCGGTGACCACGGCGACCTGTCCCGGTTCGAGTCGCATCAGACGCTCCCCTCGGGCGGTCCGTCGAGGATCTGCATCGGGTCGTCGTAGCGCTGGTGGATGTACGGGAGCAGGGCCTGGGCGCTGACCCGCTCGACGACCCTGCCCCGCTGGTCGGTGGTCTTCTCGCCGATGGTGAGCTCGACGAGGCGGCGTACGGGGAGGTCGGCGATGGGGTCGAACATCGACTCGCGGAGCACCACGTCGCCGGTGATGTGCTCCAGTTTGCGGACCTTCTCGTTGCGGGTGCAGTGCACCAGCACCGGATCGGCGTCGAAGCCGGAACCATCCACCGCGGGAAGGAACTTGAAGTAGAAGTCGGTCTTCACGGTGGGCTCGGGCAGCGGCAGCACGCGGTCCACCGCCCCGCGCACCTCCACGAAGGCGATCCCGTGCCGGGCGAGGGAGGCCCGGACGACCAGGCCCTCGCGCTCGACGGTGATCTCGCCGAGCTTCTTCGGCTCGCCGAAGACCTCGCGGCCTCCGATCAGGGCGCGCTCCATGCTCATCGGCATGACCAGCGGGTACCAGCCCTCGACCCCGTCGTGCTGGGCGGCGACGGCCACGGAACCGGCGCCGAGCGGGTAGCCGGGCAGGTCCACCTTGCTGATGTTGGCCCGCACCAGGGGCCGTTCCGTGGGCTTCAGCGGCGGCGGGAGGACCGCCGCCACCACGTCCGGGTCGGTCTCCCAGACGGCCACCACGCCGGTGGACCAGATGTCGGGGAGCTTGGAACTCTTCTCGCGCGAAGCGGCGATCTCGGCCTCGGTGCGCGCTCCGTACCGTACGCGTGCCATCTCTCGCACCATCCTTCGTCTGGGACGCAGTCGGTTGTGAGGCAGTCGGTTCTGACGCAGCTGGTTCTGTAACACAGTTACACCGCCGCCGATGAAGGGTAAAGACCCGTGCACGTAACCGATCTGACGGATCGACAGAAAGTTGGGACGGACACGATGGCCAGAACCACGCTGACCCGCGCGGAGGTACTGGACGCCGCCGCGTCCCTGGTCAAGCAGCACGGCCCGGCCGCCCTCACCATGCGCAAGCTCGCCGCCGAGCTGGGCACCGCGGTGACCTCCATCTACTGGCACGTCGGCAACCGCGAATCGCTGCTCGACGCCCTCGTGGAGCGGACCGTGGAGGAGGTGGGCGCCATCCGGCCCGTCGGCCGCACTCCCGGCGACCGCATCCTCTCGGTCGCCCGGACCCTGCGCCGCGAGCTGCGCGGTCGCCCGCACCTGATCGCCATGGTCCACGAGCGCGGCCTCACCGACCGGATGTTCCTGCCCGCCCAGCAGGCCCTGGTCCACGAGGTGCACGCGGCGGGCCTGCGCGGGGCCCGGGCCGCGGACGCGGTGCGGGCGATCCAGTTCCAGATCATCGGCTTCGTCCTGGTCGAGCGCAATCGCGAACGCTCCCCCGCCCAGTCCCCCGCCGAGAGCGAACTCTGGGACCCGGCCGACGCCCCGCACGACCCGCCGCTGGCCCGCGCGCTGGCCCGGCCGGTGGATCCGGAGCGGCTGTTCCAGCTGACCCTGAGGGCCCTGGTACGGGCCCTGCTGGCGCCGCCGGCCGGGTAACCGGGTTGCCGCCGCGCGGCCGCCCGTGATGGGATCTGCTCCACGGGGGCGGCTCCCCGGCGTGCATCCTTCTCACCCTTTCGGAAAGACCCCGCGCGCCCACTCTCCGCCCCCGTTTCCATTTGCGGAGGGAACCCCACAACCGTGCCGACCGTGCCTGCCGTCCGACCCGTCGACTCGCTCATGCTGCGCCGGCTCCAGACCGTCTACGTCGACCAGCCGCCGGCCGCCGCCTCACCCGGCACCGAAGGGGTCCGCCCGCTGGAGGGCGAGCTGCTGGAACGCGGCCACGCCATGAGCCGGGAGCTGTACGCCGCCCTGACCGTCCTCGCGCCGACCGATCTCGCCGTCGAACGCTCGCGCCTGCTGGCACTCGTGGACGAGCTCATGGGTTCCGACCGGGTGCACAAGCCGCTCTTCCGCCGGTTCCCCTTCTCCATCCCGCGCGACACCGAGCGCTGGTACGTCGACCGCGTCTTCTCCCTGCTGCTCCAGGAGCCCGGCCAGCCGTGCGTGCTCTGCGCCGAGACCGGCTCCGTACACCCGGTCTCGCCGTGCGCCCACCTGGTCTGCCGCTCCTGCTGGGACGGCGCCGACTACACCGGCTGCCCGGTCTGCCACCGCCGCGTCGACCCGGCCGACCCCTTCCTGCGTACGGAGGACCACGCGCCCGGGAAGGGCGGGAAGACCAAGGCCGGGAACCCGCCCGGGCCGCTGCGGCTGCTCCGGCTCGGCACCGACCCGGCGGCGGACTCGGCCCGGCTGCTGACCTCGCTGCTCGCCCGGCCGACCCCCCTCTCGCCGGAGGACCGCGAAGACGTGTACCTGCTGGTCCGGCTGGCCCCGGCCGGACTCGACTGGCTCCCCGGGGAGATCCCCGCACGGGAGACCAAGGCGCTGGTCCTCGCCGCCCTGCTCACCGGCCCCGCCACGCACGAGGCCGTACGGCCACAGCTCGCGGGGCGGCTGACCACCGCCACCGACGTGCTGCGGCTCCTCGGCGCGCTGTCCGGAGGCGACGCGGAGCTGCCGCCGGTGTCGCGCTTCCGCTCCCTCTCCCGGCCGCTGCGCCGCGAACTGCTCGGCGTGCTCGACGCGTTGCCCGCGGCATACCTCGTCGAGGACCTGCTGCGGCATCCGACCGCCTGGAAGCGGGCCGCCGAGACCCTGCACCCCTTCGAGGGGCACGCCCGCCACCCCCGGGCCGCCCTGGCCTTCGCCGCACTGCGGGGCACCGCCCTGTCCGGCGCCCTGGGTTCGGCCTTGCGGGCGACCGCCGCCGCGCATCCGGACGCCGTACGCGTGGACGGCGACCGGATCCTGCCCGTGACCTGGGCCGGGCGCATGGAGCGGGCCCTGGCCGAGGGGGAGCCGGCGGCCGCCGCCGAGACGGCCGCCGAGCGCCCGGGCGAACTCGTACGCCGCCTCGACCACCTGCTGCGCCTGCACGCCGGCGACGTCCTGGTGCCGGAGCTGACGAAGGCGCTGGTACACGGGCTTCCCGCCGTCGGCGCGGGCCCGCTGCTGTCGGCGCTCGGAGCGCTGCGGGTGCGCTCCACGGACCGGACCGGCTCCCGGCGCGTGTTCTTCCCGAAGGGGCGGGTCACCCGGGCCCGGTCCGTGACGGAGGACCGCCCGCCGCTGCCCGCGCCGCTCGCCCGGGCCGCCGTGGCCGTGCTGGAGGCGGAGGTGCGGCGCCGCTTCGCCCGGGCGGAAGGGGACCCGTACGAGCTGGCCGTCCTGGACTCCGGGCTCGCGGAGCTGCCCGTGCCCTTCGGGGAGCGCTCCTCCGCGAGGTCGCTGGTCGCGGTCCCCCGGGGCAGCGCCCTGGCGCTGCCCGGTGGCGAGGTGCTGCCCCGTGGCGAGGTGCTGCCCCGTGGCGAGGTGCTGCCCCGTGGCGAGGTGCTGCCCCGTGGCGAGGTGCTGCGTCTGTTCCTGCACTGGACCGAGCCCGCCGACCAGGTGACCGACCTGGACCTGTCGGTGGCCTTCTTCGACGCCGACTGGAAGTTCACGGGCCTGTGCGACTACACCCGTCTGACGTACGGGGCGGGGAGGGCCGCCGTGCATTCGGGCGACCTCACCTCGGCGCCGGCCCCGGAGGGGGCCACCGAGTACGTGGACCTGGACCTGGCGAAGCTCGCCCATCAGGGGGACGCGTACGCGGTCCCGCTGGTGTTCAGCTTCAACAACGTGCTCTTCGAGGAGCTGGACGACGCCTTCGCCGGGTTCATGACCCTGCCGGCGGACGGCCCGCGCGACTCCTCGTACGATCCGCGCACGGTCCGCCAGCGGTTCGACCTGAGCGGCGCCTCCCGGGCCTGCATGCCGATGGTCGTGGACCTGGCCGCACGGCGGGCGCTGTGGGCGGACGTCCACCTGCCCCCGTCGGGGGGCTTCCAGAGCGTCGCCTCGCACGGCGACCGGCTCGCGGCCGTGGCCTCGGACGTGTGGGCGCACTTCACCTCGGGCACCCGCACCACCCTGTGGGACCTCACCGTGTGGCGGGCGGCGGTCCGTACCCGGGAGGTGGCGGTGATCCGGCGGGCCACTGAGAGTTCGGTCTCCGACGAGGTGTGGCTCTACCGGGCCGCGGCCGGCGAGGACGCGGCCGCCTTCGCCGACCGGATCGGCGCCCTGGAGCCGCCGGAGGAGCGCCGGGTCCCTGCGGACGCCGACGCGGACGCGGCCGAACTGGCCGCCGGGAAGCGCGCGTTCCTCGCACTGACCTGCGCGAGCGTGGCCCCCGAAGGAGGTTCGGGGACGGTCTACCGGCTCTTCCCCGGACCTGCCGAAGTACCCGGGTCCTTCGCCCGGGTGACGGCCGGGGACCTCCTGGCCGAGCTGAGCCGGGCCGAGGCCGGGCCGAGCTGAAAGGCCGTAGGGCTTCGAGTGTCGGCGCGGGCCGATATCCTCTGTGACCATGCTCGCCGACCGTACGACCGCAGAGACGATGTGGCCGACCGCGTACCCACAGGGGTACGCGGTCGTCGACGTGGAGACCACCGGGCTCGCTCGCGACGACCGGATAATCTCCGCCGCCGTCTACCGGCTCGACGCCCAGGGCAACGTCGAGGACCACTGGTACACGCTGGTCAACCCGCTCCGGGACCCCGGCCCCGTGTGGATCCACGGCCTGACCAGCGACATGCTCCAGGACGCACCGCTCTTCAAGGACATCGCCGCGGAGTTCGCCGGCCGGCTCGCCGACCGGGTGCTGGTCGCGCACAACGCGATCTTCGACTGGCAGATGATCGCCCGCGAGTACGCGCGGGCCGAGGCCGTCGCCCCGGTGCGCCAGCGGCTGTGCACCATCGCCCTGTCGAAGGAACTGAACCTCCCGCTGCCCAACCACAAGCTGGAGTCGCTCGCCGCGCACTTCGGCGTAGTCCAGCAGCGCGCCCACCACGCGCTCGACGACGCCCGGGTCCTCGCGGAGGCGTTCCGTCCGTCCCTGCACGCCGCCGCGCGGGACAACGTACGGCTGCCCCTGCTGGAATGCAGGCCGCTGACGGAGTGGTCGGACACCCCGGCCGCCCCGCGCGTCGGGTACCAGGCCTCGTACGGTGCGAGCTCCAGCTGGCGGCCCTCGCGCAAGCGGCCGGCGTGCCCGTACCCGAACCCGGGGCGGTGGACGGACGGCACCCCGCTCAAGCAGGGCATGCGGATCGCGTTCTCCGGCGACACCTCCGTGGACCGGGAGCTGCTGGAGGACCGCGCCGTCGAGGCGGGCCTGCACGTCGCGACGAGCCTGTCCCGGCTCACGAGCCTGCTCGTGACGAACGATCCGGACTCCTCGACCTCCAAGACGGTGAAGGCGAAGTCCTTCGGAACCCCCGTCGTCGACGAGGCCGCCTTCACCCAGCTGCTGCGGGACGTGGCTCCGGCGGGGGACTGAGCACCCGGGGGGGGGGAGGTTCGGGGCCGCCCGTTGGGCCGCCCGTCGCACCGCCCGTTGGGCCGGCCGGGTGCACGCTCCGCGAGTCACCCCGGTGGATCTTGTTCCGGCGGGCCGGCCTGCGCAGCATGCCGCGCATGGCACGTTGCGAAGTCTGCGGGAACGATTACGGCATGTCCTTCGAAGTCCACGCACAGGGTGCTGTGCACGTCTTCGACTGCTTCTCCTGCGCCATTCACCGCATGGCGCCCATCTGCGAGCACTGCCGGGTCCAGATCATCGGGCAGGGCGTCGAGGTCGAGGGACAGTGGTTCTGCGGAGGGCACTGCGCCCGCGCGGAGGGGAAGGTGGGCATCACCGACCGCGTCTGATTCCCGTACCGCCCCCAGCGCTCTCCTCCCTCCCCCTTCCCCCTTCCCTCCCCCTCCCCCTCCGCCACGACCCCGGACGGCCACCCGGCCGCCGGGGTCCTCGCCGCTGGGGGTACCGTCGTGGGCGTGTACCGCTTTGTGCTGACCCGGCAGTGGGTGTGCCTCACCCTCATCGGCCTTGCCCTGATCCCCGCGATGATCAAGCTGGGGTTCTGGCAGTTCCACCGCCATGAGCACCGTGTCGCGCAGAACCAGCTGATCGACGCGAACCTGCGGGCGAAGCCGGTCCCCATGACCGAGGTCACCTCCCCCGGCCACGTGGTTCCGCGCGCCGACTACTGGCGGGCCGTCACCGCCACCGGTACGTACGACTCCGCGCACGAGGTCGTGGTGCGCATGCGCACCGACAACGACGACAAGGTCGGCTTCCACGTCCTCACCCCGCTGGTCCTGGAAGACGGCCGCGTCGTGCTCGTCAACCGCGGCTGGATCGCGGGCGGCGACGACCCGCGCGCCTACCCGCCGGTGCCGGCCGCACCCACCGGCGAGGTCACGGTCACCGGGCGGCTGAAGGCCGACGAGACCAGCGGCGGCAGCGGCATCAAGGACCGCAAGGGCCTGCCGGACCGCCAGGTGATGCTGATCAACAGCACCCGGCAGGCGGAGTACCTGGGCAAGCCCGTCCTCGGCGGCTACCTGGAACTCACCGCGCCCGTACCGGCCGACGACAAGCCCGAGGTGATCGCCGAGCCCGACCACGACTCGATCGGGGCGCACATGGCCTACGCCATCCAGTGGTGGCTGTTCACCCTGGCGGTGCCGGTGGGCTGGATCGTGCTCGTACGGCGCGAGAAGCGCGACCGCGAGGCGGCGGCCGCCGCGGGGACCGCCGCTTCCGAGCGGGAGCCGGCGGCGACCGCGTAGCGTGTCGGGCATGGATCTTGGACTGAAGGACCGTGTCTACGTCGTCACCGGCGCCACCAGGGGCCTCGGCTACGCTTCCGCCCGCGAACTGACCGCCGACGGCGCCAAGGTGGTGCTGACCGGCCGGGACGCGGGGCGCGCCGAGGCCGCGGCCAAGGCGCTGGGCCCGAACGCGGTCGGTGTGGCCGCCGACAACTCCGACCCCGAAGCCGCCTCCCGGCTCGTCGCCGCCGCCCGGGAACACTTCGGCCGCCTCGACGGCATCCTCATCAGCGTCGGCGGCCCGGCGCCCGGTTCGGCGGCCGACAACACCGACGAACAGTGGGCCGCGGCCTTCGAGTCGGTCTTCCTCGGCGCGGTCCGCCTCGCGCGGGCGGCGGCCGCCGAGCTTGACGACGGCGGGGTCATCGGCTTCGTCCTGTCGGGCTCCGTGCACGAGCCGATCCCCGGCCTCACCATCTCCAACGGCCTGCGCCCCGGCCTGGCCGGCTTCGCGAAGTCCCTCTCCGTGGAACTGGGCCCGCGCGGCATCCGGGTGGTCGGCCTGCTGCCCGCCCGCATCGACACCGACCGGGTCCGCGAGCTCGACGCCCTGTCCGGGGACGCGGACCTCGCCCGTACGCGCAACGAGGCGGGCATCCCGCTGCGGCGGTACGGCACCCCGGAGGAGTTCGGCCGCTCGGCGGCGTTCCTGCTGTCCCCGGCGGCTTCCTACCTGACCGGCGTCATGCTCCCGGTGGACGGCGGCTCCCGGCACGGCTTCTGAGCCGCCCGCCCCGGCTCCGCATCACGTCACCCGCCGCGCCCGGCGGGGAGTGACGTGGAGGCGGGCCTCCGCCGGGAGGGCCGCGAGCGCCGCCGAGGCGCGGGCCCGGCCCAGTACCGGGCCGGCGAGGGCCGCCAGTACATCGGCCGGCACCGCGTGCGGCTCCAGTTCCAGGGCGACCCGCAGGGCCGGGGCCCCGCGCCGCCCGCGCAGGGTGACCCGGCACCGTGCCACGCCTTCCACGGCCTCCTGGACATCGGCCTCGACGGCCTCCTCCAGCGCCCGCCCGCGCAGTACGGCGAACGCCCCGTCCCCGCTGTCCACGAGCACCGCCGCGAGCCGGGCCCGGCGCAGCTGGGACAGCAGCCACCACAGGGCGAGCACCACACACACCCCGAGTGCGGCGAGCACCACCCACCACGGCGCCACCCACCACGGCGCCGGCCAGCCCGGCCCGTGCGGGGCCAGCAGGGGTTCGTGGCGGCCCTCGAACGGCCCGGACGCGGTCAGCACCGACGCCCCCGCCGCCAGCAGGACCAGTCCGAGCAGCGCGAGCAGGACCCGGTTCACCGTGCCGAGGGTCACCGGCGGTTCACCCGTACCCGCGGCCGCGGCGCGTGGGCCAGCCCCAGCTCGTCGAGGCCGACGGCGAGCACCGCGTCCAGATCGGCCCGTACGTCGTCCAGATCGCGGAAGTGCGACACGGCCCGGACCCCGATGGCGGCCCGGCCCACCCTGACCCGCGCCGACCGCACCCCGGCCACCTCCATGACCCGGTCCCTCAGCACCTGCGCGGCGGCCTTGCGTTCCAGTCCGCCCCGGACCTCCGGATGCCCGGAGGCCATCGGGAGGATCCCGCGCAGGCCCGGGGTCAGGGCGTACAGCAGCAGCGCGGCCCCGGCGACGGCCAGGACGGCGCCGCCGATCAGCACGCCGGGGTCGGCCGGGGTGTGCCGCTCCAGGGCGCGGGAGAGCTCGTCGCGCCAGCGCATGCCCGGGCGGTGGGCCCGTACCGCCGCCAGGTCGTACAGGAACAGCCCCGCCACCCCGAGGACGGCGCACGCCCCCACGGCGGCCGGCAACCGCCGGGTCGACCGGAAACGGGCGCTCACCGGACCCGCCGGTCCGGCCGGGCGGGGCGTCCCCGCGCGGGGCGCAGGTGCTCGATGTCGACGTCCACCTCGGGTACGGCCATCTGCGCGCACTCCTCGACGCGCAGGGCGACCTGGCGGCGTACGGCAGCGCACTGGGCGGCGAGGTCGGAGGGGTAGGCCAGCTCCAGGGCCACCCGTACGCGGGCGATGTCGTGGTGCACGGTGACGGTGGCGTGCGGCGGGGCGGCGTCCGGGGCGGGGCGGGTCAGCGCCTCCCGGGCGGCCCGGGCCGCGATCTTCGCGACGACCCGGTCGGCGATCCGGGTGGCTCCCCGCTCGGCGGCGGGCACCCGGGGCGGGGTGGGCCGGGGGGGTGCTCATCGGTCACGGTCCCGGGGGCGGTCGCGGTCACGGTCACGGCCGCGGTCCCGGTCCCGGTCCCGGTCCCCGGGGCGGCCCCTTGGGTGGAAGAAGTCGCCGGGTTCCAGGTCCCCGTCGAGGAACCGGCCCACGACGAAGCCGATGGCGCCGAGCGCGGCCACCAGCAGGAAGGCCCCGAAGCCGCCGAAGTACCCGGCGAACCCCAGTGCCATGCCGGCCACGAGGCCGACGACCGACATGCTCATGCGGGCTCCTCTACTGCAGTCGGGACTCCGGCTCCTCGTCGTCCTCGTCCGGCAGTTTCACGTCGCTGACGGCGATGTTGACCTCGACGACCTCCAGGCCGGTCATCCGCTCCACCGCCGAGACGACGTTCTCACGGACGGCCCGGGCCACGTCCCGGATCGACACGCCGTAATCCACGACGATCTCCAGGTCGAGGGCGGTCTGGACCTCGCCGACCTCCGCCTTCACACCCCGGCTGACGGTGGACTTGGCCCCGCCGGGGACGCGGTCGCGGACGGCGCCGAAGGTACGGGAGAGTCCGCTGCCGCTGCCCATGGCGTGGACGCCGACCACCTCGCGGGCGGCCAGGCCGGCGATCTTCTCGACGACGCCATCGGCGATGCTCGTCCTCCCACGGTCGGCGGGCGGCTTGGCGGTGCTGCCTGTGGCGGCGGATTCGGTCATGGCGGATCCCTTCGCACGGTGGGCTCCCGACCACGGTAAGTCGGGACCCGCCCCGCCGCCCGTCCCGACGCGGCTGCGGGTGATGACCCCGCGGGGCTAGTCGGAGAGGCCGGCCAGGTCGCGGAGGCGGCGGGCCTGGGCGGCGCGCTCAGCCGCACGCTGGTCCTCGTAGGGGCGCGACACCGCACCGCGCAGGAGCGCCTTCGTCTCGGTCACCGCGTCCCGCGGCGGAGCCAGCAGCGCGGTGGTGAGGTCCTGGACCGCCGCGTCGAGCTCGCCCGCGGGGACGACCAGGTTCGCGAGGCCGATCCGTTCCGCCTCCTCGGCGCGCACGAAACGGCCCGTCGCGCAGATTTCGAGCGCGCGGGCATAGCCCACCGCCGAGGTCAGCGGCTGGGTGCCGCCGAGGTCGGGCACCAGGCCCAGCCCGGTCTCGCGCATGGCGAACTGCACGTCGTCCGCGACGACGCGCAGATCGCACGCGAGGGCAAGCTGGAAACCGGCACCGATCGCGTGCCCCTGAACTGCGGCGACGGAGATGATGTCGTTGCGCCGCCACCAGGTGAACGCCTCCTGGTACTCGGCGATGGTGGAGTCGAGCAGTTCCTCCGAACCGCGCGCCAGGTCAAGGAACGACGGCTCGCCCTCGAAGCCTTCGGGGGTGAATGCCTGCCGGTCGAGCCCTGCGGAGAAGGACTGCCCTTCGCCGCGCAGCACGACGACCCGGACGGTGCCCGGCAACGACCTTCCAGCCTCCGTCAACGCCCGCCAGAGCGCGGGGGATTGAGCGTTTCGTTTGGCCGGATTGGTCAGTGTCACCGTGGCGACCGTGTCGTCGACGGTGAGCCGTACGCCGTCCTTGTCGAGCAGAGCCATCTTGTGCCTCCGGTGGTCGTGCCGTCGCTGAGCCGCGAAATCGGCCTAAGTGACTGCACAGTAACCACCCGGCCGGTCATGGAACCGACCGGGGGTCACCGAAGGACGGTGGAACTGGAACCGTGAAGCTGATTACGGAAAACCGTTGGAACCAATGAGGAACCAAATGGTCAGGCCGTAGCCGCCTTCTTGCCGCGCGTCGCGCCACCGCGACCACGCAGCGTGACTCCGGACTCGCTGAGCATCCGATGGACGAATCCGTAGGACCGGCCGGTCGATTCGGCCAGCGCCCGGATACTCGCACCGGAGTCGTACTGCTTCTTCAGGTCTGCCGCGAGCTTGTCGCGCGCGACGCCGGTTACCCGGCTGCCCTTCTTCAGAGTTTCGGCCACCCGTGCCTCCTCATGGGAAGTGCGCTCTGACTTCTCATGATCACCCCTCCCCGGCTTCCTGGCCACCCATTCGGCAAGGTGGTACGGCGGCATTTCTTCAGCGGTGGACACACGAGCAGAACGGAATCTCCCCTTCCGCTGCATGACCTCCGTCACATTTCCGCTCGAGTCCTATGAATCGCCAGGTCAGGGGCTGGAGCGCAGAAACGGAAGGCCCCGGCCGCACATCCTGGGAGATGCGGCCGGGGCCTTCGTCGCACACGGATCGGTATGAGACCGTCTCACTCAGATGATGGATCACGTCTGAGCCGAATGATCCATAAGCAAAGGATCACGGAAGCGGAAGGGCCTCAGGCGAGCGACACCAGGTCCCGGTAGTCCGGGCCCCACAGGTCCTCGACGCCGTCGGGGAGCAGGATGATCCGCTCCGGCTCCAGCGCCTCGACCGCGCCCTCGTCGTGGGTGACGAGGATGACGGCGCCCTTGTAGGTGCGCAGGGCGCCCAGGATCTCCTCGCGGCTGGCCGGGTCGAGGTTGTTGGTGGGCTCGTCGAGCAGCAGCACGTTGGCCGAGGAGACGACCAGCGTCGCGAGCGCCAGACGGGTCTTCTCGCCACCGGACAGGACGCCCGCGGGCTTGTCCACGTCGTCGCCGGAGAAGAGGAAGGAGCCCAGCGTCTTGCGTACGGAGACCAGGTCCAGGTCCGGCGCCGAGGAGCGCATGTTCTCCAGGACCGAGCGCTCCGGGTCCAGGGTCTCGTGCTCCTGGGCGTAGTAGCCGAGCTTGAGGCCGTGACCGGGGACGACCGTGCCGGTGTCGGGCTTCTCGGTGCCCGACAGCAGGCGCAGCAGGGTGGTCTTGCCGGCGCCGTTGAGGCCGAGGATGACCACGCGGGAGCCCTTGTCGATGGCCAGGTCGACGTCGGTGAAGATCTCCAGCGAGCCGTAGGACTTCGACAGGCCCTCGGCGGTCAGCGGGGTCTTGCCGCAGGGCGCCGGGTCCGGGAAGCGCAGCTTGGCGACCTTGTCGGAGACGCGGACGGCGTCCAGGCCGGCCAGCAGCCGGTCGGCGCGCTTGGCCATGTTCTGGGCGGCGACGGTCTTGGTGGCCTTGGCGCGCATCTTGTCGGCCTGCGAGTTCAGCGCCGCGGCCTTCTTCTCGGCGTTCTGGCGCTCGCGCTTGCGGCGCTTCTCGTCGGCCTCCCGCTGCTGCTGGTAGAGCTTCCAGCCCATGTTGTAGACGTCGATCTGGGCGCGGTTGGCGTCCAGGTAGAACACCTTGTTGACGACCGTCTCGACCAGGTCCACGTCGTGGGAGATGACGATGAAGCCGCCGCGGTAGGTCTTCAGGTAATCGCGCAGCCACACGATCGAGTCGGCGTCGAGGTGGTTGGTCGGCTCGTCGAGGAGCAGGGTGTCGGCGTCCGAGAAGAGGATCCGGGCGAGCTCGACGCGGCGGCGCTGACCGCCGGAGAGGGTGTGCAGCGGCTGGCCGAGCACCCGGTCGGGCAGGCCGAGGGCGGCGGAGATGGTCGCGGCCTCGGACTCGGCCGCGTACCCGCCCTTGGTGAGGAACTCGGTCTCCTGGCGCTCGTACTGGCGCATCGCCTTCTCGCGGGTGGCGCCGGAGCCGGAGGAGATGCGCTCCTCGTTCATCCGCATCTTCTTGAGCAGGACGTCGAGTCCGCGCGCGGACAGGATCCGGTCGCTGGCCAGCACGTCGAGGTCGCCGGTGCGCGGGTCCTGCGGGAGGTAGCCGACCTCGCCCGAGCGGGCGATGCTGCCGCCGGCCGGGGTTCCCTCGCCCGCGAGGCACTTGGTGAGGGTGGTCTTGCCTGCTCCGTTGCGGCCGACGAGGCCGATGCGGTCGCCCTTGGCGATGCGGAAGGAGGCGTTCTCGATGAGGATGCGGGCGCCGGCGCGCAGCTCGATGCCGGTGGCGGTGATCACGGAAATACTCCAGGGCGGGTCGGGACGGCGGAAGGGGGGCAGGACGCGATGCTTCTACGCCGCTAATCCGCGAGGAGATTTGCCATGGGAGTCATTCTACCGGTGGCCCGCAACTACTTTCGGGCCCGGCCACCCCGCGCGGGACCGGCTCCGGCCCCTGCCCCCCGTCCCCCGTTCGGCCCAGGGAACACGCCTGTGGGCCGAGGGGCGTATGAGGATGAACGGGTTGATACTCGCCGCAGGGGCTGACACGCACCCCCGGTCAGGAATGGAGGGCGGTGCGGGATGCAGTTCGACGACAACGCCAATCTGGACACTTCCGAGGTCAAGGACGTACGCGGCAGCCGCATCCCCGGCGGGAAGGCCACGATCGGCGGCGGCATCATCGGTTTCATCGCGCTGATCATGGGTCTGCTGTTCGGGGTGGGCCCGGAGCAGCTGGGCCTGTCCGACGGCAGCCCGGAGCCCGCGTCGACCTCCTCCTCCGCCGCCCAGGTGCAGCAGAGCTGCAAGACCGGCGCGGACGCGAACGCCAAGGAGGACTGCCGGCTGGTGGCGGTGATCAACAGCACCCAGGACTTCTGGAAGCAGGAGTTCGCCAAGCGCGGCGCCCGGTACACCCCGGCCCAGACGGTGTTCTTCACCGGCAAGGTGGGCACCGCCTGCGGGGCGGCCACCTCGGCGGTCGGCCCGTTCTACTGCCCCGGTGACCGGCAGGTCTATCTGGACCTGGGCTTCTTCAACGAGCTCCGCACCAAGTTCGGCGCGAACGGCGGCCCCTTCGCCCAGGCGTACGTGGTGGCCCACGAGTACGGCCACCACATCCAGAACCTGACCGGCACCCTGCAGAAGGCCCAGGACGGGCGGCAGGGCGCGAACAGCAACGCGGTGCGGGTCGAGCTGCAGGCCGACTGCTACGCCGGGGTGTGGGCCCACAACGCGACGAAGACCCCGGACGAGTCCACGGGCAAGCCGCTGATCACGAGCCTCACCGACCAGGACATCAGGGACGGCCTGGACGCGGCGGCGGCGGTCGGCGACGACCGGATCCAGGAGAAGTTCCAGGGCCGGGTCTCCCCCGAGTCCTGGACGCACGGCTCGGCCGAGCAGCGCCAGCAGTGGTTCTACCAGGGCTACCGCACGGGCGACATGGCCCAGTGCAACACCTTCCGCTGACTTCCCGCGACGCCTGCCATGCTGTGACGTGGCTCACGGTCCACCCATGGACCGTGCACCCGCGGCACGAGAGGGAGTGATCGTCATGGCAGGCGTTCCGTCCATCTGTCCGACCTTGCTGTACACCGACGCCAAGGCCGCCATCCAGCTGCTCACCGAGGCCTTCGGCTTCACCCAGGTCGCGGCGTACGAGGGTGAGGACGGCGCGGTGGCGCACGCCGAGCTGTCCTACGGGAACGGCATGGTGATGCTCGGCAGCAGGGGCACCGGCGGCCCCTTCGACAAGGCGATGGAGACGGCCGGCCCGGCCGGGGTCTACGTGCTCGTCGACGACGTGGACGCCCACCACCGCCGGGCCGTGGAGCACGGCGTGGAGATCGTGATGGAGCCGACCGACCAGGACTACGGCTCGCGGGACTACATGGCCCGCGACGCCGAGGGCAACATCTGGAGCTTCGGGACGTACGCGCCGCAGGTCTGAGGGACCGGCGGCGCGTACGCGACTCCCGTACGGGTGCTACGCGCCGCCGGTGTGCACCTGGAAGGCGGCCCGGCGCACCGCCTTGGCCAGGGCGGGATCGGGATGGGCGGCGGCCAGGGCGACCAGCACCTGCACGGTGCGGGGGTGCCCCACCGCGCGGACCTCGTCCAGCAGCCTGGGAACCGTGGTCCGCACCGCCGAGTCGAGGTGGCGGGCGAGCAGCTCGGCCTCGCCGTGGTCGGCGATGGCGGCCGCGGTGTCCACCCAGAGCCAGGTCTGCTCCTCGGCGGTGAGCACGTCCTGCGCCTCGTCGGGGTCGACCCCGTCGTGCTCGGCGAGCCAGAGCAGGGCGTACGGGCGCAGCGCGGCCTCGCGGGAGGCCCTGCGCACCTCGGGCTCGGCGGGGGCTCCGACGACGCGCAGGGCTTCGAAGGCGAGCCCGCGCAGCAGGGCGTCCTCGCCGCGGGCCGCGTGGAGCAGCTCGGAGACCGCGTGGCCGACGGGCCGGGCGGCCAGCCAGGCCAGGTATTCGGCGCGGGCCGGGCCGGGGGTGAGCCGCGCGCAGCCGTGGAGCATGGCGGCGGCGGACTGCTCGATGTTGCCCGCCGGGCTCTGCGCGGCGACGCAGATCTGTTCGAGCTTGACCCAGACCGCCCAGCTCCCGAGCGGGGTGAGGGTGGCCCGGGCGGGGCCGAGGGTGACGGCGTCCACGGCGGCGAGCCCGCCGAGCGCCCAGCGCAGCAGCCGGGCGAGCGGGACGGGAGGCGCGGCCGCCTCGGAGCCGGACGGCGCCGGACCGGACGGCTCGGAGTCCGCGGACGGCACGGGGTTCACGGACGGCACGGAGTCCGCGGACGGAGTCCCGGGCTGCGCCGTGGACTCGTAGGGGACCTCGCACCGCTCGTCGCGCAGTTCCTCGACGCGCTGCCGGAGCAGGTCCAGCAGATCGGGGACGGTCACGGGACCGGCGGAGAGCTGGAGCAGGGAGAGCAGCTGAGGCATGGCCTCGACGACCTCGGCGACGGCCGTGGGGGCGATGTCGGCGGGGGCCGGGTGGACCAGCGACCAGGCGTCGAAGAGGGCGACCCAGCCGCGCAGGACGGCGGTGTCGTCACGGTCCCACGCGCGCAGGCGCCAGCCCGGCCGGGCGTGCCCGCCGTGCATCTCGATCAGTCCGGCGAGCCGGGCGCGGTCCCAGCCGACCCGGATCTGCCCCGGCGTCAGGCTCAGCCGGTCGGCGGCGCGTTCGGCTTCGGCGACGGGCAGGGCACCCGCCGGGGCGGGCCCCGCGCCGTCCGCCGCGCCGAGGTGGAGCTCGGCCCAGCGGGCGAGCCGTACCGCGTCGGAGAGGGAGGCGCGTGCCCTGTTCGCGAGGTCGGCCGTGGCGGGCGTGCCCGCCGGAGGCCGCTGGGCGGTCCGGGTGCGCCGGTCGGTCACCGCCTTGCGTGCCGTGGCCACGGACCGCGGGGCGACGAGTCGGAGTCTGGAGTCGCGAGCCAACTGCTCATCAGGCTTTCGGGACGTCACGTGAGCAGTCTCGCCCGTCACTGGCCGAAAGCCCAAACGGAACCGGCCATTGCCACAAGTGCCCGAGAGGACAGAAGGGGACAACTCACCCTCCCTGCCCCGCCCGTCCCACGGTCTTCGGACAGCTCGTCCGACGGTCCGTCACCCCGCCCGGCTCCCGAACCCTTCCCCGGACCCTTCCCCGCACCCTTCCCCGGACCCTTCCCCGGACCCTCCCCCGGCCCGTCACATAAGAGGGGTCAGGAAGCGGCGCAGCGCCTCTTCGTAGCCGGCCGGGTCGGCGTTCCACATGGCCCCGTGGGCGGCGCCGGAAACGGAGTGCAGGGTGGCGAGGTCGGGGCGGCCCGCCGCGAGCCGCCGCGAGGGCCCCCAGGGGGCGAGGGTGTCGTCGGGGCCGTGAAAGATCAGTACGGGGACCTTCAGCGCGGCCGGATCCGACCCCGGGGCCCGCCGGTCGGCCCGCAGGCCCGCACGGCTCTCGGCGGCCTTGACGGCGAACGGGAGCAGGGGGGCCGGGGTGCGGCGCGCGGCGGCGAGGGCGCGCAGGGTGGCGTGCCAGTCCAGGACGGGCGAGTCGAGGACGAGCCCGGAGATCCGGTCGGCCAGCGCCGAGCGCTCGGCGGCGTGCAGGGCCATGGTGGCGCCGGTCGACCAGCCGTGCAGGACCACGCGGCGGGCGCCGTAGCGCAGGGCGTAGCGGATGGCGGCGTCGAGATCGCGCCATTCGGACTCGCCGAGGTGGCCGAGGCCGTCCGGCGACTCGGGGGCGCCGAGGTCGCCCCGGTACCCGAGGTCCAGGACGGGGAGCTTGTTGCCGTGGAGGAAGGGCATCACCACCATCGGGTGCTCGCGCGTGGCGCCGAGCCCGTGGACGGTGATCACCCAGGTGTCGCGGGCACCGGGCACGAACCAGGCGGGCAGCGCGCCGAGCTCCCCGGGGACGTCCACGTCGGCGTGGTCCAGCCCGAGGGCGGTGCCCGGGTTCCCCAGGTGGACCTGGGGGGTGAGGGTGACGCGGGTTCCGGGGTCGAGGCTGCCGTGGGTGACGGCGAGGAGCCGGCGCACCACGGTGTCGGGGCCGTGCGGGGCGTCGGGGAGGACGGGCCCGACCACGGCGTGCACCCCGGGGGCGGTGAGCCCGTACGTGCCGTCGCGCAGGGAGGCGAGGGATCGGGTCAGCTCGACCCGGCCCGCCGCGGTGGAGTGGACGGTGAGCCGGGGGCTGCCGGGAAGCGGGCGGCCGGGCTCGGACCGCAGGGCCGCGTCGGCGGCGTACCGGCCGGCGAGCGCGGCGGCGGTGACGGCGGCCGCGCCGGCGCCGAGCAGGGTCGTGGTGACGGCCGCTGCCGTCGCTGTAGCGGTACGCACCGCTCCAGTGTCGAGCCGGACCGGCCGGCGGGCCACCGGAGGGATTCGTTCCGGTCGGCACCCCGAAGGGGTGGCGCGGGAGGTGATCTAGATCTCTTCGGGGCCCCGGGCGCATCGGAGCACCTTCCGGAAGTCCCGGCCCCGAAACATCCGGACACCCTGCCGTGACATGCGTTAATCGACATATCAACGTGCTTCCCGGGACGAAGGTCCCGATCGGGTGCCGAGCCGATACACCGCATGATCCCTGGCAGTTCACCTTCCGTTCATCCAGGTTGCCTACGGTCCACGAACCACTGACGTCAAACAGAAGCCTGGGTAAATGGAGCACATAACGCTTCTCCTCGGGATCGTGATCATCACCGCTCTCGTGTTCGATTTCACGAACGGTTTTCACGACACGGCCAACGCGATGGCCACCACCATCTCGACCGGCGCCCTCAAGCCCAAGACCGCGGTGGCCATGTCCGCCGTGCTCAACCTCATCGGCGCCTTCATGTCCGTGGAGGTCGCCAAGACGATCTCCAAGGGACTGGTCAACGAGGAAGGCATCCGGCCGGAGGTCATCTTCGCCGCCTTGGTCGGCGCGATCCTCTGGAACCTCGTCACCTGGCTGGTCGGCCTGCCCTCGAGCTCCTCGCACGCCCTGATGGGCGGCCTGATCGGTGCGGCCGTGGCCTCCGCCGGCATGGGTGCCGTCAACGGCAGCGTCGTCGTCACCAAGGTGCTGATCCCCGCGATCGCGGCGCCGCTGGTCGCCGGTTTCGCCGCGTACCTGGCCACCAAGGTCACGTACAAGGTCGGCGACGGCATGGGCAAGAAGACCTCGGCCAAGGGTTACCGCGCGGGCCAGATCGCTTCCGCGAGCCTCGTCTCGCTGGCGCACGGCACCAACGACGCGCAGAAGACGATGGGCATCATCACCCTGGCGCTCGTAGCCGGCGGCGCCCTCGCGCCCGGCTCCAACCCGCCGGTGTGGGTCATCGTCTCCGCGGGCCTGGCCATCGCGATGGGCACCTACCTGGGCGGCTGGCGCATCATCCGCACCATGGGCAAGGGCCTGACCGACCTGCAGCCGCAGCAGGGCTTCGCCGCCCAGACCTCGGCCGCCAGCGTCATCCTGGCCTCCTCCTCCCTCGGCTTCTCCCTCTCCACCACCCACGCGTGCTCCGGCGCCGTCATGGGTTCGGGTCTGGGACGCAAGGGCGGCGTGGTCCGCTGGTCCACCGCCTCCCGCATGTTCATCGCCTGGGGCCTGACCCTCCCGGCCGCGGGCCTCGTGGCCGCCGTCGCCGAGCTGGTCATGCGCACCGGGGACATCGGCGTCGCCGGCGTCACGGTCTTCCTGGTCGCCTCCTGCGTCGCCATCTGGTTGATCTCCCGCCGTCAGGTCGTCGACCACACCAACGTCAACGAGGTCGCGCCGGCCGCCGCCGAGGAGCCGGGTGTCGTCACCACGGCCATCGCGGCCGTCAGCGTCCCGCCGGTCGCGGTCACGGCCACCGCCGTCGGCAGCACCGCCGCGGTGACGGACGAGGAACTGAAGGCCACCATCCCGGCCACGGCGACGACCCCCGCGGCCCCGGCCGCGGCGGTCTGACCGGCCCGAGCCCGAGAACGACAGAGGATTCAGCGGTATGAAGATCGACTGGGAAGCACTCGGCTCCGTCTTCGGGGTCAGCCTCTCCGCCACCGTCGTCCTGGTGACCCTGTTCACCCTGGGGCTGATGGGGCTCTCGAAGCACGAGGCCGCCACCGAACAGGGCGGCGCCGCCACCCTGGCCCGCAGCGGTGCGTACGCCTGCTTCGCGCTCTGCGCGGCGGCCGTGGCCTACGGGATCTACCTGATCGTCGCCTGAGGCGCGGGACGGCACGTACGAAGGCTCCCTCCGGGTTCGTCCCGGAGGGAGCTTTCGCGTGCCCGGGGGCGCATTCACCGCCACCCCACCGCAGGTCAACCGCGAGTTGACGGGCCTTCGCGCTGCGTGGTGGACTGCCCGAGCCATTACGGCGGCATGGAGAGGAAGTCCGGTGCGAATCCGGCGCGGTCCCGCCACTGTCACCGGCGCACGCGGACCCCGTGTGCGGCCGGGAGCCAGGAACTCTCGCCGCCGGACACGTCGAACCAGGGCGCGGACCCTGAGTGAGGACATACCTGCCACCATGCGTGCCGATCGCGTCTTCGCGTACGGCGTCACGGCGGGCCTGATCGGCGACCGGATCCTCGGGGATCCGCGCCGAGGGCACCCCGTGGCCGCCTTCGGACGAGCCGCCGCCGCCGTCGAACGCGCCCTGTGGCGCGACGACCGCGCGCGGGGCGTCCTGCACACCCTGCTGTGCGCCGGAGGCGCGGCCGCCGTCGGCGCGCTGGGCGCCCGCGCCGTGCGCTCCCGGCCCGCGGCCGCCCGTATCGCCCTCACCGCCGCCGCCACCTGGGCCGTCGTGGGCGGCACCTCGCTGGGCCGGGAGGCCCGCGCCATCGGCGGTGCGCTCGCCGCCGGGGACGCCGAGGTGGCCCGCGAACGGCTGCCCCACCTGTGCGGGCGGGACCCGCAGGCGCTGGACGAGCAGCAGATGGCCCGCGCGGTCGTCGAATCGGTCGCCGAGAACACCTCCGACGCCGTGGTCGGCGCCCTGGTGTGGGGCGCCGTCGCGGGCGTCCCCGGGCTGCTGGCCTTCCGCGCCGTGAACACCCTGGACGCGATGGTCGGCCACAAGTCCCCCCGCCACCTGCGCTACGGCTGGGCCTCGGCCCGGCTCGACGACGTCGCCGGCTGGCCGGGCGCCCGGCTGACGGCCCTGGCCGCCGTACTGGCCGGGCCCGACCGGCGGGGAGCCGTACGGGCCTGGCGCGCGGACGCCGTCAAGCACCCGAGCCCCAACGCGGGGCCCGTGGAGTCCTCCTTCGCCGGGGCGCTCGGCGTACGGCTGGGCGGGACCCTGGCCTACGCGGGCCGGGTCGAACACCGGGCCGTGCTCAACGGAGCGGCTGGGCGGCCCGTGGAGGTCGCCGACATCGAACGCGCGGTGCGGCTGTCGCGCCAGGTGACCTGGGTGGCCCTGGGGGCCTGTGTGGCCGCCCGGACGCTGGTCTCCCGGACGCTGGTCGCCCGTACTACCAAGAAGGGGCGGCGCGCATGAGCGGCGGCGCGAAGCGCGGCGGGGGGCTCCTCGTCGCCGGTACGACCTCGGACGCGGGCAAGAGCGTGGTCACGGCGGGCATCTGCCGCTGGCTGGCCCGGCAGGGCGTGAAGGTGGCCCCGTTCAAGGCGCAGAACATGTCGCTGAACTCCTTCGTGACGCGGGAGGGCGCCGAGATCGGCCGCGCCCAGGCCATGCAGGCCCAGGCGGCCCGCGTGGAGCCCACCGCGCTGATGAACCCGGTGCTGCTCAAGCCCGGCAGTGACCAGAGCAGCCAGGTGGTGCTGCTGGGCAAGCCGGTGGGCGAGATGAGCGCGCGCGGCTACCACGGAGGCCGGCAGGAGCAGTTGCTCGGCATCGTCACGGACTGCCTGGAGCAGTTGCGGGGCACGTATGACGCCGTGATCTGCGAGGGGGCGGGCAGCCCGGCCGAGATCAACCTGCGCCGGACCGACATCGTGAACATGGGCATCGCGCGGGCCGCGCGCTTCCCGGTGGTCGTCGTCGGCGACATCGACCGGGGCGGGGTCTTCGCGTCCTTCTTCGGTACGACGGCGCTGCTCTCCTCCGAGGACCAGTCGCTGATCGCGGGCTACCTGGTCAACAAGTTCCGCGGCGACGTCACCCTGCTGGAACCGGGCATGGAAATGCTGCGCGGTCTGACCGGGCGGGCGACGTACGGGGTGCTCCCCTTCCAGCACGGGCTGGGCATCGACGAGGAGGACGGCCTGCGGGTCTCCCTGCGCGGCGCGGTACGCGAATCCGTGGTCGCCCCGCCCGTGGGCGAGGACGTGCTGCGGGTCGCGGTGTGCGCGGTGCCGCTGATGTCCAACTTCACGGACGTCGACGCGCTGGCGGCGGAGCCGGGCGTGGTCGTGCGGTTCGTGGACCGGGCCGAGGAACTGGCCGACGCGGACCTGGTCGTGGTCCCCGGCACCCGCGGCACGGTCAAGGCCCTGGCCTGGCTGCGCGAGCGGGGACTGGCGGACGCGCTGGCCCGGAGGGCCGCGGAGGGCCGGCCGGTGCTGGGCATCTGCGGCGGGTTCCAGGTCCTGGGCGAACACATCGAGGACGAGGTCGAGTCGAAGGCCGGCTCCGTGCCGGGGCTCGGGCTGCTTCCCGTCCGGGTCCGCTTCGAGCGGGAGAAGACCCTGGCGCGGCCGGTGGGTTCGGCGCTGGGCGAGCCGGTGGAGGGGTACGAGATCCACCACGGCGTGGCCGAAGTCCTGGGCGGGACCCCCTTCCTGGACGGGTGCCGGGTCGGGGCGGTGTGGGGCACGCACTGGCACGGCTCGCTGGAGTCGGACGGCTTCCGCCGGGCCTTCCTCCGCGAGGTCGCCTCGGCGGCGGGCCGCCGCTTCGTCCCGGCCCCGGACACCTCCTTCGCCTCCCTCCGGGAGGAACAGCTCGACCTGCTGGGAGACCTGATCGCGGAGCACGCGGACACGGACGCGCTGCTCCGGCTGATCGAGACCGGAGCCCCGACGGGCCTCCCCTTCCTCCCCCCGGGCGCGCCGTGAGCGGCGCAGCCCTGCGGGGCCAGTCCCCTACCCACCCTTCCACCGTTCCCCGGGCTCTGCCCGGACCCGGTCCTCACACGCCGGACGGGCTGGATTTGCCGCTGCGCGGCAAAAATCAGCCTCGCCGGCGTTTGAGGCGCGGGGTCTGGGGCGGAGCCCCAGGGAACGGGCGAACCGGGGGTCCCCCCGGACAGAGTCTGGGGGAGGGTCGGGGAACTTCGCCCCGCGCAGCGGCGCCCCGCACCGGCCCCGCCGTCCAAGCCCGCCCGCGCACGCGTACCCGTACACCCATACAAGAAGGGGCCACCGCATGAGCACGCCCTACCCGTTCACCGCACTGGTCGGCCAGACCGACCTGCGCCTCGCGCTGCTGCTCAACGCCGTGAGCCCCGCGGTCGGCGGTGTCCTCGTGCGCGGTGAGAAGGGGACCGCCAAGTCCACCGCCGTCCGCGCCCTGTCCACCCTGCTGCCTCAGGTGGACGTGGTCCCCGGCTGCCGGTTCAGCTGCGCGCCCACCGCCCCGGACCCCGCCTGCCCCGACGGCCCCCACGAGGCGGGACCGGCCGCCGCGCGGCCCGCCCGCATGGTGGAGCTGCCCGTCGGGGCCTCCGAGGACCGGCTCGTCGGCGCCCTGGACATCGAGCGGGCCCTCTCCGAGGGCGTGAAGGCCTTCGAGCCCGGCCTGCTGGCCGACGCGCACCGCGGGATCCTGTACGTCGACGAGGTCAACCTGCTCCACGACCACCTCATCGACCTGCTCCTCGACGCCGCCGCGATGGGCGCCTCCTACGTGGAGCGCGAGGGGGTCTCCGTACGGCACGCCGCCCGCTTCCTGCTCGTCGGCACGATGAACCCCGAGGAGGGCGAGCTCCGCCCGCAGCTGCTCGACCGGTTCGGGCTGACCGTCGAGGTCGCCGCCTCCCGCGAGCCGCTCCAGCGGGTGGAGGTGGTACGGCGCCGGCTCGCCTACGAGGACGACCCCGCGGGGTTCGCGGGCCGCTGGTCCGGGGACGAGGAGGAGGTCCGCGCCCGGGTGGTGGCCGCGCGTGCCCTGCTCCCGCAGGTGCGCCTCGGCGACACCTCGCTGCTGCAGATCGCCGCGACCTGCGCCGGTTTCGAGGTCGACGGCATGCGCGCCGACATCGTGATGGCCCGTACCGCGACCGCGCTCGCCGCCTGGGCCGGGCGGACCGAGGTGCGCAAGGAGGACGTGCGGCAGGCCGCCCTGCTCGCGCTCCCCCACCGCCGTCGCCGCAACCCCTTCGACGCACCGGGTCTCGACGAGGAGAAGCTGGACCGGATCCTGGACGGGTTCCCGGACGAGGAGCCGGACCCCGAGCCCGAGCCGGAGGGGCCGGGCGAGGGTCCGCAGGACGACGGCCCGGACGGCGGCGGCACCGACGGCCCCGACGGCGGGGGCGGCGTGCCCCCGCAGGGCTCCGGACCGGACGACGCGCCCGGGGCGGAGCCGGAGGCGCAGGCCCCCGACGCGCCCGGGCAGCAGCCCGAGACGCAGCCCTCCTCCCAGGAGAACGAGGCTGCCTCCGGTCCGGCCGAGCAGGCACCCGTGCGGGCCGCCGAGCCCTTCCGCACCAAGATGCTCAGCGTCCCGGGCCTCGGCGAGGGCGCGTCGGGCCGGCGTTCGCGCGCCCGCACCGCGCACGGCCGCACCACCGGCGCCCAGCGCCCCCGGGGCCAGCTGACCAAACTGCACCTGGCGGCGACCGTCCACGCCGCCGCCCCGCACCAGAAGGCGCGCGGGCGCACCGGGCGCGGGCTGATCGTCCGCAAGGACGATCTGCGGCAGGCGACCCGGGAGGGCCGCGAGGGCAACCTCGTCCTGTTCCTCGTCGACGCCTCCGGCTCCATGGCGGCCCGGCAGCGCATGAGCGCGGTCAAGGGCGCGGTGCTGTCCCTGCTGCTCGACGCCTACCAGCGCCGGGACAAGGTGGGCCTGATCACCTTCCGGGGCTCCTCGGCCGAGCTGGCCCTGCCGCCCACCTCCTCCGTGGACGCCGCCGCGGCCCGGCTGGAGAAGCTGCCGACCGGCGGGCGCACCCCGCTCGCCGCCGGGCTGCTCAAGGCCCACGAGGTGCTGCGGATCGAGCGGCTGCGGGACCCGAGCCGGCGGCCGCTGCTGGTGGTCGTCACCGACGGGCGGGCCACCTCGGCCGGCTCCGTGGGCGGCGATCCCCGCGCCCTTTCGGCGCGCAGCGCCCGGCTGCTGGCGGCCGGCGGGGTCGCCTCCGTGGTCGTGGACTGCGAGTCGGGTCCGGTCCGGCTCGGGCTGGCCGGGGTACTGGCCGCCGATCTGGGCGGCCCGGCCGTCTCCCTCGACGGGCTGCGGGCCGATTCGCTGGCCGGGCTCGTCAAAAGCGTACGTACTCCATCCCCGACCCTCAGGAGGGCCGCGTAATGCCGCAGGGACAGCCGTCCGTCGTTCCGGACGACGGACTCACGACGCGTCAGCGCCGCAACCGCCCGCTCGTCTTCGTCCACACGGGGCCGGGCAAGGGCAAGTCGACGGCGGCCTTCGGTCTGGCGCTGCGCGCCTGGAACCAGGGCTGGCCGATCGGGGTGTTCCAGTTCGTCAAGTCGGCGAAGTGGAAGGTCGGCGAGGAGAACGCGCTGAAGGTGCTCGGCGCCTCCAGCGAGGGCGGCTCCGTCGTCTGGCACAAGATGGGCGAGGGCTGGTCCTGGGTCCAGCGCGACGCGCAGCTCGACAACGAGCAGGCGGCCAAGGAGGGCTGGGAGCAGGTCAAGCGCGATCTGGCCGCCGAGACGCACAAGCTGTACGTGCTGGACGAGTTCGCGTACCCGATGCACTGGGGTTGGATCGACGTCGACGAGGTCGTCGAGGTGCTGCGGACCCGTCCGGGAACCCAGCACGTGGTGATCACCGGGCGCAACGCACCGGAGAAGCTGGTGGAGTTCGCGGACCTCGTCACCGAGATGACCAAGGTCAAGCACCCGATGGACGCCGGCCAGAAGGGCCAGAAGGGCATCGAGTGGTGACCTCGTTCAACATACCGAGACTGGTCATCGCCGCGCCCTCCTCCGGCAGCGGCAAGACCACCGTCGCGACGGGCCTGATGGCGGCCTTCTCGGAGCGCGGCCTCGCCGTGTCCCCGCACAAGGCCGGGCCGGACTACATCGACCCGGGCTACCACGCGCTGGCCACGGGCCGTCCGGGGCGGAACCTCGACGCGTTCATGTGCGGGCCGCAGCTGGTGGCCCCGCTGTTCGCGCACGGGGCGGCCGGATGCGATCTGGCCGTCATCGAGGGCGTGATGGGGCTCTACGACGGGGCCGCGGGGCGGGGCGAACTGGCGTCGACGGCGCAGGTCGCGAAGCTGCTCCGGGCGCCGGTGGTGCTGGTCGTCGACGCGTCCTCGCAGTCGCGGTCGGTGGCGGCGCTGGTGCACGGTTTCGCCTCCTTCGACCCGCAGGTGCGGCTCGGCGGCGTGATCCTGAACAAGGTCGGCTCCGACCGGCACGAGGTGATGCTGCGGGAGGCGCTGGAGGAGGCGGGGATGCCGGTGCTCGGCGTCCTGCGGCGGGCTCCGCAGGTGGCCGCGCCCTCGCGGCACCTGGGGCTGGTGCCGGTCGCCGAGCGGCGGGCGGACGCGGTGTCTTCCGTCGCCGCGCTGGCCGACCAGGTCCGGGCGGGCTGCGATCTGGAAGCCCTGATGGCCCTGGCCCGGACGGCCCCGCCGCTGGACTGCCAAGCCTGGGCTCCGGAACAGGCTCTGCTCCCCCACCCCGCCCCTTCCCGAAACCGGGCTCTGCCCGGACCCGGTCCTCGAACGCCGGACGGGCGGGAGGATGCCGCGCAGCGGCACGATGCAGCCTCGCCTGCGTCTGAGGCGCGGGGTCCGGGGCGGATCCCCGGCGGCGGCTCCGCACCCGTCATCGCCGTCGCGGGCGGGGCCGCCTTCACGTTCTCGTACGCCGAGCACTCGGAGCTGCTGCGCGCCGCGGGCGCGGAGGTCGTCACCTTCGATCCGCTGCGCGACGAGGCGCTGCCCGAGGGAACCACCGGCCTGGTGATCGGCGGCGGATTCCCCGAGGTGTACGCCCCCGAGCTGTCCGCCAACGAGCCGCTCCGCAAGGCCGTCGCCGCGTTCGCCGCCGCCGGTGGCCCGGTGGCCGCGGAGTGCGCCGGGCTGCTGTACCTGGCCCGCTCGCTGGACGGCAAGCCCATGTGCGGGGTGCTCGACGCCGACGCGCGGATGTCGGAGCGGCTCACGCTCGGCTACCGCGAGGCGGTGGCCGTCTCCGACAGCGTCCTCGCGCCGGCCGGGACCCGGCTGCGCGGGCACGAGTTCCACCGGACGGTGATCGAGCCGGGCGCCGGCAGCACACCGGCGTGGGGCTTCACGCATCCGGAACGCCGGGTCGAGGGCTTCGTGGCCGACGGGGTGCACGCCAGCTACCTGCACACGCACTGGGCGGCGGAGCCTTCCGTGGCGCTGCTGTTCGCCGAGGCCGCGGCAGCGCATCGGTGAGCCCGAGACGCCCGGGACCGGCCACCGCGTCACTCCGCCAGGCCCACCACCAGCCAGATCCCCGCCACCCCGCCCACAGTGCACATCAGGGTGGACAGCGCGGGGTGCTTGTGGTGGGCCTCGGGCAGGATCTCGGCGGCGGCCAGGTACAGCAGGACGCCGCCGAAGAAGCCGAGGTAGGCCCCGAGCGGTTCCTCCGGAAGGGTGAACAGCAGAGTGGACGCCGCGCCCACGACGGGGGCCACCGCGTCCGCGAAGAGCATGAGCAGGGCCTTGCGGCGGGCGTTCCCGTACAGCCGGGTGAGCGTGTACGTGTTGAACCCGTCGGCGAAGTCGTGGGTGATGACGGCCAGCGCCACGGCCACGCCCATCCCCCCGCCGACCTGGAACGCGGCACCGAGGGCCACCCCGTCGGCGAGGCTGTGGCCGACCATGGCGGCGGCGGCCGTCAGGCCGACCTGGGGGACCCGCTGCCCGTGCTCGGGGTCCCCGTCGCCGTTCCTGGCCCCGTGGGAGGCCTGACGGACGGCCAGGAGCCGTTCCACGCAGTGGGCGGCGAGGAACCCGCCGACGAAGAGCAGCAGCGCGAGCGGGACCCCGAAGAGTTCGTCGCCGGCTGCGTGCATGGCCTCCGGGAGCAGGTCGAGGCCCACGACGCCGAGCATCAGCCCGCCGGCCAGACCCAGCACGAGGTGGCGGCGGTCGGTGACGCGTTGCGCCGTCCATCCGCCTGCCAGGGTCATCAGGAACGCACCCAACGCCACGATCACGGCCATGTGCCCCTGCATACCGACTCCGCGCCGCCCGCGCACTTCCGCGCCCGGGTGGCGGACCACGGAGAGTTGACGGGGCCGCCGCACGGACGGTCCACGAACACGACGAACACCACGCACACCACGACGGAGAACGGGTGAACCTGTTGGGCGAGTACGCGACGCAACTGGTCGTCGGGGTCGGAGGCCGCGCGGGCGTGTCCGTGGCCGAGGTGTGCGCGCTGGTGGAGGAGACCCTGCGCGGCGCCGGGCTGGCGTCGGGTTCGGTGACGGCCCTGGCCACCGTGGAGGGCAAGGTCCTGGAGGCGGGGATCGCGGGTGCGGCGGAACGTTTCGGCGTGCCCCTGCTGAGCTATCCCGCCGAGCGCCTGGCCGCGATCCCGGTGCCGCACCCCTCGGACGCCGCCCGCGAGGCCGCCGGCACCGCGTCGGTGGCGGAGGCCGCCGCGCTCGCCGGGGGCGGGGAACTCCTCGTACCCAAACGGCGGTCGGTGGCGGCGACCTGCGCCGTCGCCACGGCCCACACGCACGATCTGCGCCACCACGGGGACGCGGAGGTCGCGGACGGGGGCGCGGAGCTGATCGATCTCGCGGTGAACGTACGGTCCCACACGCCGCCGCGGTGGCTGAAGGAGAGGATCGCGGCTTCGCTCGACGGCCTGTCCGCGTACCCCGACGGCCGCGCCGCCCGCACGGCCGTGGCCCTGCGCCACGGGCTACCGGTCGAGCGGGTGCTGCTGACCGCGGGCGCCGCGGAGGCGTTCGTCCTGATCGCGCGGGCGCTGGGCGCCGTACGGCCCGTGGTGGTGCATCCGCAGTTCACCGAGCCGGAGGCGGCCCTGCGCGACGCGGGCCACCGGGTGGAGCGGGTGGTGCTGCGGGCCGCGGACGGCTTCCGGCTGGACCCGGCGGCGATACCGGAGGAGGCCGACCTGGTGTTGGTCGGGAACCCGACCAATCCGACCTCTGTGCTGCACCCGGCGGCGACCCTGGCCGCGCTGGCCCGGCCCGGGCGGATCCTGGTGGTCGACGAGGCCTTCATGGACGCGGTCCCCGGCGAACGCGAGGCCCTGGCCGGGCGGACGGACGTACCGGGCCTGGTGGTGCTGCGGAGCCTGACCAAGACCTGGGGGCTGGCCGGGCTGCGCATCGGCTACGTACTGGCCGAGCCCGGGGTGATCGCGAAGCTGGCGGCGGCGCAGCCGCTGTGGCCGGTCTCCACGCCCGCGCTGGTGGCGGCCGAGGCGTGCGTCTCCCCCGCGGCGCTGGCCGAGGCGGAGGCCGCGGCCCGGCAGATCGCGGTGGACCGGGAGCACCTCCTCGCGGGGCTCGCGGAGTTCGAGGAGATATCCGTGGCGGGTACGGCGGCGGGGCCGTTCGTGCTGATCCGGATCGAGGGCGCGGCGGAGATCCGCATCCGGCTGCGCGCGCTGGGCTTCGCCGTGCGCCGCGGCGACACCTTCCCCGGGCTGGACCGCTCCTGGCTCCGGCTGGCGGTCCGCGACCGTGCGACGACGGGCCGCCTCCTCCAGGCCCTCGACGTGGCCCTCGCCGCGCGCTGACCACGCGGGTGGGGCCCGGCATGCGGGCGGGGCCCGCCACGCGGGTGGGGCCCGGCGTGCGCGGGCCTCACCCCAATGGCGCGTTTGCGCCGACCGCGCATGGCGGGGCTCGCACGGGTGCGCGAGTATCTCCGCAGGCACCGACCATGCGACACCGGGGGTACGGGGATGAAGGCAATCGGCAGGATGGGCGCGGCCGTGGCCGGCCTGGCCGTGGTGGGAGGCGCCGTCTTCGGCGTGACGCGGCTGGCGGGCGAGGACGCCGGCGCGGCGGCCGGTCAGCGGCTGGGGGCGGAGCCGGGGGCGACCGCGGGTCCCGGCCGAGGCGCCGCGGCCGGAGCGACGGCCCCGGCCCCGGCCCCGCCCGCCGGGAAGGCGTTCACCCTCGTCGGCACCGGCGACATCATCCCGTACCCGTCGATCATCCAGCGGGCCGCCGACGACTCCGCGGCGAAGGGCGGCCACGACTTCCGGAAGATACTCGCCGGGGTCAAGCCCGTCGTCTCGGCCGCCGACCTGGCGATATGCCACCACGAGATACCGTACGGCCGACCCGGCGGCCCCTACACCGGATACCCCCTCTTCAAGGCCCCGCACCAACTGGCCGACGCCCTCAAGGACACCGGCTACGACAGTTGCTCGACCGCCTCGAACCACACCCTGGACGACGGGTACGACGGTCTCGTCCGCGTCCTGGACCACCTCGACCGCGTCGGCATCCGCCACGTCGGCTCGGCCCGCGGCCCCGAGGAGGCCAAGGCCCCGGCCCTGCTCGAAGCGGGCGGGGCCAAGGTCGCGCAACTGGACTACACGTACGGGACGAACGGCATCCCGCTCCCCGCGGACAAGCCCTGGGCCGTGAACCTGATCGACCCGGCGCGGATCATCGCCGACGCCCGCGCCGCGCGCGCGGCCGGCGCGAACGTCGTCGTCCTCAGCGTCCACTGGGGCTCCGAGTGGCAGACGGCCCCGGACAAGCAGCAACTGGAGCTGGCCCGGACGCTGACGGCCTCACGCGCGGCGGACGGGCTCCCCGACATCGACCTGATCCTCGGCACCCACAACCACGTGCCGCAGCCGTACGAGAAGGTCAACGGCACCTGGGTGGTGTACGGCATGGGCGACCAGGTGGCGAGCTTCTACGAGGCCGACAAGGCCCGCGGCAACATGTCCTCGGTCCCCCGCTTCACCTTCGCCCCGGCGGCCGGCCGTCCGGGCCGCTGGGAGGTGGTGAAGGCCGAGTACCTCACGCAGTTCTCGGACATGCGGCCGCCGTTCCGCGTCGTCTGCACCTCCTGCGAGGCCGCCTCCTCCTCCGCCGACAGCACGTACGCCGCGGCCGACCGCGAGGTGACGAAGGCCGTGATGTCACGGGGCGCCGCGGAGCAGGGGCTGACCCGCGCGACGAAGTAGGCCCTACGAGGCCCTGCCGCGCCGGGTCACGACCAGTGCGGCGGCGCCGAAGCCGAGCAGGAGCAGCGCACCGCCCGTGACGTACGGGGTGAGCGAGCCGCCTCCGGTCTCGGCGAGGTCGGCCTGGGTCCCGGTGCCGCCGGTGGTGGCCGTCTGCGGCTTGACGTCGGGCAGCTTCGAAGGAGCGGGGCTGGGGGCGGGGGCGGCCGGGGACTCGCAGCGGGCTTCGGCGAGCACGATCTCGCCCTCGACCTCGGCGACGTTCAGATCGAGCGGGTTCACCGACACCTTGAGCCGCAGCGCGGTCGCGGCGGCCGTGGTGGAGGTGGTCCGGGCGGTGGAGAGCTCCAGGGCCACCAGGCCGACCTTGGGGACCTCCACCTTGGTGGGGCCGCCCGCCGAGAGGGTGACCTTCTTGCCCAGGACGGTCACGGCGCCCAGGACGTTGGAGTTCGCGACCGGCTTCCGGCCCGCCTCGCAGACGGCCTTGGAGGTGACCTTCTCCAGCTCGATCACGGACAGCAGGGGCAGGCCCGGCACGTGGATCCGGGCCTTGGCGAGGTTCGCCTCCGCCGCGGCGCGGCCGCCGTCGACGGTGGCCTTGGAGGTGGCGACGTCGGCGCGCAGGACGCTGACCGGCGCTCCGCCCTCCACCCCGTCGAGGGTGACGGTCAGCGCCGTCTTCGCGGCGTCCGCCGGGGCGCTGACCTCGTTGAGGGTCGCGTTCAGCGGGATGTGCACGGTCTTGTTGAGCAGGCCCACGTCCAGCGTGGTGCGCAGGACGACGGCACTGGCCTTGCCCCCGGCCGGGCGGGATCCGGTGGAAGGGGCGGAGCCGGTGGCGAAGGCGGGCGGTGCGGCGAGCAGGGCAACCGCTCCCGTGGCGACGAGCGCGGCCACGGGCATGCGGAAGGTGTTGCTGTTCAAGGTGGTGGAACCCCCAGGGAGATGGGAGCCGTCGCGGCGCCAATGGGGGACATTGCGCGCGCAGACGGCCTCGACCCCGGAATCTTTACGCACTGAGAGTGAACGGGGGTGAACCCGAAGTGAGTTCACCCCAAAGGGTGGTTTCCAGGCATAGGTTCGATTACATGCGCCTCACCCGGAACGGGAGTTCCCTCCCATCCCGGGAATCCCGGCCGCCCGGGCCGCGCCGGACCCGTGTGGGGCCCGTGTCGGGCCCGTGTCGGGCGTACACAACGACCGCGCCGCCGCCGACGTCACGCCCCGTCAACTCCCGTACGGCCGCTGCCCTCAGGCCACCACCGCCCCGTTCACCACCACCCGCAGCGGCTGCGCCAGTGCCCGTACGTCGGCCCGCGGATCGGCCTCGTAGACCACGAGGTCGGCGGGGGCGCCCTCGGTCAGGCCGGGCCTGCCGAGCCACTCGCGCGCGCCCCAGGCCGTCGCCGAGAGGGCCTGCAGCGGCGGGATCCCGGCCTTGACGAGCTCGCCCACCTCGGCCGCGACCAGGCCGTGCGGGAGGGAACCCCCCGCGTCCGTGCCGACGTAGACCCCGATGCCCGCGTCGTAGGCGGCGCGGACGGTGTCGTAGCGCCGCTCGTGCAGCCTGCGCATGTGCGCGGACCAGCGCGGGAACTTGGCCTCGCCGCCCGCCGCCATCTTCGGGAAGGTCGCGATGTTCACGAGGGTCGGGACGATGGCCACCCCGCGCTCCGCGAACAGCGGGATGGTGTCCTCGGTGAGCCCCGTGGCGTGCTCGACGCAGTCGATGCCCGCCTCGACCAGGTCCCGCAGGGAGTCCTCGGCGAAGCAGTGCGCGGTGACCCGCGCCCCGAGGCGGTGGGCCTCGGCGATGGCCGCCTCCACTTCGGCGCGCGGCCAGCAGGCGGTCAGGTCACCGGCCTCGCGGTCGATCCAGTCCCCGACCAGCTTGACCCAGCCGTCGCCGCGCCTCGCCTCGCGGCCCACGTACGCGACGAGGTCGGCGGGCTCGATCTCGTGGGCGAAGTTGCGGATGTAGCGGCGGGTGCGGGCGATGTGCCGGCCGGCCCGGATGATCTTCGGCAGGTCCTCGCGGCCGTCGATCCAGCGGGTGTCGGACGGGGACCCGGCATCGCGGATGAGAAGGGTGCCCGCGTCCCGGTCGGTCAGGGCCTGCCGTTCGGCGGTGTCCGCGTCCACCGGCCCGTGGGCGTCGAGCCCGACGTGGCAGTGCGCGTCCACCAGCCCGGGCAGCACCCATCCGGTGACCTCGGTGACCTCCCGGGCGCCGCGCGGGCGCTCGTAGGAGATCCGGCCGCCCACGACCCAGAGCTCGTCGCGGACCTCCTCGGGGCCCACCAGCACCCGCCCCTTCACGTGCAGCAGACCCGACCGTGCGCTGTCGCCGTTGACCTCGTCGCTCATGGCGGCACTCTATGTGGGGGCTCGGTAGGCTCTCCAGGTCGGTCCGGACTTATCCGGACGAACGACCCCGACCCGAGCGAACGAAGAGAGCGGCGCCGTGAACCACCCCCTCCTGGACCTTCCGCCCCTGACCGCCGCGCGCTTCGCGTCGATCGAGCGGGGGGTCGCGGAGCTGCTCGGGACCCGGGCCGACGTGGTGATCACCCAGGGCGAGGCACTGCTGCCGCTGGAGGGGTGCATCCGGTCGGGCGCCCGGCCCGGCTCGACCGCGCTGAACGTGGTGACCGGCCCCTACGGGACCACTTTCGGCAACTGGCTGCGCGACTGCGGGGCGCGCGTCGTGGACCTGGAGGTCCCCTTCGACACCGCGGTGTCCGCCGCCCAGGTGGACCGGGCCCTGTCGGAGCACCCGGAGATCGACTTCGTCTCCCTCGTCCACGCGGAGGCGGCCACCGGCAACACCAACCCGGTGGCGGAGATCGGCGAGGCCGTACGGGCCCACGGGGCGCTGTTCATGCTGGACGCGGTGGCCTCGGTGGGCGCGGAGCCGCTGCTGCCGGACGACTGGGGCGTGGACCTGTGCGTGATCGGCGCGCAGAAGGCGATGGGCGGACCGGCCGGCGTCTCGGCGGTGTCGGTCTCCGAGCGCGCGTGGGCCCGCTTCGCGGAGAACGCCTCGGCGCCGCGCCGCTCGTACCTCTCCCTGCTGGACTGGAAGGAGCGTTGGATCGACGGCGGGCGCACGGCGCTGCCGCACGCGCCGGCGCAGCTGGAGATGCTGGCGCTGGAGGCCTGTCTCGACCGGATCGCGGCCGAGGGGCTCACGTCGGTGACGGCCCGCCACGCCGCCGCGGCGGCGGCGACCCGCGCGGGCGCCGTGGCGCTGGGCCTCGCCCCGTACGTCGGCCGGGACGAGGCGGCGGCCCCGGTGGCCACCACCCTTCGGGTCCCGGAGGCCTCGCTGGTGGTGGCGAAGGCCCTCGCGGTGGATCCGGCGGCCCCCCTCGCGGCGGGCGGCGGCGCGCTGGCCCGGGAGATGGTCCGGGTCAACCACTACGGCACGGCGGCCTCCCCGGCCACCGTCGGGGCCTGTCTGACGGCCCTGGCCGGGGCCCTGTCGGTGGATCCGGCCGGGGCCCTCGCGGCGGCGGGCTCGGCCTGGTCGGCGGCCCTGCCCTCCGCCTGAGCGGGCCCGCGCGTCCGGGCGGGCGCGCCCGGGCGGGCGCTCGAGTGTCGGCCCGCCGGGGGTCAGCCCTCCAGGAGGTTCAGCAGCCGGTCCACGTCGGCCTCGGTGTTGTAGAGGTGGAAGGAGGCCCGCAGGGTTCCCGCGCGGGCGGACGTGGAGATGCCCGCGGCGAGCAGGGCGCTCTGACGGTGGGCCAGGCCCGGCACCGAGACGATCGGGGACCGGCCCGGCACGGGCTCGTGGCCCAGGCGGGCGAGGCCGGCCCGGTAGCGGGCGGCCAGGGCGGTGTCGTGGGCGTGGACGGCGCCGATCCCGATCCGCTCCAGCAGGGCCAGCGAGGGCTCGGCGGCGTGGTAGGCCAGGAAGGCCGGGGACTCGTCGAAGCGCCGGGCTCCGTGGGCCAGTTCCCGTAGCGGGCCGTAGATGGCGTCCCACATGTCGGCGAGCGCCACCCAGCCGGCGTGCAGCGGGGTCACGGTGTCCTGCGCCTCCTGGGAGACGGTGAGGTAGGAGACCCCGCGCGAGGCCAGCAGCCACTTGTACCCGGCGGTGACCGTGTAGTCGTAGGGGCTCGCGTCGAAGGGCAGCCAGCCCGCCGCCTGCGAGGCGTCGACCAGCATCCGCGCCCCGTACGCGGTGCTCGCGGCGCGGACGGCCGCGAGGTCCGCCGTGCGCCCGTCGGCGGACTGTACGGCGCTCAGCGCGACCAGCGCGGTGTCCGGGCCGACGGCTTCGGCGAGGGACTCCAGCGGGGCGAAGCGGACCTTGAGGTCGCCGCGCACCACGAAGGGGTTGATGACGGAGGCGAACTCACCCTCCGGGCACAGGACTTCGGATCCGGACGGGACGGATGCGGAGATCAGGCCGACGTGGGTGGAGACGGCCGAGCCGACGGCCACGCGATCCGCGGGGACCCCGACCAGGCGGGCGAACGCCTCCCGGACCCGCTCGACGCGGCCGAAGTCCCCGAAGCCTTCCGGGAGTCCGGCCCCCGCCGTCTCGGCGAGCCGCCGCACCTCGGCGACGGCGGCCCGCGGGAGGGTCCCGTAGTTGGCGGTGTTGAGATAGGTGATGGAGTGCGCGAACTCGTCGCGGACGGTCTCGGGCGCAAAGAGGTCCATGACTTTCACTCTGAGCCAGGACCAACCCAAAGTCCATTGCCGGGTTTCCCGCACCACACCAAAGGACTACTTATGTCGAGGCCTTACGGGCGCGGTACCGCGCACGCCCCGTCGGGCTCGCACGCCTCGCCCTCGGGGGCGGCGGGCGGGGTGACCTCACGGCCGGCCCAGGCCTGTTCCAGCGCCCGGGTGAACACCTCCGCGGGCTGTCCCCCGGAGATCCCGAAGCGCCGGTCGAGCACGAAGAACGGTACGGCGTTGGCGCCCAGTTCGGCCGCCTCGCGCTCGTCGGCCCGCACCTCGGCGGCGTACGCGGACTCGTCGGCCAGCACCGCGCGCGCCTCGGCCCCGTCCAGTCCGGCCTCGACGGCGAGCGCGACCAGCACGTCGGCGTCGAAGACGGAGCGCTCCTCGCCGAAGTTGGCGCGGTAGGCGAGGTCGAGCAGCTCCTCCTGGCGGCCGCGGGCGGCGGCCAGGTGCAGCAGGCGGTGGATGTCGAAGGTGTTGCCGTGGTCACGGCCCTCGGTGCGGTACGTCAGCCCCTCGGCGCGGGCGCTCGCGGCGACGTGCTCCTCCATGCCGCGGGCCTCCTCCAGGGTGCGGCCGTACTTCTTGGCCAGCATCTCCACGACCGGAGCCACCTCGCCCTTGGGGCCGTTCGGGTCGAGCTCGAAGGAGCGGTAGACCACCTCGACCTCCTCGCGGTGTGCGAAGCCGGCCAGCCCCTCGGTGAACCGGGCCTTGCCGATGTAGCACCACGGGCAGGCGATGTCGCTCCAGATCTCGACGCGCATGTTCCTTCTTCCCTCCACGGAATCAACTGTTCCGTGTTCAACCATCCGGCCCCGCGTCTCATTCCCCGGACGGCCCACCCATGGCCACCCGGTCTCCCACCGTGAGCCACAGGATGCGGTGGGAGCCCGCGGCGCGGGCCCCTTCGGGATCCGGGAGCCAGCCGTGGGCGGCGTAGAAGGCCTGGGCGCGGAGGTTGTGCTCGAAGACCTCCAGGCGGACCCTGCGCACGCCCGCGCGGCGCCAGGCGTCGAGACAGGCGGCGTGCAGGGCCGCCCCGGTGCCGCGGCGCCAGTGGACGGGGTCCACGTGGAGCTGCGTGAGGGTGGTCTCGCCCTCGGCGGTGCGGAAGGCCGCCACCCCGGTGAGCTCGCCGTCGCGCTCGGCGCAGAGGACGCCGCCGTCGGCCTCGGCCCGGGCCACCGCCCGGGACCAGCCCTCCCGGGTGCGCGCCAGTTCGGCGGCGCCGCCGTAGGCCTCCTCGGGTATCCGGCCCCGGTAGTAGGTGGCGCGGGCCCGGGTGTGGAGGGCGGCGATGGCGTCGAGGTCTTCGGGCTGCGCGGTCCGGATCATGGGATGGAGAACGTGCCGGGAGCCCCTGCCGGTTCCCGGCACGGGCTACTTCTTCAGCCAGGCCTTCATCATCTTCTGCGCGATGGGCGCGGCGAGTTTGCCGCCCCCGATCTCCGAACGGTCGGTGTCCGAGCCGACGATCACGACGGCGACCGCGATCTGCTTGCCGCCCGCCTTGCCGTACGTGGTGTACCACGCGAACGGCGGCAGGCTGTTGTTCACGCCGCGCTGGGCGGTACCGGTCTTGGCTCCCGACTCGACGCCCGGAATCTGGACGTTCTTACCGCCGCCCTCGGTGGCGACCGTCTTCATGGCGTCCCGGACCATCGACGCGGTCTTCTCGCTCATCACCTGCTGGGACTTCGGGTCCTTGAAGCTCTCCAGCACGTTGCCGTTGGAGTCGGTGACCTCGGAGACCATGTGAGGGGAGACCAGCTTCCCGCCGTTCTCGATCGCGGCCGTCACCATGGCCATCTGGAGCGGGGTGGCCTGGACGTCGAACTGGCCGATTCCGGTCTGGGCGACCTGGTCGACCGACATCTTCTTCGTCGGGTACTTGCTGGTGGGGTCGGTCCAGACGGGGAGCTTCTGCACCACGTTGAAGCCGAGCTTCTCCGCCATGGCCCGCATCTTGTCCTGGCCGAGCTTGTGGGCGAGGTCGGCGAAGACGTTGTTGCAGGACAGCTTCAGCGCGTTGCGGGGGGTCGCGTTGTTGCAGAGCGAGTCGTCCACCTCGCTGCGCAGCTTGGTCCTCGTCCCGGGGATCGTGTAGTCGCCGGGAACCGAGGTCGGCGTGTCGATGTTCTTGACCAGGCCGTTCTCGATGGCCGCCGCGAGGGTGACCAGCTTGAAGGTGGATCCGGGCGCCTGCGGCCCCCGCAGGGCCGTGTTCTCCATGGCCTTGCCCTTGTCCTGGTTGAGCGCGTCCCAGGCCTTCTGGTCCGCGTCGCCGGCGCCGGCGATGCTGCCCGGGTCGTAGGAGGGGTTGTTGACGACGGCCAGGATCTCTCCCGTCGCCGGGTCCATGGCCACGGCCGAGCCCTGCTTGCCCTGGAGGGCGTCCCAGCCCGCCTTCTGGACGTCCTTGTCGATCGTGGTCAGCACGTTGCCCGGGGCCGCCCGCTTGCCGGTGAGCGTGTCCATGATCGTCTTGAGCCGGTTGTCCGAGCCGTTGAGGACGTTCTTGTAGACGCCCTCCAGCATGCTCGACCCGAAGGCCTGGGAGCTGTAGCCGGTGATCGGCGCGTACAGCGGTCCGTCGGTGTAGGTCCGCTTGTACCGGAAGTCCTTGCCGCCCGTGTCCTTGGAGCCGGTGATCGCCTGCCCGCCCACGATGATGTTCCCCAACGGGTTCTCGTACTGCCCGATGAGGTTGCGCCGGTTGTTCTTGTCGTCTGCGAGGGCCCGGCCTTGGTACGCCTGCACCCAGGTGACCCGCACCAAAAGGGCCAGCACCAGAAGCAGACAGAAGACCGACGCACGCCTGATCGTCTTGTTCATCCCCCAGAAGGACGCCCCAGCCGTCCCGGGCGTTCCGCTCTGCCCCGATTGTGGCGGAGTTCTCAGCCTTTCTTCATAAGGAAGCCTCCCTCGTACGCCGCGATGACCGCCTGGGTCCGGTCCCGGGAGCCGGTCTTGGCCAGCACCGCGGCCACGTGCGTCTTGACCGTCTGCGGGCCGACTCCGAGCCGCTCGCTCACCTCGTGGTTGGAGAGCCCGGCGGCCATCAGGCGCAGTACGTCGGCCTCCCGGTCCGTGAGCCGGGCGACCCAGGGCGCGGCGGCCGGCCCGGCCCCGGGCGGGGTGTGGGTGGCGGCCAGGGAACGGACGGCGGCGGGGAAGAGCAGCGAGTCCCCGCGCGCCACGAGCCGGACCGCGGCGGTCAGCTCGTCGGGGTCGGCCCGCTTGAGGAGGAACCCGGACGCTCCCGCGCGCAGCGCGTCGTACACGTGGGCGTCGTTCTCGAAGGTGGTGACCACCACGATCCGGGGCGGCTCGGCCATGGTGGCGAGGATCCGCTCGGTGGCCCGGATGCCGTCGATCTCCGGCATCCGCACGTCCATGAGCACCACGTCCGGGGCGAGCGCCCGGACCACGGTCACGGCCTCGGCCCCGGTGGCCGCCTCCCCGACGACCTCAAGATCGGGCTCGGCGTCGAGGATGACCCGCAGGGCGGTACGGACCATCCGCTCGTCATCGGCCACCACCACCCGCAACGGCAGCCGAGCCGCCCCGGCCACCAGCGGCCCCACGGCCGGAGCCGGAGCCGGGGCGGGGGCCGGGGCCGGAGGCGGAGCCGAGACCGAGACCGGAGCCGGGGCCGGGGCCACGGGTGGAGTCGTCTCGCTGGTTCCGGGCGCGGCCGCCTCCGCGGTCGCGGTCGGCGGCTCAGCCGTCGGCGGGGCCGTCCGCTCGGCCGTCCGCGCGGTCGCCGCCGGGTCGTCGGGCGGCGTCTGCGGCTCGGGCGGGCTCATCGGGTGCCCTCGCCGAGCGGGAGGACGGCGCGCAGCCGCCACCGGCCCTCGTGCGGGCCCGCCTCGACCAGCCCGCCGAGCAGCGCGGCCCGCTCGGCGGCGCCGTGCAGGCCCCGGCCCCCGGTGGTGCGGGCCCGCGGAGCGGCCTCGGCCGCCACCGCCGGTTCGTTCGTCATGACGATCTCCAGTTCCTCGTATCCACCCGGCTCCCCGCGCCGACCCGGTTCCCCGTGCCCGCCGGGCGCCCCGTGCCCGCCGCGCTCCAGCCCCTGTCCACCTGGGCCGCCCGGTCCGCCCTCTTCCCCCCGCACCCGTACGAGGATCCGCAGATCGACCGGGCCCGTCCCGTGCCGCAGGGCGTTGCTCAGTCCCTCCTGCACGATCCGGTACGCCTCCCGGGAGGCGATCGCCGGAAGCCTCCCCCAGTCCCCGGAGGGGCCCGGGTCCTGACGGGCGGTGATCGGGGTCCCGGAGGTCCGGCTGCGGGCCAGCAGCCCGTCGAGGTCTGCGGCGAGCGTCGGGGCGGCGGGCAGTGCGCCGCCCCCGGCGCCCGCTCCGTCGCCCTCGCGCAGCAGGCCGAGGACGGCGTCCAGCTCCCCCACCGTGCGCCGGGTGGTGTCCTCGATCGCGGCCAGTGCTTCCCGGACGAAGCCGGGGTCGCTGTCGAGCACCCGCCGGGCGGCGCTCGCCTGGAGGGTGACCGCGCTCAGGGCGTGCCCGACGGCGTCGTGCAGCTCCCGGGCCAGCCGGTTGCGGACCGCCAGGTCCGCCGCACGCTCCTCGGCGGCCGCCAGCCGGTCCGCCGCCGTCGGCCCGAGCAGGACCGGCGCCAGCCGTGCCAGCAGCGCCCCCGCCCCGGCTGCGCACAGGACGAGCCCGGCCAGCAGCCCGATCCCGAGCAAGGGGGCCACGTACGGCTGGGCCCGCGCGTCGAACCAGCCGAGCGTGACCGGGAACTCCCGCAGCGCGCTCACGAACGGCAGGGCGAGCAGCACCACCGCCATGGGCGGTACCGCCAGGCTCGCTCCGCTGACCAGGGCTCCGACCCCCAGGTGCAGGGTCCACCAGGCCGAGGCCCGCCCCCGGGCCGCCCAGCTCCGGGCCCGCCCCTCGGCGAACCGCTCCCCCGGCACCCCGCACAGGGCGCGCGCGGCGGCCACCGACATCGGCCGGACCAGTCCGGACAGCCCGGTCACGGCGACGAGCGGCAGGGCGGCGGCGTAGGCGGCGAGGCTGAGCGGCAGGGACGCGCGTGCGTTGCTCCCGCCCGCGAGGACACCGACCATCACCTCCGTGAGGAGGAAGTACGGCATCAGCAGGGCGCCACCGAGGATCAGATGGAGCCAGCGCATCCTGGCCCGCGCCCCCAGCGGCCGGCCCAGACCGGCCCTGGCCCCCATCCGCGTCAGGCCGTACGGCGGGAGGCGAGGAACCGGGTGAGAACGACCGCGCCGAGCATTCCGGTGACCATCTGGCCAGCGTAGGTCAGATGGATCATCGTGGAGGGCTGTCCGCCGACAGCGTCCGGTCCCAGCACGGCGATCAGCAGCCACGCGCCCCAGCTCAGCGCCGCCGCCGACCCGGTCCACGCGAGGACCAGCGGCCAACGCGCCGCCCGCTGCCCGCCCCCGGCCAGCAGCAGCACCCCGGCGACGGCCACGAGGACGCATATCGCGTGGACCGCGTTGACCACGCCCGTCTCCGCGGAGTACACCGCGACCTGCTTCGCGCTGAGCCCGGCCGTGCCTCCGAACGCCCAGTACAGCTGCACCGCGGTCACGGCCAGGCCCAGTACCGCCGAGGCTCCCGCCACCACCCCCGTGGACGGCGGGAGCCTCTTCCCCAGCACGCCCTGCCAGCGCGTGCCCCAGCGCTCCCGCGCATAGGGCACGAACAGCCCGGCCAGAGCGAGTCCTTGAAGCATGAAGCCGATGTAGACGACGTTGGACACCCACGGGTCCAGGAAGGGCTCCTGAGCCGCCTGAGCCGCCTCGTCGGCCCCCATGCCCAGCGCCTTCACGGCCATCTGGCCCGGGAACGCGGTGAAGATCGGGATCAGCAGCCCGGTCGCGACGAAGGCCGGGACGATCAACGGCCACGACGGCACCCGCATGCCCCAGGGGCGGGTGAGCACCAGCACGAGCAGGATCACGGTGGCGTCCATGACCAGCGTGACCGCGTTCGCCACGGTGAAGAACGGCCCGCGCTCCAGGAGCACGCTGCCGTCCGGTATGCCGATCCGGCTCCCGCCCAGCCAGGCGGCCTTCATCGCCAGGTACGGGAGGGTGGAGATCAGGGCCACCGCCCGCAGGATCCGCCGCCCGGTCCCCGGCGCGGGGGCCGCCGGCGTCAACGGCTCCGACGGCCGCACCGCGTCCGTCACATCGTTGCTGTGTACCGCTCGTGTGGTCATGACCCAACGGTCCCGCGTCCGTCCCGCCGCCACCTCCCCCTTGAAGGGGAACCGCCTCCCCCGCCCGGGGGAGGAACCAGACCCTCCGCTCCAGCACCGTCCGCCCCAGCACCGTCCACCACGGCGCCGACGGCTACATCCGCCGCGTCACCACCGACAGCTGGTCGCGCGCCGCGAACAGCGCCGCCTTGATGCCCCGTTCGTGCCCCGGCGTCAGCCTCGCCACCGGTACCGAGCAGCTCACCGCGTCCCGCGCCGGAGTCCGGTACGGCACCGCCACCCCGAAGCAGCGCAGTCCGAGCGTGTTCTCCTCCCGGTCCACCGCGTACCCCTGCTCCCGTACCAGGGCCAGGTCCTCGATGAGCCGCTCCCGGTCGGTGATGGTGTGCTCGGTGACGGCTTCGAGCCGGCGCGGCAGCAGTGCGCGTACCTCTTCGTCCGTGTGCGTGGCCAGCAGCGCCTTGCCCAGCGCCGTCGAGTGGACCGGCAGCCGCCGCCCGACGCGGGTGAAGGGGCGCAGGTAGTGCTGGGACTGCCGGGTGGCCAGGTAGACCACGCTCGTGCCGTCCAGGCGGGCCAGGTGGATCGTCTCGGTCGTGTCGTCGGAGAGCCGGTCCAGCGTGGGCCGGGCCGCGGCCACCACCTCGTCCCCGTCGATGTACGAGCTGCCGACGAGCAGGGCCCGGACGCCGATGCCGTACCGCGTGCCCGTCGCGTCCGTCTCCACCCAGCCCAGGTTCACCAGGGTGCGCAGCAGCATGTAGAGGCTGGATTTGGGCAGGGAGAGGTCGCTCTGGATGTCGGCGAGGCTGTGCAGCCCCGGCCGGGAGGCGAAGTGCTCCAGCAACAGGACCGTGCGTACCGCCGATTTGACGGCCGCCGACGCTCCCGAGCCCCCCGGCTCAGCTGTGGTGGTCATCCGCCTTCGCGCCCCTCTGTCTCTTGCTGTCTCTTGTCAACCCGGAAGACACGGAAATAGAGTCCACGGTGGATGTGATCATTCATCCAACGGAACAGCGTTCACAATACTGAACGCATCCGCGCGGGTCAGCGTAGATCCAGGAGGCAGTTCGCCATGGCAGCAACACCAGTCTGGAGTGTGGACCCCCGCACCGGGAAGCACCGCGAGCAGGTTGCGGTGGAGGCCACACCCCGGGAGCTGGACGAAGCCGTGCGCGCGGCCCACGCCGCCCGCGGCTCGCTGGCCGACGCGGGGAGGCGCGCCGCCTTCCTGCGCGCCGCCGCCGATCTGCTCGACGGGGCCGCCTCCCACGTCATCGAGGCCGCCGACGCCGAGACGGCGCTCGGCCCCGGCCGGCTCACCGGCGAGCTCGCCCGCACCACGGGCCAGTTCCGCGCCTTCGCCGACGCCGTGGACGAGGGCTCCTACCTCGACGTCCGCATCGACCGCGCCGATCCCACCACCGCCCCGCCCCGCCCGGAACTGCGCCGCTACAAGGTGCCGCTGGGCGTGGTCGCGGTCTACGCCGCCTCCAACTTCCCCCTCGCCTTCTCCGTGCCCGGCGGCGACACCGCCAGCGCACTGGCCGCGGGCTGCCCGGTCGTGGCCAAGGCGCACCCCGACCACCCGGCCACCTCCGAACTGTGCGCCTCGCTGCTGCGCCGGGCCGCCGTCTCCGCGGGGCTGCCGGCCGAGGTCGTCGCCGTGGTCCACGGGTTCGACGCGGGCCTGGAGCTGATCCGGCACCCGCTGGTCACCGCCGCCGGGTTCACCGGCTCCATCCGGGGCGGGCGGGCCCTGTTCGACGCCGCCGCCGCACGGCCCGTACCGATCCCCTTCCACGGCGAACTGGGCTCCCTCAACCCCGTCGTGGTCACCCCGGCGGCCGCCGCCGAGCGCGCCGAGGAGATCGGCGGCGGGCTGGCCGGCTCGGTCACGCTCGGCGTCGGCCAGTTCTGCGTCAAGCCGGGCCTGGTCCTCGTACCCGAGGGCGCGGACGGGGACCGGCTCGCCGGGGCGCTGGCCAAGGCGCTCGGCGAGACGGAGCCCGGGGTGCTCCTCGACCACCGGATGCGGGAGAACTTCGTCGCCGGAGTCCGCGAACGCGCCGCCCTGCCCGGGGTCGACGCACCCGTCACGCCCGGCGCGGGCGGCGAGCACACCGTCGGCGCGGGCTACCTGAGCGTGCCGGCGCGGACCCTCCTGGAGGGCGGGCCCTACGAGGCGCTCCTGGAGGAGTGCTTCGGCCCCGTCACCGTGCTGGTCCGGTACGCCGGCCAGGACGAGGCCGCCGCCGTGCTCGGGCGGCTCCCTGGGAACCTCACCGCGACCCTCCAGCTGTCGGCCGCCGAGGCGGACGGCGGCCCGGGTCCGGCGGCGGAGCTGATCTCCCAGGTCACGACGCTGGCGGGCCGGGTCGTGGTCAACGGCTGGCCGACCGGTGTCGCGGTGGCCCCGGCCCAGCACCACGGGGGCCCCTACCCGGCGGCGACCTCCCACTCCACCTCGGTCGGCGGCACGGCGATCGAGCGCTGGCTGCGCCCGGTGGCCTACCAGTCGGTGCCGGACGCGCTGCTCCCGGCGGAACTCCGCGAGGCCAACCCCCTGAACCTCCCGCGACGGGTCACGGGAGGCTAGGGGCTGCCGTCCGGATGCGCATCCGGATGCGGATGCTGATGCTGATGCTGATGCTGATCAGAATCCAGATCCGGATCGGAATCGGGATCCGGACGAGGCCCGCAGGGCCTGTCAGCCGTTCAGGACCCGGGCCTTCTCGGCGGCGAACTCCTCGTCGGTGAGCAGGCCCTGGGCCTTCAGTTCGGCCAGTGCGGTGAGCTGGCCGACCCTGTCGACCGCGGCGGCCGGCGCGGCGGCGGCTTGCGGGGGCTGCTGCTGGGCCTGCTGCGCCTGCCAGGCCTGCTGCTGCGCGGCCGCCTGGGCCGCGGCCTGGTTGACGAGGGCCTGCTGCTCGGCGTCCGCCGCGGCCTGCGCCTGCGCGCTGCGTTCGGCCTGGCCCCGCTGCATCCTGCCCGAGACGGCGGTGGCCGTACCCGCCACGACCGCGGTGCGGGCCATCGCGCCCAGCAGACCCGGACGCCCCATGCGTCGGCGCATGTCTCTCCTCCTACTTCTCGGTCAGGGCGGCGACGGCTCGTTCGACGCCGTCCCGTGGAACGCGTTCCATGAAGAGCACCTGCCCGTTGGACTCCCGTACCGCCGAGGCCAGGCGGGTGGCCCAGGCGTTCTCCCACACCACCACGAGCGCGGAGGACTCCGGAGCGAGGCCCTGCGCCACGGTCTCCAGGTCCTCGTCGCTCAGCAGGTCGAACTCCTCGCCGAGGATCCGCTCGAACTGATCGGCCACCTCGGAGTCGGCGAGCTCCACCACGGAGACCGCGCCGTCCCGTTCCTTGCGGACGAAGGTGAGGTCGAGGATGCGCACCACTCCGCTCTCCTGCAGCTCGCGCAGGGCCGGGGCGACATCACCGTTGAACCGATTGCCGTCGAAGGCGACCACGGCGACGTCCACCGGGCCGATCGATTCGGCCGTAAGAGCTGCACCAGCAGGCATGAGCAGAACCTCTTCCGTAGCGCAAGAAATCACCGCAAAAGGGATCTTACTCGGCGGAGCTGACACCGCATCGCGAGGCGGGGCGAGGCGGGGCGGGGGCCGGACCGGAGCCCGCCCGGGGCAAATTGCGTTGCAGCCCACAGCCGGGGACGGCACCCTCGGCCCATGCCGAAACCTCACGGATTCTCGTACGAACAGCGGGGCGACCAGAGCGTCGTCATCACCCACCAGGGCCGGTCCGCGGCCACCCTCCGGGGCGGGCGGGCCGCCGCGTTCCTGGCCGAGGTCGAAGCCGGCGACGCCCAGCTCGTCATGGCCCGCTGGACCGGCTCCTACAAATTCGGCAACGAGCGGACCGCCAGGAACCACCCCCGCAACCGGGGCCGGGTCTGAGGGATGTGTGGGACGCGGGTGAAGAACCGGGAAACCGGGTGAAAGTAAGGGAACGGCAAAGCCGCCTCGGTCGTTCTCCCGGCATGACCGCTATGACCCCTGGTTCCAACCTGCCGCTCAATGCCGTCCGGGTGACGGTCGACGTGGCTGCCCCGGTGCGGCTCGACGTGTCCGCGCTGCTCCTCGCCGCCGACGGCAAGGTGCGTTCCGACGCCGATTTCATCTTCTTCAACCAGCCGTCCGGCCCCGGCGTCACCTACCGCTCGGGCGGCGGCACGGCGCCGGACTCGATCACCGTGGACACCGGTTCGGTCCCGCCCGACATCGAGCGGATCGTCATCACCGCCAGCCCGGACGCCGCGGGCCAGACCTTCCAGGGCATCGAGCCCACCGCCACCGTCCGGGACGCCGGCGGCGGTGCGGTGATCTCCTCCTTCACCCCGCCGCAGCTCGGCGCGGAGACCGCCCTGGTCGTCGTCGAGGTCTACCAGCGCGGCGGCGTGTGGAAGGTCCGCGCGGTCGGCCAGGGGTACGCGAACGGCCTCGCCGGCATCGCGACCGACTTCGGGGTCTCGGTGGAGGACGAGCCGGCTCCGGCGGCCGCCGCCCCGGCCCCCGTCGCCCCGCCCGCACCGCCCGCGCCCCCGGCTCCCCCGGCGCCGCCCACGTACGCGGCCTCCCCCTGGCTGACCAGCGGCGCCCCCGGGGCGACCCCGGCCCCCGCACCGGTCGCCCCCGCACCGGTCGCGGCTCCCGCCGCCTCCCCCGCACCCGGCGCCGGGAAGATCAACCTCGACAAGGGCCGGGTCAGCCTCCAGAAGAACCAGACCGTCTCCCTGGTCAAGGGCGGCCGCCCGCTGCTCTCCCAGGTCAAGATGGGCCTCGGCTGGGAGCCCGCGTTCCGCGGCCGGGACATCGACCTGGACGCCTCGGTCATCGCCTACGGCCCGCAGCGCAACCACATCGACAGCTGCTACTTCGGCAAGCTCTCCATCCTGGGCGGCTCCGTCAAGCACTCCGGCGACAACCTGACCGGCGACGGCGCGGGCGACGACGAGGTGATCGTCGTGGACCTCGGCCGGCTGCCCGCGGACGCGACGGGCCTCGTCTTCACGGTCAACTCCTTCTCCGGCCAGAAGTTCACCGAGGTGGCGAAGGCCTACTGCCGCCTCATCGACGCCGCGACCAACGAGGAGCTGGTCCGTTTCGACCTCACCAGCGCCGAGCCGCAGACCGGCGTGATGATGGCCAAGCTGATCAAGCAGTTCTCGGGCGAATGGGAGATGACGGCCATGGGCGAGTTTGTGAAGTCGCGCACAGTGCGGGGCATGGTCAAACCGGCCGCACAGGCACTCTGAGCAGGTGGGCGGGCACATGGAGCGACGGAGGCCCGTCCCGGGTGATCTGTTCCACCCTTAATACGGAGGTGGCTGTCAGTGGCCGCCCGTAGCCTTGGAACCATGCACCAGACACTCCAGCCCGCGGGCCCCGCGCGCCCGTCCGCCGCCGAGGCGAACGAGGCGATCCGGCAGCTCGTCGAGAGCCGGGTGGACGGCGAGTGGCCCTCCGAGGCGTACGAGTTCCTCCTCGAAGAGTGGGCCGCGGCCAGCCGCGCCGAAGCTCAGTAGACGAAACAGAAGAAACAGAAGAAGCGCCGAACAGTCGAACATGTGAGACGACGAGAAGAGCCGCCGGGCCCGCGGGCCCGGCGGCTCTTCTCATGTCACCGCTCCCGGATCAGCGCCCGCGCCGCCACGGTCCCGTGACGGCCAGCATGATGCCCGGGTCCTGGATGTTGACGAACAGGGTCCGCCCGTCCGGGGAGAAGCAGACGCCCGTGAACTCCGAGTACTCCGGCTCCTGCGCCGTCCCCGTGTTCATCTCGTTGCGGGCCAGCGGGTACGTGCGCCCCGACTCGGTCGCCCCGAAGAGGTGCTGCAGCCCCGAGCCGTCCTCGGCGATGATCAGACCGCCGTACGGGGAGACCGTGATGTTGTCCGGGCCGTCGTACCCGCCCTCCACCGACGGGTCGGCGTTCACCCCGAGCAGGACCTGCAGCCGCACCGTGCGCCGCTTGGGGTCGTAGAACCACACCTGACCGTCGTGGGCCGCGCCCGGGCTCTCCTCGCGGGCGTAGGAGGAGACGAAGTACGCCCCGCCGTCGGCCCACCACATCCCTTCCAGCTTGCGCGCGCGGGTCACGGCCGACTCCCCGAACTGCTTGCGCACCGCCGATGTGCGCGCGTCGCGGTCCGGGACCGGAATCCAGTCGACCCCGTAGGTGGTCCCGATCCTCGTCGCCCGCGAGAGGTCGTCCACGAACCGTCCCGCACTGTCGAAGCACTTGGCGGCCGCCAGCACACCGGCGTCGTCGGCGAGGGTACGGAGCTTGCCGCGCCCGTGGCGGAAGCCGCTCGGCGGGGTCCAGCGGAAGAGCAGCCCGTTGGGGTTGGAGGCGTCCTCGGTGAGGTAGGCGTGACCCTGACGCGGGTCGATGACCACGGCCTCGTGGTCGTAACGCCCGAAGGCCTTGATCGGCTTCGGGTCGAGGTTGGCGCGACGGTCGTGCGGATCGACCTCGAACACGTAGCCGTGGTCCTTGGTCATCCCGTTCTTCCCGGCGAGGTCCGAGTTCTCCTCGCAGGTCAGCCAGGTGTCCCAGGGGGTGGAGCCGCCCGCGCAGTTGGTCGACGTACCGGCGATGCCCACCCATTCGGCGACCTCGCCGCCGCGCCGGACCTCGACGACCGTGCAACCGCCGGACGCGCCCGGGTCGTAGACGAGGCCCTCGGCCAGCGGGACGGGGTGCGTCCAGTTCGAGCGGGGGCCCTTCAGCTCGTGGTTGTTGACGAGGAGGGTGACGCCCCGGTGGCCCTCGAAGGCGGCGGTGCCGTCGTGGTTGGAGGGGGTGCTCTCGCCCGAGTCGAGGGTGGTGACACCGCTGTGCGTGATCACGCGGTACGTGAATCCGGCGGGGAGGGCCAGGATGCCGGCCGGGTCGGCGACGAGCGGACCGTAGCCGGGGCCGGGGCCGTGCCCGTGGCCGTGCCCGTGGCCGTGCTTCAGGTCGGCGTCCTGGAGCGCGCCGTCGTCCGCGGCGAGGGCGCCGGGGGCGGTGGCGAGTGCCCCGACCGTTCCGGTGAGCGCGACTCCCGCACCCGCGAGTGCGGTGCGGGTGGTGAAATCTCTGCGGCTGAGCGGCATCGGGTCTCCAGGGGTGGGGAGGTGCTGCGCCTGTCGTGCGGTCGTCGGCGCACACGCTCCCGCCCGCACGTGAACGCCGACTGAACTACCCGGGAAAACGAATCGACCCCTTGACCGGTGTCACGGTTGGCCGACTCCCTTTCGGGAACGGCCGGTTACCAGCGCCTCACACGCCCCGGGAACGGGCCTTGAACGCGGCCTTCCGGGCCTCCTTGGCGGCCTTCTTGTCGGGGTGCAGCCGCCCCATCGCCTCCAGCACGTGGGCCGTCGCCGGGTGCTCCACCCGCCAGGCCTGCTCGAAGAACCCGGCGTGGTGGGCGGTCAGCGACTGGATCAGGAGCGGCAGCTCCGCCTCGGCGCCCTCCCCGGCCCCGGCTCCCCCGCCGTCCGCACCGCCCGTCGCGAGCTGCGCCGCGATCGTGTCGACCGTCAGCCAGAACACCATCTCCTCGTCCGGCGCCGGTACGTCGGCCACCCCGCGCTCGGCCAGCCAGACCCGGGCGAGCCCGCCGAGCTCCGCGTCGTCCAGTACCGCGCGGACGGCCGGCTCGGCCTCCGCTCCGGCCGGGGCGAGGGCCTGCTGGCAGCGCAGCCGGCGCAGCGGGCCGCCCGCGTCGGCCCCGCGTGCGGCGGCGAGCAGCTCCGCGGCGGCTTCGGGCACGGGGCGGCCGGCCAGCCACTGCTCGATCTCGGCCTCGGCGGCGGCCTCGGAGTAGTGGGAGACCACGTCGAGCAGCACGTCCGCGCCCTTGCCGGCGAGTTCGCCGACGGCCGGGGCCTCGACGCCCGCTTCCAGCATGCGTGCCCGGATGCCGTACAGCCCGAGCGGGGTCAGACGGACCAGACCGTACCGGGAGACGTCCTCCTCGTCGGGGGCCGAGCCGGAGCCCTCGCCGGCCGCGAGGAAATCCTCGTCCTCGGCCTCCGCCATCAGCTCCTCGTCGACGGGGCGGAACTCGACCAGCCCGATCGGCTCCAGCTGCCGGAACTGGTCGTCGAGGCGCATCATCGCGTCCGAGACCTGCTCCAGGACGGCGTCGGTGGGATCGCCCATGTCGTCCGGCACCACCATCGAGGCGGCGAGCACCGGGAGCGGCACCGGCCCGTCGGCCGTGCCGCCTTCGGCCACGGCGAGCAGGTAGAGGTTGGCGAGGACCCCGTCGAGGAAGTCGGCCTCGCGGCGCGGGTTCCAGTCGAGCTGGTCGAAGTCGATCTCGCCACCCGCGTCGAGGGCGTCGACGAGGTCGTCCAGGGCGGGCACCGCCGCGTCCGCGAGGACGGTGTCCAGGGCCGCCAGCCACAGGTCGAGCACGTCGCCGGGGGTTCCGCCGGTCACCAGCGCCAGGTCCTCGCCGGGCTCGGCGGTGCCGAACTCCCGGCCGTCCCCGTCGCCGTCCGCTTCCCCGTCCCCGTCCGCGTCCCCGTCCGCTTCCCCGGAGCCGGCTCCGTGCTCCTCCGGTTCGGTGACGTCGACGAGGCCGGTGTCGACGGCCACCCGCCAGGCCTGGCTCGCGTGGGCGGCGGAGTCCTCGTCGGCGGGGTCGAGGCCCAGCAGGGCCACGGCCTGCGGCAGTTGCCCGGGGACGAGCTCGCCACCGGTGTCCACGCGGGTGTCCGGTCCGGCCCACCGGGCGAGGCGCACGGCGCGGGCGAACAGCGGCGCGGCCAGGGCCTCGCGGGCCAGTTCCGCGTCGGGGAGCAGCCGTACCGGCGGCAGCGTCGGGTGCGAGTCTGCGGACATGGGGCGGTTCTCCTCGCGGGCACGGGTGGTACGGCTACGGGTGGTTGGGGCGGTACTGGTACGGGTGGTTCGGGTGGTTCGGGTACGGGTGGTACGGCGCCCCAGAGTAGACGCATTTCGGGCGGTCCCGGCGGTCTCTCCCCTTTGGTTCATCCCACAGTCAACCCCCGTATTCCCTGTAGGGCTTGACAACTTTGCCGGGCACGAAGGAAATTGACGCGCGTAGATATCTGCTTCCTCCTCCACACACCGGAGTTCCCGCCCATGCGCTCCTCGCATCCCCGTTCCGCCGCCGTCGCGGCCCTCGTCGCCACCGCGCTGGCCACCGGCCTGCTCGCGGGCACCGCCGACGCGGCCGAAGGCGCCGTGTCCGCCGATCCGATACGCATCCACGACATCCAGGGCACGACCCGGATATCCCCGCTGGCCGGCAAGCAGGTCGCCGACGTGGCGGGCATCGTCACGGGCGTCCGTACGTACGGTTCGCGCGGCTTCTGGATCCAGGACCCCGACACGGACGACGACGACGCCACCAGCGAGGGCGTGTTCGTCTTCACCAGCTCGGTACCGACCGTCGCGGTCGGCGACGCCGTCACGGTCTCCGGTCTGGTCGGCGAGTACATCCCCGGCGGCGTCGCCTCCGGCAACCAGTCGGTCACGCAGATCTCCAAGCCCGTCGTGACCGTGGTCTCCTCCGGCAACGCGGTGCCCGCGGCCACCGCCGTCAACGAGTACTCGGTCCCCTGCGCGTACACCGCGGACGGCGACCCGGCCGCCGCCGGCAGCATCAACGGCCTGACCCTGGAGCCCTCGCGCTACGCCCTGGACTACTACGAGTCCTTGGAGGGCATGAACATCGCGATCGGCACCTCGCGCGTGGTCGGCGCCACCGACCCGTACGCCGCGATGTGGGTGACGGTGAAGGGCTGGGAGAACAACACCAAGCGCGGCGGCACGGTCTACGGCTCGTACGACTCCCAGAACACCGGCCGCCTCCAGATCCAGCAGCTCGCGCCCCTCGCGCAGCAGCCGTTCCCGGTGGCCAACGTCGGCGACAAGCTGACCGGCCCCACCGAAGGCCCCCTGGACTTCAACCAGTTCGGCGGCTACACCCTGGTGGCCCGCACCCTCGGCACGGTCAAGGCGGGCACCCTCGCCCCCGAGAAGACCAAGCCGCAGGCCGAGAAGGAACTCGCGGTGGCCACGTACAACGTGGAGAACCTCGACCCGTCCGACCCGCAGGCGAAGTTCGACAACCTGGCGAAGGCCGTCGTCGAGAACCTCGCCTCCCCCGACATCCTCGCCCTGGAGGAGATCCAGGACGACAACGGCGCCAAGAACGACGGCACGGTCTCGGCCGGGGCCACCCTGACGAAGTTCACCGCGGCCATCACGGCCGCGGGCGGCCCGGCCTACCAGTGGCGGAGCATCGACCCGGAGGACAAGAAGGACGGCGGCGAGCCCGGCGGCAACATCCGCCAGGTGTTCCTCTTCAACCCGGCGCGGGTGTCCTTCACGGAGCGCGCCCCGGGCGACGCCGTGACGGCGACCGGCGTGGTGAACGAGGCCGGCAAGGCCGCCCTGACCCACTCCCCCGGCCGGATCGACCCGGCGAACCCGGCGTGGGTGGACAGCCGCAAGCCGCTGGCCGGCGAGTTCGTCTTCCGCGGCAAGACGGTCTTCGTGATCGCCAACCACTTCGGTTCGAAGGGCGGCGACCAGGGCCTGACCTCCTCGATCCAGCCTCCGGTCCGCTCCTCCGAGGCCAAGCGGCTGCTGCAGGCACAGGCCGTCAACGGGTTCGTGAAGGACATCCTGGCGGTGGAGAAGAAGGCCTCGGTCCTCGTGGTCGGCGACATCAACGACTTCGAGTTCTCGAACACGACGAAGGCGCTGGAGGACGGCGGGGCGCTGTACGCGGCGATCAAGTCGCTGCCGAAGCCGGAGCGTTACTCGTACGTCTTCCAGGGCAACGCGCAGGTCCTCGACCAGATCCTGACGAGCCCCGGCATCAAGCAGTTCAGCTACGACAGCGTGCACATCAACGCGGAGTTCGCCGACCAGAACAGCGACCACGACCCGCAGGTCGTGCGCTTCCGCCCGTAGCGGCGGCGCCGAAGGGGCCGGGCCGCACCGCCGCCCGGCCCCTTTGGCATGATCCCGGCATGATCTTCCGCCCCGCGACGCGCCAGGACCTGCCCGCCGTACTCGCCCTGCTGGCCCAGGATGACGGCCCGGCCGCGGCCGGGCCCCCCGAGCCGGCCCGCGAGCCGGTCTCCGAGGCCCACGAGCTGGCCTTCGCCGCGATCGAGGCGGACCCGCGCAACGAGATGCTGATCCTGGAGGAGGGCGGGGTGCTCCTCGGCTGCCTGCAGCTGACGTACATCCCGGGTCTCGGCCAGGGCGGGCGGGAGCGGGCCCTCGTGGAGGCGGTACGGATCCGCGCGGACCGGCGGGGCGGGGGGCTCGGGGCCCGCCTGATGGAGCTGGCGGCGGACCGGGCCCGCGAGCGCGGCTGCGGCCTGATCCAGCTCACCAGCAGCAAGCGGCGCACCGCCGCGCACCGCTTCTACGAGCGGCTGGGCTACACCCGGAGCCACGAGGGCTTCAAGCTGCCGCTGGTCTGACCTGGCCTGACCTGACCGGGACGGTCGGGAGCCCAGGACGGGACCTTTGGCCCTGGCGTGACGCTCGGCACATCCCTACCCATTCGGGCGGTTCTGGTGTTGAGTGTCCCCACGCCCGATCTTGTACCGCACTCCAGCACTCCTTTGGAGGACCGCGTGTTCCCCTCCATTTCCCTCGCTCAGGAAATCGGCATCGCCGTCCTGCTCGTGGCCGCCGCCGTCTGGCTGATCGGCCTCGGCCACATGCTGTGGGACAGCCGCTTCCACCACCCGGAACCAGGCGCCTTCGAAGGTCTCTCGGTCATCCCCGCCCAGCGCGGTACCTCGGTCCACCCGATGGAGTCGGTGGAACTGACCGAAGCGGAGCAGCAGGCCTTCGCGGGCCTGGTCCGCACGATCCCCCTGCACTGACGCCGCGGCCGGATCCCCGGCCCGCGCGGACCCCGCGTGCGCGGAGTCCCTCCCCCGCTCGGGGCGGGAGGGCTCTCACCACGCACAACGCCCTCCCACCCCCGTCGGGGTGGGAGGGCGTTGTGCGTGACCGGACCGGGGTCGGTCAGTTGTGGCTGTGCAGGACCTCGTTCAGGCCGCCCCAGGCCGCCTTGTACGGGCGGGCCTCGACGGCGCCGGTGACCGAGTTGCGGCGGAAGAGGATGTTGTCGGCGCCGGAGAGCTCCAGGGCCTTGACGACCTGGCCGTCCGGCAGGGTGACGCGGGTGCCCGCGGTGACATAGAGGCCCGCCTCGACCACGCACTCGTTGCCCAGGGCGATGCCGATGCCCGCCTCGGCGCCGATCAGGGTGCGCTCGCCGATCGAGATGATCTGCTTGCCGCCGCCCGACAGGGTGCCCATCGTGGACGCGCCGCCGCCGATGTCGGAGCCGTCGCCGACCACGACGCCCGCGGAGATCCGGCCCTCGACCATGGAGGTGCCCAGGGTGCCGGCGTTGAAGTTGACGAAGCCCTCGTGCATGACGGTGGTGCCCTCGGCGAGGTGCGCGCCCAGGCGGACCCGGTCCGCGTCGGCGATGCGCACGCCCTTGGGGGCGACGTAGTCCGTCATCCGCGGGAACTTGTCGATCGAGGTGACCTGGAGGTGCAGGCCCTCGGCGCGGGCGTTCAGGCGGACCGTCTCGACCTGGTCGATCGCGACCGGGCCCAGCGAGGTCCAGGCGACGTTGGCCAGCAGGCCGAAGACGCCGTCCAGGTTCTGGCCGTGCGGCTTGACCAGGCGGTGGCTGAGCAGGTGCAGGCGCAGGTACGCGTCGTGCGCGTCCAGCGGCTTGTCCTCCAGGGAGGCGATCACGGTGCGGACGGCTACGACCTCGACGCCGCGGACCGCGTCCTGGCGGATCGCCTTGGGCGCGGTGGCCCCCAGCAGCTCCACGGCCTGCTCGGCGGTGAGGCGCTCGGTGCCGGCCGGGCCGGGCTCGGCGACCAGCTGGGGGGCGGGGAACCAGGTGTCGAGGACGGTGCCGTCGGCGGTGATGGTGGCAAGGCCGGCGGCGACGGCGCCGGTGGTACGCGTAGCAGTCATGCCCGAAACCTAACCGGCGACGGCCCGCGGTCGCGAACCGGTCTCATGTGCCGGGCGCGGGTCGTGCCGCACCGGGTCTTCCACGGGCCCCGGCACGGGCCCCCGTGCCACCCGGACCGACATCCACAGCACCGCCCCGCCCGCCTAGCCGGCGCCGCCGGAACGCCTGTACCAGGCGTCGCGTGGACGGGCAGTGGAATCGGTGGACTGTCCCCCGATGGTGTGCCCTAACAGGGATCAGCTCGCTCGTCGACAGGTCCATACTGTTGAGGTTGCACGCGCGGTGCCCAGGCGACGCCGCGCACCCTCCCCGGCGGACCCTGACGGGCCAGTCGGCCAGTCCGGAGGGACGCACTCACACGGATCGGCTGAAGCGCCTGACGCCGGTCGTGGACCACGACCGGACCGTCCGCGAGGTTCTACCCGGTCCAGGACATCGAGGCGAGCGTGGCCGCCGCCCTGGCGGCGGTCCGCGGCGGGTAGCCGGGGCCGGGCTCCGCCCGGGTCACCACCCGGGAAACCACCCGGGCAGCCGCCCGCTTCACCACCCGGGCAGCCGCCCAGAGGCCGGCGTCAGGCCCGCAGCACCCGCCGCAGGACCTCGCAGGCGTACGCCCGGTCGTACTCCGCCCCCGTCAGCAGCACCTGCAGGCTGATCCCGTCCATGACCGCCACCAGCGCCCGCGCCGTGGCCGGGTCCGTCCGCGCGGACAGGGCCGTGGAGACGGCCTCGCACCATTCGGCCGCGACGGGGCGCAGCGCGGGTCGGCGCAGGGCGGCCAGGTAGAGCTCGTACTCCAGCTCCGCCCGCGCCCGGTCCGCCCCCAGGAACTCGCCCAGCAGGACGGCCAGGGCTCCCGCCAGGTCCGCACCCGGATCGGCCAGCGCCGCGGACTCCGCCACCGCACGGGCGAAACCCTCGTTGGCCTGCCGCAGCGCCGCGACCAGCAGGTCGTCCAGGGTCTTGAAGTGGTACGTCGTGGAGCCGAGCGGCACGTCGGCCTCCGCGGCCACGCTGCGGTGACTGAGCCCGGCGATGCCCCGGGCGCCCACCACCCGGATGGCCGCGGCGATGATCCGGTCCCGCCGGTCCGGGTCGTAGCGGCGCACCGAGCCGGCCATCAGCGGGCTGCTCCCGCGACGGCGATGACGGCGGCGGGGGGCGGCTGGCAAGGCATGCGTACGACAGTACACACGGCCTCGCGCGGCCGGTCGCACCCGGCGCGGTCCGGCGCCCCGTACAACCTTCTGCCCGAGTGGCGGGTCTGCCGTCTCGATCTTGCACGTAAACCGAACCATCGGGGGCACACATGAGGAAGCGCAGCCTGGCTGCACTCTGCACGGTCACGGCACTCGGGGCCGTACTGGCGATTCCCACGGCCGCTCTGGCGGCCGACTCCCACCCGTCCGGCTTCAAGGCCTGGACCGACCGGACGCGGCTCTACCTGGACTTCGGCAGCACCGCGCTGCCGAAGGACCTCAAGGTGCACCTGCGCAAGCACGGCACGGACACGCGGGTCGCCACGGTCACCTCGTTCGAGTTCATGGATGACGAGGACCCGTGCATGCCCTCCTGCGAGGAGGACGAGGGCGAATCGGGCATCCGGTCCACGCCGCTGCGGCTGGCGGACCTCGGTACGTACAGCGTGGACGTCGAGTACGACGGAACCTTGGGCGAAACGATCCTGCACAAGAACAAGAGCACCCTCGAGTACCGCCTGATCCCCATGGTCACCGCCCTTGAGGTGGTCGGGACGCCGCAGATCGAGCACCGGACGGTCACCGTCAAGGCCGACGCGGTGGCCCGAGACCCCCGCAACGACGTCGATCAGCCGCTGCCCAACGGCAAGTTGGTCCTGGAAACATCGGGGGCCGCCACCCCGGTGGCCACCGACGCCTCGGGGCACATCGAGACGCCGTTCACCTTCACCGGTACCGAGAAGAACGAGGGGAAGTACCACGCGGGGGTCCAGGTGACCCTCCGGCCGGAGGGGGAGCTCAAGAACAGTCCGCTCGGCCAGACGCGCGATGTCCAGGTCCTGCGCCCCCTGGCGAGTATCACCCTGGACACCGCCAAGGTGACCGGACCGGACGGCGGCGAGGCACCGTTGAGCGGCCGGATCACCTTCAAGGGCGACGACGGCACCATGAAGCCGGTGCCCGCGGGCACTCCGGTCGACACCGGGAACGGGCGCGTGAAGACCGGCAGGGACGGCCGGTTCACCGGACAGGTCCAGGTCGACGGCAGGAGGTCCGGGCTGTTGACCATCTCCGGGTCGGCCTGGCTCCAGTCGACCCGGACGAGCGTGCCCGTGGACCCCTCGACCAGCGCCGGTTTCCACCAGCCGGTGACGGCCGACGTCAGCGCGGACAAGAAGGTCACCGTCACCGGCAGGCTCTCCCGGTACGACATGCCGGCTCCCACCAACCTGAAGGTCCTGGTCGAGTTCAGCCCCGGCGGCACATCGCCGTGGATCACCAAGGCGACCGTGGACAGCGCCGCCCCGGCCGGTGACAGCACGGGCGTCGTCACGGCGACGGCGCTGCCCTACCCGGGCCCCGGCACCTGGCGGCTGCGGTACGCCGGAACCCCTGCGATCCCCGCCGGGCCGGCCGCACAGGCGTCCGGCCCCGTGGCCCGGTCGATGACGGCCTTCCCGGAGTTCAACGCCACCCCGGAGCCGGTCAAGGCCGGCCAGCCGGTCACCGTCACCGGCAAGCTCGCCCACAAGCAGCCGTACGGCGCGTTCTGGAGCAAGTACGCCGGCCAGCAGGTCGGCGTCTACTTCCGTGCGAGCGGCACCACCACGTGGAAGCTGATGGGCACCACCACGACCCGGTCCGACGGCACGTTCACAAGGGTCTTCACGGCCGGCAAGGACGGAACCTGGAAGGCCCGCTACGAGCAGGTCGCACCCGACCACTTCGCGGCCGCGAGTCGCGAGGACTTCGTCGACGTCCAGTAGGGGACGGTCCGGTCCGACGGTCCGCCGGCCTGCCCTCAGATCTCCGGGCCGCCGGGCCGCCGGGGGGGGCGGCGCGCCGGCACGCCGTCAGTGCGTCGTCCCCCCGAGGTTCAGCAGCACGACCCCCGCGATCACCAGCGCGATGCCGCCGATCTTCGCGGCCGACGCGGCCTCCCCCATGAAGACCATGCCGATCGCGGCGATCGCGGCCGTGCCGACGCCGGCCCAGATCGCGTACGCCGTCCCCACCGACATCGACTTCAGCGTCTGCGCGAGCAGGGTGAAGGCGATGACGTAGCCCACCAGCGTGATCAGCGAGGGCCACAGCTTCGTGAAGCCCTCGCTGAACTTCATGGCGGTGGTGCCGGCGACCTCTGCGGCGATGGCGGCGGCGAGCAGTATGTAGGGCATGCGTACGACAGTACACATCGTTATGGACGGGCGTACATATCCGCGTGTCCCCCGGGACTTCCCCGGTCCCGGCCGCTACGGTGTCGGCGCGGCGGCACCGGGGCGCGCGCACCGGGGGACGGGAGACCCGCATGACCCAGGACGGAGCGGGGGACGGAGTGGGGGACGGGTCGCGGTGGACGCCCTGGGGCGGCGGCTGGCTGCCCCCGCAGGCTCCCCGGCCCGGGGTGATGTCCCTGCGGCCGCTCACCCCCGCCGAGATACTCGGCGGCGCCTTCGCCGCCCTCGCCCGCTACGGGGTCCGCCTCGCCACCGCCATGCTCCTCGGCCAGCTCGCCGCGCTGCTGCTGGTCGCCACGGCCGCCTTGACCGCGCTCGCGCTGCACGCCCGGCCCGTCGACGCCCTGGTTCCCGCCGCGGCCCTGGCCACCCTGGCGACCTGCGCCCTGGCCTCCGCCCTGACGGGCGCCGTGCTCCGCCCGGCGGTACTCGGCCGCCCCACGACCGCCCGTACGCTGCTGCGCGCCGCCGCCCCCCGCTGCGCGGCCGTCCTCGGCACCCAGCTCCTGGTCCTCGGAGCCGTGGCCGGACCGGGCGCCGCCGTCCTGGCCGCCGGGCTGCCCCCGCTCCTGGCGGCGGCCACCCTGCCGGCCGCACTCGGATGCGGGGTCCTGTTCGCGCTCGCGCCCACGGTCGCGGCCTGCGAGGGGCTCGGCCCGCTCGGCGCCCTGCGCCGCTCGGCCCGCCTGGTGCGCGGGGCCTGGTGGCGCACGCTCGGCCTCACCGCTCTCGCCGCCGCGATCGCGCTCGCGGCGGCGTACGCCGTCCAGTTGCCCTTCGCCTTCGCCGGGGCGCTCAGCCTGATCCCGGCGCTGGACGGCGGCTTCGTGCACGCGGCCCTCACCGCCCTCGGCGGGATGCTCGCGCAGACACTGCTGCTCTGCTTCCCGCAGCTCACCGCCGGCCTGCTCTACGCAGACCGGCGGATCCGCCGCGAGGACCTGGCACGGGAGCTCACCAGGCAGTCGGCGCGATCAGGGGAGTTCAGTTCAGCGTGAACCAGGCCGCGCGGGACTTCTTCCACTCCGGGTGGTCGAGGTCCTTGGCCTCGGTGCCGTCGCCGTACAGGTCGGCGGAGCCGCTGTCGGTGATCAGCTGGACGGGAGCGCCGGGGACCCGCAGGTCGGGCACGGCCACGATGGCTTCCCAGCCGCCGGGGTCGGTGGTCGGCAGGTCGGTCCGCTTGACCGGGGCGTGGCCCGCGATCCCGTCCCACTGGTAAAGGGCGTAGGGGTCGGAGTTGTCGTCCGCCGCCCAGGAACCGGCCAGGATCAGGTACTGGTTCGCCGTGTTCTTGCGGATGTCACGGATCGCGAGCCCGCCCAGGTCCATCTCCACGGGCTCGCCGAAGACCGCCTTGGCCGCGCCGGCTACGACCTGGTCGATGTTGGTGACGGGCACGACCAGTGCCTTGCCGCCGGGCACGGCGGGCGCCAGCGGGGCGCGGAAGCCCAGGTAGGCGGTGGTGGCGGAACCGGGAGCGAACTCCAGTCCCTCCACGTTGAACCCGTCGATGCTCTTGGGGATCTTGCCGGCCGCCGTGCCCGCCGCGAAGCCGTAGCGGTTCCCGTTCGCCGTGTCCCAGGCGATCAGGTCCTCGCGCAGGCCCTTGTAGGCGGAGCCGAAGGTGATCTCGGTGTCGGCGCCCGACCCGGTGAGCCGGGTGGTGAAGACGGTGTTGCGCTCGGCCTTGTACTTGCCGTCCTTGTTGTTGCCGAGCGACCCCGTCCAGTACACGGTGTCGCCGACGCGGGCGGCGGCCTCGATGTCGGCTTCCTTCTTGATGCCGAGCGCGGGGCCGAGGTCCCAGGTCTTCACGGGGGCGCCCGAGCGCAGCCGGTCGTACAGGCGCAGCACGTTGGTCTCGTCGTCGGCCACCAGCGCGTAGCCGCCGCCGACGTCCACGGCGGCCGAGGAGTCGGCGGAGCCCGTGAGGTAGCGGGTGGTGAAGGCGCCGGTGCCCACTCGCGCGGAAGCGGCGTAGGAGAGGGTGGCCGTGGCCGTCTTGCCGCCGCGGCCGGTCACCCGGAGCGTCAGGTCGGTGTAACCCTGGGCCTTCGGGTGGACGGTCAGTTGGCGGTCGCCCTGCCAGGTCCGTGCGATGCGCACGTCGCCGGGCCCGGCGACCGCCGGGTTGCTGGAGGAGAGGACCTCGACCTTCAGGAAGGCGGCGGGCATCCCCTCCTGCGCGATGTCCACGGTGACGGCCGGGTCGCCGATCGCGCCGACGGCCCCGGACAGGTGCCCGGCGGAGAGCGCGATGCTCGGTTCGGCGGCGGCTTCCTGAGCGGCGTGGGCGGGCGCGGCCAGTCCTGCGGCGAGCAGGGCGGCGGCCCCGGCGGCTCCCACGGCACCGAGGCGGCGTGCCGGCGAAAGGCGAACGGTCAACGGAGGGTCCTCTCGTGTACGCCGTCACGTCGTGACGGCCGTCGAGAAGATTCGGCCACCGTGGCCAACTCCCGGTGCACGCGGGCGGTCCGACGGGAAAACAGACGACCCCCGGCACACCCGTGCCGGGGGTCGTTCGTTCACCCGGCCGTCGGACGGCCGTCGTGAAGGGTCATACGGGGCAGGCGTCGATCAGACGTTGAACCCGAGCGCGCGCAGCTGCTCGCGACCGTCGTCCGTGATCTTGTCCGGGCCCCACGGCGGCATCCACACCCAGTTGATGCGCAGTTCGCTGACGATGCCGTCCGTGGCCGACTTCGCCTGGTCCTCGATGACGTCCGTCAGCGGGCAGGCCGCCGAGGTGAGGGTCATGTCGAGGGTCGCGATGTTCGCGTCGTCGACGTGGATGCCGTAGATCAGGCCCAGGTTGACCACGTCGATGCCCAGCTCGGGGTCGACCACGTCGTAGAGGGCCTCGCGGACCTCTTCCTCGGTGGCCGGCTTGATGGACGCCTCGGGCGTCGCGTTCTCGGTCATGCCGTCTTCCTCTCGGCGTCGCCCAGTGCCTGGGCGGTCGCGTCCTTCCACGCCATCCAGCTCAGCAGGGCGCACTTCACCCGGGCCGGGTACTTGGAGACGCCGGCGAACGCGACCGCGTCCTCCAGCACCTCCTCCATGGCCTCGTCGGGCTCCATCTTGCCCTTGGACTGCATCAGCTCCAGGAAGACTTCCTGGATCTTCCGCGCCTCGCCCAGCTCCTTGCCGACGAGCAGCTCGTTCAGTATCGACGCGCCGGCCTGGCTGATGGAGCAGCCCTGGCCCTCGTACGAGATGTCCGTGAGGGTCTCGCCGTCGTACTTCACGCGCAGGGTGATCTCGTCACCGCACGTCGGGTTGACGTGGTGCACCTCGGCGTCGCCGTCGCGCAGGCCTCGCCCGCGCGGGTGCTTGTAGTGGTCCAGGATCAGTTCCTGGTACAGGGATTCCAGCTTCACTGCGCCCTCGTCACCTTCGTCGCTTCGTCTTATCCGAAGAAGTTCCGCACGTGCTCCAGCCCGTCGATCAGTGCGTCGACCTCGGCCGGAGAGGAGTACAGATAGAAAGACGCTCGCGTCGTCGCCGGAATTCCGTACCGGAGACAGACCGGGCGGGCGCAGTGGTGTCCCACGCGGACCGCGATGCCCTGCTCGTCCAGTACCTGGCCGACGTCGTGCGGGTGGATGTCGCCGAGCACGAAGGAGATCGCGGCGCCGCGGTCCTCGGCCGTGGTGGGGCCGATGATGCGCAGGTCCGGGACCTCCGCGAGGCGCTTGATCGCGTACTCGGTGATCGCGTGCTCGTGCGCGGCGATCTTGTCCATGCCGATCGCGGTCAGGTAGTCCACGGCCGCGCCGAGGCCTACGGCCTGGGCGATCGGGGGCGTACCGGCCTCGAACTTGTGGGGCGCCGGGGCGTAGGTCGAGGAGTGCATCGAGACGGTTTCGATCATCTCGCCGCCGCCCAGGAAGGGCGGCAGGTCCTCGAGCAGCTCCTGGCGGCCCCAGAGGACGCCGATGCCGGTCGGGCCGCACATCTTGTGGCCGGTGAAGGCCACGAAGTCGGCGCCGAGCGCCTGCACGTCGAGCGGCATGTGCGGTGCGGCCTGCGAGGCGTCGATCAGCACCAGCGCGCCGACTTCCTGCGCGCGCCGGACGATCGCCTCGGTCGGGTTGACCGTGCCCATGATGTTGGAGACCAGCGTGAAGGAGACGATCTTCGTCTTCTCCGTGATGACCTCTTCGATGTTGGACAGGTCGAGCCGGCCGTCGTCGGTGAGGCCGAACCACTTCAGCTTCGCGCCGGTGCGCTGCGAGAGCAGCTGCCACGGCACGATGTTGGAGTGGTGCTCCATCTCCGTGATGGCGATCTCGGTCTCGCGGTCGACCCGGTAGGGCTCGTCCGCCCAGCCGAGCATGTTCGCGACCAGGTTGAGCGACTCCGAGGCGTTCTTGGTGAAGATCACCTCGTTGCGGCTCGGCGCGTTGATGAAGGCGGCGACCTTGTCGCGGGCGCCCTCGTACAGCGCCGTGGCCTCCTCGGCGAGCACGTGCACGCCGCGGTGGACGTTGGCATTGTGCTGCTCGTAGTACTCGTTCAGCGCGTCGAGCACCTGGCGCGGCTTCTGCGAGGTCGCAGCGTTGTCCAGGTAAACGATCTTCTTCCCGTCGTGGACCACACGATCCAGAAGGGGGAAGTCCTTGCGGATCGCCTCGATGTCGACGAGGAGGCCAGGCAGCTGTGTCACGCGGTCGCGCCACCCTTCGTGCTGTAGGACTCGTAGCCTTCCGCCTCCAGCTTGTCGGCGAGCTCGGCGCCGCCGGACTCGACGATGCGGCCCTCGGAGAAGACGTGGACGAAGTCGGGCTTGATGTAGCGGAGGATCCGCGTGTAGTGCGTGATCAGCAGGGTGCCGACCTCGCCCGTGTTGCGGACGCGGTTGACGCCCTCGGAGACCTGGCGCAGGGCGTCGACGTCGAGGCCGGAGTCGGTCTCGTCGAGGATCGCGATCTTCGGCTTCAGGAGCTCCAGCTGCAGGATCTCGTGGCGCTTCTTCTCACCGCCGGAGAAGCCCTCGTTGACGTTGCGCTCGGCGAAGGCCGTGTCCATCTGGAGCTGCTCCATCGCGGACTTGACCTCCTTCACCCAGGTGCGCAGCTTCGGGGCCTCGCCGCGGATGGCGGTGGCCGAGGTGCGCAGGAAGTTGGAGACCGAGACGCCGGGGATCTCGACCGGGTACTGCATCGCGAGGAAGACGCCGGCGCGGGCGCGCTCATCGACGGACATCTCCAGGACGTCTTCGCCGTCGAGGGTCACGGTGCCCTTGGTGATGGTGTACTTCGGGTGACCGGCCAGCGCGTAGGCGAGGGTGGACTTGCCGGAGCCGTTCGGACCCATGATGGCGTGCGTCTCACCCTGCTTGATGGTGAGGTCGACGCCCTTGAGGATCTCGCGGGCGCCGTGCTCGGCCTCGACGGAGACGTGCAGGTCGTGGATTTCAAGCGTTGCCATGGATACCTCAGGACTCCTGGGTGAGGGAGACGAGCACGTCGTCTCCTTCGATCTTTACGGGGTATACGGGGACGGGGCGCGTCGCGGGCAGGCCGGACGGCTTGCCGGTGCGCAGGTCGAAGGCCGAGCCGTGCAGCCAGCACTCGATCATGCAGTCTTCGACCTCGCCCTCCGAGAGCGAGACGTTCGCGTGCGAGCAGATGTCGTTGATCGCGAACACCTCCCCCTCGGCGCGGACGATGGACACCGGCGTGCCGTCGAGCTCGACCCTCTTGGGGGCGTTCTCCTCCAGCTCGCTCAGCGCACAGGCCTTGACGTAAGTCATCAGACGGAACCCTGGAGCTCGGTCTCGATCTTGGCGAGCAGGCGCTCCTCGATGTCGTCGACACCGATCTGCTGGACGAGCTCGGCGAAGAAGCCGCGCACGACCAGGCGGCGGGCCTCGTCGGCCGGGATGCCGCGGGACTGCAGGTAGAAGAGCTGCTCGTCGTCGAAGCGGCCGGTCGCGGAGGCGTGGCCGGCGCCGACGATCTCGCCGGTCTCGATCTCCAGGTTCGGCACCGAGTCGACCCGCGCGCCGTCCGTGAGGACGAGGTTGCGGTTCATCTCGTAGGTGTCGGTGCCCTCGGCGGTCTTCTCGATGAGCACGTCACCGATCCAGACGGCGTGGGCGTCCTGGCCCTGGAGCGCGCCCTTGTAGACCACGTGCGACTTGCAGTGCGGGGCCTTGTGGTCGACCAGGAGGCGGTGCTCCTGGTGCTGACCGGCGTCCGTGAAGTACAGGCCGAGGAGCTCGGCCTCGCCGCCGGGGCCCGCGTAGTTCACGCGCGGGTGCAGGCGTACGAGGTCGCCGCCGAAGGTGACCACGATCGACTTGAAGGTCGCGTCGCGGCCGATCAGCGCGTTGTGCTGGGACACGTGGACGGCGGTGTCGTCCCAGTCCTGCACGGAGACCACGGTGAGCTTGGCGCCGTCGCCGACGAGGAAGTCCACGTTGGCGGCGCGCACACCGTCACCGGTGTGGTCGATGACGATGACGGCCTCGGCGAAGGCCTTCACGTCGAAGACGGTGTGACCGAAGGTGGTGCCGCCCTCGCCGTGCAGCGTGACGCGCACGGGCTCGGTGAGCACCGCTTCCTTGGGCACGGTCACGACCGTGGCCTTGGCGAAGGACGAGAACGCCTGGGCGGCGATCCGGTCCACCGGGGTGCCGGCCTTGCCGATGCGCGCGTCGCCGCGCTCCACGGACTCGATCGTGACCACGTCGGGCGCGTCGATCTGGGCCTTCATGGTGCCGTTGGCGACCGCGGTGCCGTCGTGCAGACCCTTGAGGCGGGCGAGCGGCGTGAAGCGCCACTCCTCCTCGCGGCCGGTGGGCACGGGGAAGTCCGCCACGTCGAAGGACGGGGGGGCACTCATCCGGGTGGCGACGGTCGACTCGGCGGCCACCGCGATCGCGCCGGCGGTGGTGGAACCCGCCGCGGGGGTACCTCCCTGGACCGTCAGGTCCTTGGGGGCGTTCTGAGCCTCAGCCATGGCTGTCGTGTTGCTCTCTTCCTTAAAGAATCTACTGCGGGACGTCGGGCGGGCCGGGACTAACCGACCGAGCCTTCCATCTGCAGCTCGATCAGCCGGTTCAGCTCCAGCGCGTACTCCATCGGCAGCTCACGGGCGATCGGCTCGACGAAGCCGCGCACGATCATCGCCATGGCCTCGAACTCCGTCAGACCGCGGCTCATCAGGTAGAAGAGCTGGTCGTCGGAGACCTTGGAGACGGTCGCCTCGTGGCCCATGGACACGTCGTCCTCGCGGACGTCCACGTAGGGGTAGGTGTCCGAGCGGGAGATGGTGTCGACCAGGAGCGCGTCGCACAGCACGTTGGACTTGGAGCCGTGGGCGCCTTCGCCGATCTCGACCAGACCGCGGTACGAGGTGCGGCCGCCGCCTCGGGCCACCGACTTCGAGACGATGTTGGAGGAGGTGTTCGGCGCCATGTGGACCATCTTGGAGCCGGCGTCCTGGTGCTGGCCCTCGCCCGCGAAGGCGATGGAGAGGGTCTCGCCCTTGGCGTGCTCGCCCATCAGGTAGACGGCCGGGTACTTCATGGTGACCTTGGAACCGATGTTGCCGTCGATCCACTCCATGGTCGCGCCCTCGTACGCCACGGCGCGCTTGGTGACCAGGTTGTAGACGTTGTTCGACCAGTTCTGGATCGTCGTGTAGCGGCAGCGGCCGCCCTTCTTCACGATGATCTCGACCACGGCGCTGTGCAGCGAGTCCGAGGAGTAGATCGGGGCGGTGCAGCCCTCGACGTAGTGGACGTAGGCGTCCTCGTCCACGATGATCAGCGTCCGCTCGAACTGGCCCATGTTCTCCGTGTTGATACGGAAGTAGGCCTGGAGCGGGATGTCGACCTTGACGCCCTTGGGGACGTAGATGAACGAGCCGCCCGACCACACGGCGGTGTTCAGCGAGGCGAACTTGTTGTCGCCGACCGGGATGACCGTGCCGAAGTACTCCTGGAAGAGCTCCGGGTGCTCCTTGAGCGCGGTGTCCGTGTCGAGGAAGATGACGCCCTGCTCCTCCAGGTCCTCACGGATCTGGTGGTAGACGACCTCGGACTCGTACTGGGCGGCGACACCGGCGACGAGGCGCTGCTTCTCCGCCTCCGGGATGCCGAGCCGGTCGTACGTGTTCTTGATGTCCTCCGGCAGGTCCTCCCACGAAGCGGCCTGCTTCTCGGTGGAACGCACGAAGTACTTGATGTTGTCGAAGTCGATGCCCGAGAGGTCGGAACCCCAGTTGGGCATGGGCTTCTTGCCGAACAGCTTGAGGCCCTTGAGACGGAGGTTCAGCATCCACTCCGGCTCGGACTTCTTCGCCGAGATGTCGCGGACGACCTCCTCGGACAGGCCTCGCTTGGCGACCGCACCGGCCGCGTCGGAGTCGACCCATCCGTATTCGTAGGTGCCCAGGCCATCGAGCTCAGGGTGAGCAGTCTCCGTGGTCATGCGGGGTTCCTCCCGGCCGTACTTGCAGATACTGATGTGTCGGTCTGTGTGGCGCCTGTGGCACCGACGCCGTTCCCACTGCGTGGAATGAACGTGGTGCACACCCCGTCGCCGTGGGCGATCGTGGCGAGACGCTGCACGTGCGTCCCGAGCAGGCGGGAGAAGACCTCGGTCTCCGCCTCGCAGAGCTGCGGGAACTGCTCGGCGACGTGTGCGACCGGGCAGTGGTGCTGGCAGAGCTGTTCACCGCTGTGCGGACCGGGAGCGCTCTTCGCCGTAGCAGCGTACCCGTCTCCGGTCAACGCCTTGGCAAGGGCCTCGGTGCGCCCCTCGGGGCCGGCCGCTTCCACGGCTTCGCGGTAGGTCTCCGCCTGCGCCGTCAGCCTGGCCTTCGCGAAGGCGGCCACGGCCGCCTCGCCCTGCTCCCCGCCCCCGGCGGCCTGCGCGATCCAGCGCATGGCGTCGGCGGCGAGCGAGTCGTAGGACTGGTCGAAGGCGTCACGACCGCAGTCGGTCAGCGCGAAGACCTTGGCGGGCCGGCCTCGTGTCCGCGCCCCGTACACGCGCTGCTCACGGGGTTCGACCACGTCGTCCGTGACGAGCGTGTCCAGGTGGCGGCGGACGGCGGCCTGGGTGAGGCCGAGGCGCTGGGCGAGGTCGGCGACGGTGGAAGGGCCGTGGTCCAGGATCGACCGCGCGACCCGGTTGCGGGTTGACCGCTCCCCGGTCGCGAGTTCGCCCTGGGGGGCCTCGCTCATCCGTTCGCCGTATTTCACAACGCCATTGTTGCGTAATTAGCCGGGCCCCGACAAGCCGTGATGGAGGCCACCTCTGGTGGCCTCCATCACTAAGGGTTACCTTATTTATCTACGGAGCGTTAAGCGGAAGTGGACTCTCCGCCTTCCCGCAGGGCCCCGCCGGTGAACCAGTACACGGCTCCCACCAGCAATCCTCCGCCCACGATGTTCCCGGGCACGGTGAACATCAAATTGCGGAAAAGATCACCGAACCCCGCTGAGCCATCCAGGATCGCGAGGCTGAAAACAGCCATGTTCGCTACACAGTGTTCGAATCCGACGGCGACAAAAACAGCCACGGGCAGCCACAGGACGAAAATCTTGGCGGCATCGCCGCGGGCCCGGGTGAACATCCAGATGGCCAGGCAGACGAGCATGTTGCAGAGCACCGCGCGCCAGAACAGCTGCCCGCCGCTCAGCGCCATCTTCCCGTGCACCATCTCGGTGAGCATGGAGCGCGCCGAGGGCGAGGAGGCCACGCCCGAGGCGTGCACCATGGCCCCGAAGGCGAACGCTCCGACCAGGTTCCCGGCCAGCGAGAGCGTCCAGGAGAGGATCAGGTCCCGGGGGCCGGTCCGCCCCGACAGGGCGCCGACCAGCATGACCATCACATTGCTCGTGAAGAGCTGGGCGCCGGCGAACATCACGATGGTCAGGGCGATCGGGAAGACCGCGCCCTCCAGCAGTTTCACGGCCGGCGAGCCCTTGGCCACGAACGGCGAGATCGCGACCAGGAGCAGCACCTCGCCGATCGCGATGTAGGCCCCCGCGAGCATCGCCGACACGAAGTAGCGCGGCGGATGCCCGAGGTCATGGGCCTTGTGCTCGGCCTGCCCCGAGGTGGCTTCGATGTTCTGAGCGATGCTGTCCACCATCCGACGTTAGGCCCCGGCCCCGCTCCCGGACGGACGATAAAGTCACGAATGCGCAGGTCCGTGACCCTTCGGGGGCAGGACCTACGACCCCACCCCGGTCACCTCCCACGGCTCCGTAGACTCACTCCCCATGAGCAACGACCCCGCCGTGGAAATCCGCGGACTGGTGAAGCGGTACGGCCCCAAAACCGCGGTGGACGGCCTGGACCTCACCGTCCGGAGGGCCTCGGTCACCGCAGTCCTTGGTCCCAACGGCGCGGGCAAAACGACCACTGTGGAAACCTGCGAGGGCTACCGCCGCCCCGACGCCGGATCCGTTCGCGTCCTCGGCCTCGACCCCGTCACCCAGGCCGAGTCCCTGCGCCCGCGCATCGGCGTGATGCTCCAGTCCGGCGGCGTCTACTCCGGCGCCCGGGCCGTCGAGATGCTGCGCCACATGGCCAAGCTCTACGCCGACCCCCTGGACGTCCCCGCCCTGGTGGAACGCCTCGGCCTCGGCGGCTGCGGCCGCACCGCCTACCGCCGGCTCTCCGGCGGCCAGCAGCAGCGCCTGGCCCTCGCCATGGCCGTCGTCGGCCGCCCCGAGCTGGTCTTCCTGGACGAGCCGACCGCCGGCCTCGACCCGCAGGCCCGCCGCGCGACCTGGGAACTCGTACGGGAACTGCGCGCCGACGGGGTCTCCGTCGTCCTCACGACCCACCACATGGACGAGGCCGAGCAGCTCGCCGACGAGGTCGCCATCGTCGACGCCGGCAAGGTCATCGCCCACGGCACCCCCGACGCCCTGTGCCGCGGCGGCGCCGAGAACACCCTGCGCTTCACCGGCCGCCCCTCCCTCGACGTCGGCTCCCTGCTGAAGGCCCTGCCCGACGGCACCCGGGCCGCCGAGCTCCTCCCCGGCGTCTACCGGGTCACCGGCGACGTCGACCCCCAGCTGCTGGCCACCGTCGCCTCCTGGTGCGCGCAGCACGGGGTGATGCCCGACAGCCTCTCGGTGGAGCGGCACACCCTCGAAGACGTTTTTCTGGAGCTCACCGGTAAGGAGCTGCGTTCATGACGCCGATCGCCACCGACCCCCGCCGGGGGTCCGGGGGTTGTCCCCCGGGAAGACACGGCCTCGAACTCACGGGCAAGGAGCTGCGCGCATGAGCGCCGGTACGTTCACCCCCCGCCCGGGGGCCGCGCCCGTGTCCCGCATGATCCTGGCGCAGACCGCGCTGGAGACCCGGATGCTGCTGCGCAACGGCGAGCAGCTCCTGCTGACCGTGATCATCCCGGCGCTGCTGCTGACCCTCTTCTCCGCCGTCGACATCGTCACTGTGCCTGTTCAAGAGGGCGGCTCGGGCAAGTCGGTGGACTTCCTCGCCCCCGGGATCCTGGCGCTGGCCGTGATGTCCACCGCCTTCACCGGCCAGGCCATCGCCACCGGCTTCGACCGGCGCTATGGGGTCCTCAAGCGGCTGGGGGCCTCCCCGCTGCCGCGCTGGGCCCTGATGGCCGCCAAGACGCTGTCCGTACTGGTCACCGAGGTGCTGCAGATCGCCCTGCTGACGGTGATCGCCTTCGCCCTGGGCTGGTCCCCGCACGGGAACCCGCTGTCCGTCGCCGCGCTGATCCTGCTCGGCACCGCCGCCTTCTCCGGGCTCGGCCTGCTGATGGCCGGCACCCTCCGGGCGGAGGCCACCCTGGCCGCGGCCAACCTGGTCTTCCTGCTGCTCCTGGTCGGCGGCGGGGTGATCGTGCCGATGGAGAAGTTCCCCGGCGCGGTGCAGTCCGTCCTCGGCCTGCTCCCGATCACCGCCCTCTCGGACGGGCTGCGCGAGGTGCTCCAGCACGGGGCCGCGCTGCCGTGGGGCGACGCGGCGATCCTGGCGGTCTGGGCGGTACTCGGCCTGGGGGCCGCGGCGCGCACGTTCCGCTGGGAGTGAATCCCTTCCCCCGTGCGTTCCCCTGGCAGGAGGATGGTCGCCTCCACAGGGGAGCGCACCACAGACGCCGGGGGGCGGCATGGCGCAGCGGGAGGCCGTTCTGCGGCTGGACGAACAGTGGGCACGGATCCGGTCGGGCGCGGCGCACGCGGAGCCGGCGGAGGCCGACGCCCTGCTCGCCGAGCTGATCGGAGCCCTGCGCGAGCCGGCCCGCGCGGACCCCGAGTGCGCGGCCCGGCTGGGTCTGCGCCTCGGTGACCTGGCGGCCCGCCGGTTCGCCGACGGGGACAGGGCCGGGGCACTGGCCGCGATCGAGGAGGGGCTGCGGTTCTCGCAGCAGGCGGCCGGGCACGCGGCCGAGTACGCCCGCTGGTACGCCCGGGGCCTGATCAACCAGGGGGTCTGGCTGTCCTGGCCCCTCAGCGACGGGGAGCGGCTGCCGAAGCACCCGCTGGGCCCGGGCTCCGAGAGCGGCCCGACTCCCATGGAGCAGGCCGCCGGCGATCGGGCCAGGGACCTGACACACGGCGCGGTGGAGGTCTGGGCGGCCCTGGACCAGGAGGATCCGGTCAATCAGCGGGGCCTCGCGCAGGCGAAGGTGTTCCTCGGCGACCGGCTCGCGGAGCTGGGGCTGGCCGAGGAGTCCGTGGCCTGGGCGGTCGACGCCGAGGGCTCCTTCCGGCGGCTCCTGCTCGCCGATCCCGGCTCCGACGAGTCGCAGGAGGCCGAAGAGGCCCTGGACCACATCGGCCGCCAGCTCGAACTGCGGCTGCGCTTCCTGCCCTTCGCCTCCCTGGTGGGCCTGCGCACGCGCGGGCTGCTGCCCGAACGGCTGCTGCCCCAGGCCGTGGTGGGCGCCCGGATCCAGGGCGCCCCGGAGGAGGAGATCGCCGCGAGGCTGGGCCTGGACCCCGACCAGGTCCACACGATGCTGGAGGTGACCCCCTGGGTCGCGGTGTGGCGCGTCGAGGTCCGCGGCTCCGACGGGCTGTGGAACGCGCAGCCACATCCCTGGCACAGCGGGGCGGAAGTGCGAAACAGGACAGCCGAGGACGTAGGGGTCGAATTGGTACACGGCTTCGCGGCTTCGGCCGACTACCCGGGCGAGGCCGCGCATTGGCGCATCCGCGTGTGGTGGCACACCGAAGGCGACCCGGCCGGAGCCCTGTTCCGGCTGGTCATCGGCCCTGACGGAACGACCGCCACCCCCTCGTGAAACTTTGCACAAGTGTCCGCGTACGATAAGTGCCGTGTTGACCCCCCTCTCATACCTCGCCAGCCGCTGGACTCCCTCACCCCGGACCGTCCAGCGGGCCGCGCTGGCGGCCGTGCTCATGAGCATCGTCATCGTCGTCACCGGCGGCGCGGTGCGGCTGACCGGATCCGGACTCGGCTGCGACACCTGGCCCAAGTGCACGAGCGACAGCCTGATCGTGACCCAGGAGCAGGGTTTCCACGGGGCCATCGAGTTCGGCAACCGCATGCTGACGTACGTGCTCTGCGCGGCCGTTGGCTGGGCGATCACCGCCGCCCGCTGCGCCAAGCCGTGGCGGAGGTCGCTGACCCGGCTCGGATGGCTCCAGTTCGCCATCGTGATGGGCAACGCGGTCCTCGGCGGCATCACCGTCCTGACGGGTCTCAACCCCTACAGCGTGGCCGGGCACTTCATGCTCGCCACCTCGCTGATCACCGTGACGACGATCACCTGGCAGCGCACCCGCGAGGGTGACGGCCCGGCCCGGCCGCGCGTGCCCGCCCCGGTGCGCAAGCTCGCGTGGGCGCTGACCGCGGCCACCGTCGTCCTGATCGCGGCCGGCACGGTCGTCACCGGATCCGGCCCGCACGCCGGCGACAGCAGCGAGATCAAGCGGATGCCGTTCGACTGGTCGGCCACCGCCCACGTGCACGCGATCTCGGCCTGGGTGGTCTGCGCGCTCGCCGTCGCCATGTGGCTGGTGCTGCGCGTGGTCGACGCCCCCGTCGACACCCGGGCGCGCGCCCGCGACCTGCTAATCGTGCTGCTCTCCCAGGGCGCCATCGGCTACGTCCAGTACTTCACCGAGGTGCCCGAGGCCCTGGTCGCCGCCCACATGCTCGGCTCCTGCCTGGTGTGGATCTCGGTGCTCCGCGTGGTGCTGAGCCTGCGCGAGCGTCCGTCCGAGCGGGCCGGCATCCCGGCGCAGGACGACGACGCCCGGCTCGCGGCGGTCTGACCCTCCGGAGGCGGGACCCGCGCGCGGGTCCCGTCCCGTCAGCCCCGTCCCGTCAGCCCCGTTCGTCCAGCCGGTAGACGCGGCGGGCATTGCCCGCCGCGACCATCGCCGCCACCCGCTCCGCGTCCCGCCAGGACCAGGAGCCGTCGGCGACCCAGCCGCCGAGCACCCGGCCGAGCGCCTCCCGGAAGGCCAGCGCGCCCACCGCGTGCAGTTCGGGCAGTTGCCGTCCGCCGCCGGAGAACATCAGTTTCCCGAACGGCGCGGTCTCCAGGCACTCCGCCAGGACCGCGGCCGCCCGCGCCCCCGTGGAGCCCAGCGCCGCGCCGAGGTCGGCGTGGACGTGCGGGAAGGCCGCGGCCAGCCCCGCCGCCTGCCGGTGGTGCGGGTACCCGCCGAGCAGGACCAGCCGGGCCCCCAGCCCCTCGGTCGCCCGCAGGAACCCGGTCAGCCGCTCCGGCTCCCCCGAATCCCCGCCCGTGTGCAGCTGGAGCGGGAGCCCCGAGGACACCGCGCTCCACGCCAGGTGCCGCAGGAGTACGGGATCCCGTACGGCCCCGCCCCCGGCCCGCCCGGCCAGCCAGCGCCCGGCCGCGCCCCGCACCTCGCCCGGACCGGGCGGCTCGGGCGCGGCTTCCAGGGCCGCCGCCCAGGCGCGCCCCTCCTCCCCGGCCCCGCAGCTGAAGGCCACGGCCCCGGCGGCGGCCCGGTGGACCGCTCCGGCGAGGTCGGCCAGGAAGGCGGCGACGGTCCCGGCGGTGTCCGCCGCCCGCTCGGCCAGCAGCTCCGGCCGCACCAGCTCGAAGGCCTCCGCTCCGCCCGCCAGGGCCAGTTCCTTGGTCCCGGTGAGGTCCCCGGGCACCCCGGTGTCGACGAGCCGGGCCCCGACCCCGCAGCCGCGCAGCAGCCGGCGGGCCGACTCGGCGGCGCCCAGTTCGCGCCGCCGGGCGAGGTAGCGGGCGGGGGCGCAGTGCGGTTCGAGCCCGAGCAGCGGCGGGCACCAGCGGCGCACCGCGAAGCCGGTCTGGGTGTCGAAGAAGGTGGTGCCGGCGGCGGGCGGGCCGGCCGAGGGGATCAGCTGGGCCTCGAAAGTGGCGAGGCCCAGCTCCGTGCGGAGCACTCCCTGGCAGTACTGGTCCACCAGGGGCGGCGTTTCGATCATCCGGGCATCCCGTTGCGGACGTGAGGAAGGGGCTTCCACACGTCCTAACGGGTGAGCGGGGTGTGAGGTGTTGCTCGCGCTGTTGACCGAGCGGGTGACGCGGAAACGATCAGGTCAATGATCAAGCCAAGATCGACCGGATCAGGCCGCGGGATTCGCGGTTCCGCCGAGCTGCATTCCGGCCATCCGGGACCACTCGTACGGCCCCGTCCGCACCCGCGCGGCGAATTCGCCGTCGAACTCCTCGTGGAGGGTCAGCCCGGCCTTCCCGGCCGCGAGCCGCGCGGTGCCGTAGGCCGGGGCGACCAGATCGCCCCACTCGCCGTCGGTGCCGACGAGGACGATCCGGGTGCCCGCCTGGCCGATGTGCGCGAGGTGGCCCTCGGCGCCGCCGTGCAGCTTGGCGAACGCGCCGATCTGCTTGGCCAGCTTCGCGGCCGTACGGTCCTGCTTCTTGTCCGCCGTGGCGGCGGTCTCCTCGGTGTCTGCCATGGAGGGCATGCTACCGGCCGGTAACGAGCGGAGGAAGGACCGGCTGCCGAAGGACCCGGCGAAAGATCAGCGGAGGAAGGGGTCCACGGCCACGGCGACGAAGAGCAGCGACACGTAGGTGATCGACCAGTGGAACAGCCGCATCTCCTTGAGCTTCGCGCCCGTCACGCCCGACTTGGCGCGCGCGTTGAGCCCGTGCGCCTCCCAGAGCCACCAGCCGCCGGCCACCAGCGCGACCGAGGTGTAGAACCAGCCGGTGTACCCCAGCGGGGTCAGCAGCAGCGAGACCGCCACCATCACCCAGCTGTAGAGGACGATCTGCTTGGCCACGGCCTTGTTGCCCGCGACGACCGGCAGCATCGGCACGCCGACCCGCGCGTAGTCGTCCTTCACCTTCATCGACAGCGGCCAGTAGTGCGGCGGCGTCCAGAAGAAGATGACGAGGAAGAGGATGACGGCGGCCCAGGAGACCTCGTTCTTCACGGCCGACCAGCCGATCAGCACCGGCATGCAGCCCGCGATGCCGCCCCACACGATGTTCTGCGAGGTTCGCCGCTTCAACAGCATCGTGTAGACGACGACGTAGAAGAGGAGCGCGCCGAGCGCGAGCGCGGCCGACAGCCAGTTGATCAGCAGCCCGAAGAACAGGGTGGACAGGACGCCGAGCGTGATGCCGAAGACCAGGCATTCGCGCGGGCTGACCATGCCGGTCACCAGCGGGCGTCCCGAGGTCCGGTCCATCAGCGCGTCGATGTCGCGGTCGATGTACATGTTCAGCGCGTTGGCGCCGCCCGCGGACAGGTAACCGCCGAAGCAGGTGGCGAGGACCAGCCACAGCGAGGGCACGCCCTGCTCGGCGAGGAACATCACCGGCACGGTCGTGATGAGCAGAAGCTCGATGATCCGCGGCTTGGTCAGTGCCACGAAAGCCATGGCCCGGGCCCCGAACGGCCGGTGACCGGGGCTCGTCCCGAGCACCCCCGCTGGACGGGATTCGACGGCCGTCACGCACACCCCTGACAGAGAATCCAGCAAGCTCCGACGTGAACCTTTTAAACATGAAGGTCGCGTAAAGGCTTGCGCGTACCACGCCACTCTAGACGTAGCCATTGGCTCGTCCCGCGCGGGGGTCGCCCCCGGTCGCCCCGTGTTGGTCCGATCGGCGCTGAGACGTCACGCGCGGACCGCGGGTACTCGAATAGCTGCACGCTGTGGCGGGGGTAGGCTCGGAATCGCGCCGGTGCACCGTTCGTCACCGGGAACCAGACATGTGGAGAGGAGCCCTGACCCACGGTGAGCACCAAGCCGACGACCACAGAGCTCGACTGGACCGAACTGGACCAGCGTGCTGTCGACACCGCACGGATCCTGGCCGCCGACGCGGTCCAGAAGGTCGGTAACGGCCACCCCGGTACGGCGATGAGCCTGGCCCCCGCCGCGTACACCCTCTTCCAGAAGGTGATGCGGCACGACCCGGCGGACCCGGAGTGGGTCGGCCGCGACCGTTTCGTGCTCTCCGCGGGTCACTCCTCGCTGACCCTCTACACCCAGCTGTACCTCGGTGGGTTCGGCCTGGAACTGGACGACCTGAAGGCCTTCCGCACCTGGGGTTCGAAGACCCCGGGCCACCCGGAGTACGGCCACACCGCGGGCGTCGAGACCACCACCGGCCCGCTGGGCCAGGGCATCGCCAACGCGGTGGGCATGGCCATGGCCGCCCGCTACGAGCGCGGCCTGTTCGACCCCGAGGCCCCCGCGGGCGCCTCCCCGTTCGACCACATGATCTACGCGATCGCGGGCGACGGCTGCCTCCAGGAGGGCATCTCCCACGAGGCCTCCGCGCTGGCCGGCCACCAGAAGCTCGGCAACCTGGTGCTGCTGTGGGACGACAACCACATCTCCATCGAGGGCGACACGGAGACGGCCGTCTCCGAGGACACCCTCAAGCGCTACGAGGCGTACGGCTGGCACGTCCAGCGCGTCGCGCAGCAGGAGAACGGCGACCTCGACCCGAAGGCGCTGTTCGCCGCGCTGCAGGCCGCCAAGGCCGAGACGGAGCGCCCCTCCTTCATCGCGGCCCGCTCGATCATCGCCTGGCCGGCCCCGCACGCCCAGGGCACCGAGGCCTCGCACGGCTCGGCCCTCGGCAACGACGAGGTCGCCGCCACCAAGCGCGTCCTCGGCTTCGACCCGGAGCAGACCTTCGAGGTCTCCGACGAGGTCATCGCGCACACCCGCGCGCTGGGCGACCGCGGCCGCGAGGCCCGCGCCGCGTGGGAGAAGGAGTTCTCCGCCTGGCGCACCGCCAACGCCGAGCGCGCCGCCGAGTTCGACCGGATCAACGCCAACGAGCTGCCCGCGGGCTGGGAGGACAAGCTCCCCGTCTTCGAGGCCGGCAAGGGCGTCGCCACCCGCGCCGCCTCGGGCAAGGTCCTCGAGGCGCTCGGCGCGGTCATCCCGGAGCTGTGGGGCGGCTCGGCCGACCTGGCCGGCTCCAACAACACCACCATCGACAAGAACTCCTCGTTCCTGCCGGTGGGCAACCCGCTGCCGGAGGCCGACCCGTACGGCCGCACCATCCACTTCGGCATCCGCGAGCACGCCATGGCCGCGGCCATGAACGGCATCGCCCTGCACGGCCACACCCGCATCTACGGCGGCACCTTCCTGGTGTTCTCCGACTACATGCGCAACGCCGTGCGCCTCTCCGCGCTGATGCACGTGCCCGTCACCTACGTGTGGACGCACGACTCCATCGGCCTCGGCGAGGACGGCCCGACCCACCAGCCGGTGGAGCACGTCGCCGCGCTGCGCGCCATCCCGGGCCTGAACGTGGTCCGCCCGGCCGACGCGAACGAGACGGCCATCGCCTGGCGCGAGATCCTGCGCCGCCACACGAAGGTCTTCGGCAAGGGCGCCCCGCACGGTCTGGCCCTGACCCGCCAGGGCGTGCCGACCTACGAGCGCAACGAGGACGCCGCCAAGGGCGGGTACGTGCTCTTCGAGGCCGAAGGCGGCCCCGCGCAGGTCGTCCTCATCGGCACCGGTTCCGAGGTCCAGCTCGCCGTCGCGGCGCGCGAGGCGCTGCAGGCCGAGGGCGTCCCGGCCCGGGTCGTCTCGATGCCGTCCGTCGAGTGGTTCGAGGAGCAGTCCCAGGAGTACAAGGACAGCGTCCTGCCGCCTTCGGTCAAGGCGCGTGTCGCGGTCGAGGCCGGCATCGGCCTGACCTGGCACCGCTACGTCGGCGACGCGGGCCGGATCGTCTCGCTGGAGCACTTCGGTGCCTCGGCCGACGGCGCCGTCCTGTACCGCGAGTTCGGCCTCACCGCCGAGGCCGTGACCGCCGCCGCACGCGAGTCGCTCGCCGCCGCCGCACGCTGACTCCCGCACCCAGACCAGTAGGAGATGCAATTCCCATGACAGACGCACTGAAGCGCCTTTCCGACGAGGGCGTGGCGATCTGGCTGGACGACCTGTCCCGCAAGCGCATCACGTCCGGCAACCTGGCCGAGCTCATCGACCAGCAGCACGTGGTCGGTGTCACCACCAACCCGGCGATCTTCCAGAAGGCGATCAGCGGCGGCGAGGGGTACGAGCAGCAGCTCGCGGACCTGGCCGCCCGCAAGGTCACCGTCGAAGAGGCCATCCGCATGATCACCACGGCGGACGTCCGCGACGCCGCCGACATCCTGCGCCCGGTGTACGACGCGACCGAGGGCCAGGACGGCCGCGTCTCGATCGAGGTCGACCCGCGCCTGGCCCACAACACCGCGGCGACCATCGCCGAGGCCAAGCAGCTCGCGTGGCTGGTGGACCGCCCGAACACGCTCATCAAGATCCCGGCGACCAAGGCCGGCCTGCCGGCGATCACCGAGGTCATCGGCAAGGGCATCAGCGTCAACGTCACGCTGATCTTCTCGCTGGAGCGCTACCGCGAGGTCATGGACGCGTACCTGGCGGGCCTGGAGAAGGCGAAGGCCGCGGGCCTGGACCTCTCCAAGATCCACTCGGTCGCCTCCTTCTTCGTGTCCCGCGTGGACTCCGAGATCGACAAGCGCCTGGACGCCGTCGGCACCGACGAGACCAAGGCCCTCAAGGGCAAGGCGGCGCTCGCGAACGCCCGTCTGGCCTACGAGGCCTACGAAGAGGTGTTCGGCTCTGCCGACAAGTCCGCACAGACCACCGAGCGCTGGGCCGCCCTGGACAAGGCGCACGCCAACAAGCAGCGTCCGCTCTGGGCCTCGACCGGCGTCAAGGACCCGGCGTACAAGGACACCCTGTACGTGGTGGACCTGGTCGCCCCCGGCACCGTGAACACCATGCCCGAGGGCACCCTCGAAGCCACCGCCGACCACGGCGAGGTGTCGGGCGACACCATCCGCGGCACGTACGAGCAGGCGCGCGCCGAGCTCGCCGCGGTCGCGAAGCTGGGCATTTCGTACGACGATGTGGTGCAGCTGCTCGAGGAAGAGGGCGTCGAGAAGTTCGCGGTGTCCTGGAACGACCTGCTGAAGTCGACCGAGGCGGAGCTTGAGCGCCTCGCCCCCACGGAGGCCTGAACACTTTGTCTGTAAACGGAGCGAACCCGCTTCGTGACGCACAGGACCGGCGGCTCCCGCGCATCGCGGGGCCGTCCGGCCTGGTCATTTTCGGCGTTACGGGTGACCTGTCGCGCAAGAAGCTGATGCCTGCCGTCTACGACCTCGCCAACCGCGGCCTGCTCCCGCCGGGCTTCTCCCTGATCGGGTTCGCCCGACGCGAATGGCAGGACGAGGACTTCGCGCAGGAGGTTCACGACGCGGTCAAGCAGCACGCGCGCACGCCCTTCCGTGAAGAGGTGTGGCAGCAGCTGGTGCAGGGCTGCCGCTTCGTCCAGGGCGACTTCGACGACGACCAGGCGTTCGAGACGCTGAAGTCGACGATCGAGGAGCTGGACAAGGCGCAGGGCACCGGCGGCAACTTCGCCTTCTACCTGTCCGTCCCGCCGAAGTTCTTCCCCAAGGTCGTCGCCCAGCTCAAGAAGCACGGGCTGGCGCAGAAGGAAGGATCCTGGCGGCGCGCGGTCATCGAGAAGCCGTTCGGGCACGACCTGGCCAGTGCACAGGAGCTCAACCAGCTCGTGCACGACGTCTTCCCGCCCAACGAGGTCTTCCGGATCGACCACTACCTGGGCAAGGAGACCGTCCAGAACATCCTGGCGCTCCGCTTCGCCAACACGATGTTCGAGCCGATCTGGAACCGGTCGTACGTCGACCACGTGCAGATCACCATGGCCGAGGACATCGGCATCGGCGGCCGGGCCGGCTACTACGACGGCATCGGCGCGGCCCGCGACGTCATCCAGAACCACCTGCTCCAGCTGCTGGCGCTGACCGCGATGGAGGAGCCCGGCTCCTTCCACCCCAAGGCGCTGGTGGCCGAGAAGCTCAAGGTGCTCACCGCCGTGGAGCTGCCCGAGGACCTGGGCAAGCACACCGTGCGCGGCCAGTACTCGGCGGCGTGGCAGGGCGGCGAGAAGGTCGTCGGGTACCTCGAAGAGGACGGCATCGACCCCAAGTCGAAGACCGACACCTACGCGGCGATCCGCCTGGAGATCAACAACCGCCGCTGGGCGGGCGTCCCGTTCTACCTGCGGACGGGCAAGCGCCTGGGCCGCCGGGTGACCGAGATCGCGGTCGTCTTCAAGCGGGCCCCGTACCTGCCGTTCGAATCGGGCGCGACCGAGGAGCTGGGGCAGAACGCCCTGGTCATCCGGGTCCAGCCGGACGAGGGCGTGACGGTGCGCTTCGGCTCCAAGGTTCCGGGCACCTCCATGGAGGTCCGGGACGTGACGATGGACTTCGCCTACGGCGAGTCCTTCACGGAGTCGAGCCCCGAGGCCTACGAGCGGCTGATCCTCGACGTGCTGCTGGGTGACGCGAACCTGTTCCCGCGCCACCAGGAGGTCGAGCTGTCCTGGAACATCCTCGACCCGATCGAGCGGTACTGGGACACGCACGGCAAGCCCGCCCAGTACCCGTCGGGCACCTGGGGACCGGTCGAGGCGGACGAGATGCTCGCACGAGACGGACGGAGCTGGCGCCGGCCATGAAGATCGACCTCACGGAGACCAACTCCAGCAAGATCAACGCCTCGTTGGTGCAGGCGCGCCGGGACATCGGCACGCCGGCCATCGGGATGGTGCTCACGCTGGTGATCGTGACCGACGAGGAGAACGCGTACGACGCGCTCAAGTCGGCGAACGACGCGTCCCGCGAACACCCTTCGCGGATCGTCGTCGTCATCAAGCGGGTCAGCCGCTCGCCGCGCAGCCGCCGCGACGCCCGTCTCGACGCGGAAGTCCGCGTCGGGACGGACTCGGGCACCGGCGAAACGGTTGTCCTGCGCCTGCACGGCGAACTGGTCGACCACGCCCAGTCGGTGGTTCTCCCGCTCCTGCTCCCGGACGCGCCCGTCGTCGTCTGGTGGCCGGAGGGTGCTCCCCAGGACCTGGCGGGCGACCCCCTGGGCTCGCTCGGCCAGCGCCGGATCACGGACACCTACTCCGCCGAGGACCCGATCGAGGCGCTCGGCAGCCGGGCGGCGGCGTACGCGCCCGGGGACACGGACCTGTCCTGGACCCGGATCACCCCGTGGCGCTCCATGCTGGCGGCGGCGCTCGACCAGCAGGTCCACTCGGTGTCCTTGGCGACGGTCGAGGGCGAGGACGACAACCCGAGCTGCGAGCTGCTGGCGATGTGGCTCGCGGACCGGCTCCAGGTCCCCGTCAAGCGCACCTCCTCGGCGGGCCCCGGGCTCACCGCGGTCCGTCTGGAGACCAAGGACGGCGAGATCGTCCTGGACCGGGCGGACGGGGCGCTGGCCACGCTGTGCATGCCGGGGCAGCCCGACCGTGCGGTGGCGCTGAAGCGCCGCGACACGGCCGAGCTGCTGGCGGAGGAACTCCGCCGCCTGGACCCGGACAACACCTACGAGGCCTCGCTGAAGTTCGGCGTGGCCCGACTGGCCCCCACGGCCGGGCCGGCGCCCGCGAAGCCGGCTCCCGCCAAGGCGGAGGCCAAGGCGGACGCCCCGGCCAAGGCGGACGCCCCGGCGGCGAAGCCCGCTCCGGCGAAGCCGGCCAAGAAGGCCGCGGCGAAGTAACGGCCCCGCTGCGCGGAGCTGTCCCCCACTCGGGAACAGCCCCGCGCAGCGGCGTTCGTACCCGCACCACAAGACTCAGAACTACCGACAAGGCGGCAGCACATGGGTATGACGACTCCCCAGGTCGTCGTCCACCGGGACAAGGAGCTGATGGCCCAGGCCGCGGCCGCCCGGCTGATCACGAAGATCGTCGACGCACAGGCCGCCCGCGGCACCGCGTCGGTGGTCCTCACCGGCGGCCGCAACGGCAACGGCCTGCTCGCCGCACTGGCCGCGGCCCCGGCCCGGGACGCCGTCGACTGGTCGCGCATCGACCTGTGGTGGGGCGACGAGCGCTACGTGCCCGCCGACGACCCCGAGCGCAACCACGTCCAGGCCCGTGAGGCCCTGCTGGACTCCGTTCCGGTGGACCCCGCGCGGGTCCACGCCATGCCCGCCTCCGACGGCCCGTACGGGGCCGACGTGGACGCGGCGGCCGCCTCCTACGCGGCGGAGCTCCGGAAGGCCTCCGGCCCCGAGGACCACGGACCGGTCCCCCGCTTCGACGTCCTGATGCTGGGCGTCGGCCCGGACACGCACGTGGCCTCCCTCTTCCCCGAGCACCCGGCGTCCCGCGAGAGCGAGCGCACCGTCGTCGGCGTCCACGGCGCGCCCAAGCCCCCGCCGACCCGGATCTCGCTCACCCTCCCGGCGATCCGGGCGGCCCGCGAGGTCTGGCTGCTGGCGGCCGGCGAGGACAAGGCCGGAGCCGTGGCGATCGCCCTGGGCGGCGCGGGCGAGGTCCAGGCACCGGCGGCCGCCGCGTACGGCCGCTCCCGGACCCTGTGGCTCCTCGACCGCGCGGCCGCGGCGAAGCTCCCGCCGGCCATGTACCCCCCGGCCTCCGCCTGACCCCGTAGACGCGGAACACGACAGGGCCCGCCCTCCCCGAGGAGAGCGGGCCCTGTCGCCGTTCGCCGGGCCGGGGTCAGCGGCCCCGCAGCGAGCGGTACGTGGCCACCAGCGCGCGCGTGGACGCGTCCAGGCCCGGTACCTCCGTGCCGTCGGTCAGCGCCGGCTCGACCCGCTTGGCCAGTACCTTCCCGAGCTCCACGCCCCACTGGTCGAAGGAGTCGATGTTCCACACCGCGCCCTGGACGAACACCTTGTGCTCGTAGAGCGCGATCAGCTGGCCCAGGACCGCCGGAGTGAGCTCGGTCGCCAGGATCGTCGTCGTCGGGTGGTTGCCCGCGAAGGTCTTGTGCGGGACCAGCGGTTCGGCGACGCCCTCCGCCCGGACCTCGTCCGGCGTCTTGCCGAAGGCCAGGGCCTGCGTCTGCGCGAAGAAGTTCGCCATCAGCAGGTCGTGCTGGGCCGCCAGCGCGGGCGGCAGTTCGCCGACCGGCCGCGCGAAGCCGATGAAGTCCGCCGGGATCACCCGGGTGCCCTGGTGGATCAACTGGTAGTAGGCGTGCTGGCCGTTGGTGCCGGGCGTGCCCCACACCACCGGCCCGGTCTGCCAGTCCACCGGATTGCCCTCGCGGTCCACCGACTTGCCGTTGGACTCCATGTCCAGCTGCTGCAGGTACGCGGTGAACCGGGAGAGGTAGTGGCTGTACGGGAGCACCGCGTGCGACTGGGCGTCGAAGAAGGCGCCGTACCAGATCCCCAGCAGGCCCAGCAGCAGCGGGGCGTTCTCCTCGGCGGGCGCCGTGCGGAAGTGCTCGTCCATGGCGTGGAATCCGCCGAGCAGTTCGCGGAAGGCGTCCGGGCCGATCGCGATCATCAGCGAGAGCCCGATGGCCGAGTCGAAGGAGTAGCGTCCGCCGACCCAGTCCCAGAACTCGAACATGTTGGCCGTGTCGATGCCGAACGCGGAGACCTTCTCCTCGTTGGTGGAGAGCGCCACGAAGTGCCGTGCCACGGCCGCCTCGTCGCCGCCGACGCCCGCGAGCAGCCACTCCCGCGCCGAGGTGGCGTTGGTGATGGTCTCGATCGTCGTGAAGGTCTTCGACGCGATGACGAACAGCGTCTCGGCCGGATCGAGGTCGCGCACGGCCTCGTGCAGGTCGGCGCCGTCCACGTTGGACACGAAACGGACCGTCAGGCCCCGGTCGGAGAAGGCGCGCAGCGCTTCGTACGCCATCGCCGGGCCGAGGTCGGAGCCGCCGATGCCGACGTTGACGACGTTCTTGATGGGCTTGCCGGTGAAGCCGGTCCACTCCCCCGACCGGACCCGGTCGGCGAAGGCCGCCATCTTGTCGAGGACCGCGTGCACCGCGGGGACGACGTTCTCCCCGTCCACCTCGACGACCGCGTCGGCCGGTGCGCGCAGCGCGGTGTGCAGGACCGCCCGGTCCTCGGTCGTGTTGATCTTCTCGCCGCGGAACATGGCCTCGCGCAGCGCGGCCACGCCGGTCGCCGCGGCCAGTTCGCGCAGCAGTCTCAGCGTCTCGTCGTTCACGAGGTGCTTCGAGTAGTCGATGTGCAGGTCCCCGACCCGCAGGGTGTAGCCGGTTCCCCGGCCCGGATCCGCCTCGAACAGCTCCCGCAGATGCGTCTGCCCCAACTCGTCCCGGTGCTTGCCGAGTGCGTGCCACTCGGCCGTCCGATTGAGCCTCATACGGCCCTCCCGTCGCCCACCACCACCCTCGCTTGACGCGCTTCGCGCGGCGGCCTGGTTTGCGTTCATCTCGGACATCAACCCACTTCCTGTCCTGTCGTGCCCCGCCGGTTCCAACCTAAGGGATGGGAAGCGGCACAACCGACACAAAGCGGCCCGGCCCGCAAGAGACAAGTCTCTTGCGGGCCGGGCCGGATGGCACGTGGGTCGTTCGGTGGGAACGCGTCAGATCTCGCCGCGCAGTTTGGCGAGCGCCTCGGCGAGGATCGCCTCGCCGTCGGCGTCGGTGCGCCGCTCCCGTACGTACGCCAGGTGCGTCTTGTACGGCTCGGTGCGCGGCGGCGCGGGCGGGTTGTCCCGGTCCTGGCCGGCCGGGAACCCGCAGCGCGGGCAGTCCCAGGTGTCCGGTACCTGCGCGTCGCTGGCGAAGCTCGGCTGCGTCTCGTGCCCGTTCGAGCACCAGAAGGAGATGCGGAGGCGGGGCGCGGACTCGCCGCGCTCGGCCTCACCCATCGGCCCCGCTCCGACCCGACTACCACGGATCGCGTTGCCACTTGCCACGGTCGTAACTCCCTGCGTGATGGTGCCGCGAAGCGTGAGTGGATTCCGTCGCGGGCGCCCAAGTCTACGTAAGGCGGGACGCCCGTCCAGGAATGGAGTTACCCATTCCAGACAAGGACGCCGGACCTCATGATAGGCCGGGGGGAGCCGACCGGACTGCCGGAATGGCCAGAACGGTTCAGCCGCTCGCCTTCACGAGCAGACCGAGCACGACGATGCAGGCGAACCAGAGCAGTCCGACCACCACGGTGATGCGGTCGAGGTTGCGCTCCGCGACCGAGGAGCCGCCGACCGACGACTGCATACCGCCGCCGAACATGTCGGAAAGACCGCCGCCCTTGCCCTTGTGCATCAGCACGAGCAGCATCAGCAGGGCGCTGAAGACGACCAAGGCGATCTCGAACCCCATAATCACGGCTGATTCCTACTTTCCTGGCTTACTGGCTTTCCGGCGTTCCCGCAGTGCCGATTACGAGCACGGGGGCCGGCAGCTGGTTCAGCCTGCTCGGCCCCCGCAAGGGTACGACGGATCCGCCCTACCGCATACTCACGATGAACGTCACTGGTCGCGGAACCGGACGATCTTCACGAACTCGTCCGCGTCCAGCGCCGCGCCGCCGATCAGGGCGCCGTCGACGTCGGGCTGGGCCATGATCGCGGCGATGTTGCCGGACTTGACCGAGCCGCCGTACTGGATGCGGACCTTGTCGGCCAGCTCCTGCGAGTACAGCTCCGCGAGGCGCACGCGGATGGCACCGCAGACCTCCTGCGCGTCCTCGGGGGTGGCGACCTCGCCGGTCCCGATCGCCCAGACGGGCTCGTACGCGATCACGATGGACTCGACCTGCTCGGCCGGGACGTCCTTGAGGCCGCCGTCGAGCTGCTTCAGCGTGTACTCGACCTGCTGGCCGGCCTTGCGGATGTCCAGGCCCTCGCCGACGCACAGGATCGGGGTGATCCCGTGCTTGTAGGCGGCCTTGACCTTGGCGTTGCAGATCTCGTCGCTCTCGCCGTGGTACTGGCGGCGCTCGCTGTGGCCGACGGCCACGAAGGCGCACTTCAGCTTCGAGAGCATCGGGCCGGAGATCTCGCCGGTGTAGGCGCCCGAGTCGTGGGCCGAGATGTCCTGGGCGCCGTACTTGATCTTCAGCTTGTCGCCGTCGACCAGGGTCTGGACCGAACGGAGGTCGACGAAGGGCGGCAGGACCGCGACCTCGACGAAGTCGTAGTCCTTGTCGGCCAGGGCGAAGGCGAGCTTCTGGACGTGGGCGATGGCCTCGAGGTGATTGAGGTTCATCTTCCAGTTGCCCGCCATGAGCGGGGTACGGCCGGCGGTGTTCTCAGACATTAAGGGTCAGACCTCCAGTGCGGCGAGGCCGGGGAGCGTCTTGCCCTCGAGGTACTCGAGGGAGGCGCCGCCACCGGTCGAAATGTGGCCGAAAGCGTTCTCGTCGAAGCCGAGCGTGCGCACGGCGGCGGCCGAGTCGCCACCGCCGACGACGGTGAAGGCGTTGCTGTCGACGAGGGCCTGCGCGATGGCGCTGGTGCCGCCGGCGTAGTCGGGGTGCTCGAAGACGCCCACGGGGCCGTTCCAGAAGACGGTCTCGGCGTCGGCGATCTTAGAGGCGTACAGCTCGCGGGTCCTGGGACCGATGTCCAGACCCTCCTGGTCGGCGGGGATCTTGTCCGCGTCGACGGTGATGAAGTCCGCCGGAGCCTTGGTCTTCAGGTCCGGGAAGTCCTTGGAGGCGAGGATGTCGACCGGGAGGACCAGCTCGACACCGTTCTTCTCGGCGCGCTCCATGTACTCCTTGACGACGTCCACCTGGTCCTTCTGGAGCAGGGAGATGCCGACCTCGTAGCCCTTGGCGTAGAGGAAGGTGTACGCCATGCCGCCGCCGATGAGGAGGCGGTCGGCCTTGCCGAGCAGCTCGTCGATGACGGCGAGCTTGTCGGAGACCTTGGCGCCGCCGAGGATGACCACGTACGGGCGCTTGACCTCGGCGGTCAGCTTCTTCAGGACGCCGACCTCGGTGGCGATGAGGTAGCCGGCCGCGTGCGGGAGGCGCGCGGGGAGGTCGAAGACCGAGGCGTGCTTGCGGTGGACAGCGCCGAAGCCGTCGCCGACGTAGACGTCGGCCAGCTCGGCGAGCTGGTCCGCGAAGGCGCCGCGCTCGGCGTCGTCCTTGGCGGTCTCACCGGCGTTGAAGCGCAGGTTCTCGATGACGGCGACCTGGCCGTCGGCGAGGGCCGCGACGGTCTCCTTGGCGGAGGTGCCGACGGTGTCGGTGGCGAACGCGACGTCCGTACCGAGCAGCTCGCCGAGGCGGGCGGCGGCGGGCGCCAGCGAGAAGGCCGGGTCCGGGGCGCCCTTGGGGCGGCCCAGGTGCGAGGCCACGATCACGCGGGCGCCGGCCTCGGCGAGCTTCGCGATGGTGGGCTGCACGGCGCGGATGCGGCCGTCATCGGTGATCTCACCGTTCGAGAGGGGCACGTTGAGGTCGGCGCGTACGAAGACACGCTTGCCGGAAACGCCCTCGGCGAGAAGTTCGTCGATCGTCTTCATGCTGTTTTCTACTCCTTTTCCCAGCCCAGGACTTTACCCGTGCGGGACGAGAGGGGTACGAGACAAGCAACAGGGCCCGTACAGCGCTTCATCGCGCTGCCCGAGCCCCGGTGCTCACATCGTGGTGCCTGCCTTGGTGCTTAGAGCTGACCGCCGACGAACACGGTCAGGTCGACGAGGCGGTTGGAGTAGCCCCACTCGTTGTCGTACCAGCCGATGACCTTGACGCTCTTGCCCTGGACCATGGTCAGGGAGGAGTCGAAGGTGCAGGAGTACGGCCAGTTCACGATGTCGGAAGAGACGATCGCGTCCTCGGTGTAGTCCAGGATGCCCTTCAGCTGGCCCTGAGAGGCCTTCTGGAAGGCCGAGTTGACCTCGTCCTTGGTGACTTCGCGCTCGAGCTCGATGACGAGGTCGGTCACGGAACCGGTGGGGACCGGGACGCGCATCGCGATGCCGTCGAGCTTGCCCGCCAGCTCCGGGATGACCAGCGCGGTGGCCTTGGCGGCACCGGTGGTGGTCGGGATGATGTTCTCGGCGGCCGCGCGCGCCCGGCGCAGGTCCGAGTGCGGGAAGTCCAGGATGCGCTGGTCGTTCGTGTACGCGTGGACCGTCGTCATCATGCCCTTGACGATGCCGAAGTTCTCCAGGAGGACCTTGGCCATCGGCGCCACGCAGTTGGTGGTGCAGGAGGCGTTGGAGATGACGTGGTGGTTGGCCGCGTCGTACTTCTCCTGGTTGACGCCCATCACGATCGTGATGTCCTCGTCCTTGGCCGGAGCCGAGATGAGGACCTTCTTCGCGCCGGCCGCGATGTGCTTGGCGGCGTCGGCCTTCTTGGTGAAGATGCCGGTCGACTCGATGACGATGTCGGCGCCCAGCTCGCCCCAGGGGAGGTTCGCGGGGTCGCGCTCGGCAAAGGTCTTGAAGGTGTTGCCACCGACGGTGATGGTGTCGTCGGTGTGGCTGACCTCGGCCTTGAGACGGCCCAGGATCGTGTCGTACTTGAGGAGGTGAACCAGGGTTGCGTTGTCAGTCAGGTCGTTGACACCGACGATCTCGATGTCCGCTCCCTGCTCCAGGAGCGCCCGGAAGTAGTTGCGGCCAATTCGGCCAAAACCATTGATGCCTACGCGGATCGTCACGAACCGATCTCCTCGTTGGTGCGCCGGCCTGTCCGCCAGCGAGCTGTATGGGATGTCCCCGACCGCTTACGACACTACCTCTCCGTGAGCTTCGGAGTGACATCGGCCATCCTGTGACACGCCCCGAAGCCCCGCACTACAGGACGAGTACGGGACCTCGGGGACTTTGTGCCCGGTCACTCACGGTGAGCGCGGTCAGGGCCTCTGATCAGTGGTTCAGCGAGCGGAGCGCCTTACCGACGAGTACGGCGCGGTCCGCCGCGGCCGGCACGTGTTCGAGGCCGAAGCCCAAGAGCACGGTGTCACGCGTAGTGACCGAGGCGTAGGACTTGAACAGCTCGCCCGACCGGGACCAATCGCCCGGAACATCGGGGCTTCCGGCAGGTGCGCCCTGGGCGGTCCAGACGCCGAACGAGGACTCGAAGCCCTCGGCCGCCTGGTCGGCGCCGCCGATCGAGACGCGGGCCTCGTCCGCGAAGACCCCGCGGCCGCCCGAGCCCGGGTCAGTGATGTAGGCGAGGGAGACCTCTACGGTCTTGCCCGCGTACGCGCTCAGGTCGAAGGAGACCTGCTTCCAGCCGCCGGAGGAAGCGGTGAAGGAGTTCCAGGTGCCGCTGGTCCCCTGCGGGGCGCAGCCGCCCGCGTCGAGCGTGAGGTAGCGGCGCAGGAACGGGTGGCCGTTGATGAAGAACCCGGCCCCGCACTCCTCCGGAACGGTGGTGGTGGTCAGGCCGCCCAGGTCGGGCAGCGTGGTCCAGTCGTCGCCGCCCGCGGTACGGGACTCCAGGACCGCGTGGTCGTAGCCCTCCTCGGTGTTCCAGTTGAGCGCCATCTTGAGCTTCGGCTGGTCGGCCGCGGTGACCCCGGTGAGGTCGATGGTGCGGGTGAGGCGCTTCCAGTCGTCGTCTGCGTGCGTGGCCGAGGCCATCGAGGCGCCGGCGTAAGGGGCGTACGGGTTCACGACTCCGGCGTACTGGCCCGCCTGCGCGCTCTTGAACTGCGGGAACTGCGCCGCGGGCAGGGTGTCGGAGGTGACCGTGTAGGAGCCCGGGCGGTCGAGCGGGTTGCCCGTGGCGTCACCGAGGGCGCCCTTGGCTCCGCTCAGGGAGCCCGCGCCGGTGAAGCCGGTGGGGCCGGTGACCCCCGCGCGGCCGTAGGCGCCGAGGAAGTACTGGCTGAAGTCGTTGGTCACGGCGCGGCCGACCTGGGCGTTGCCGCCCGCCAGCTCCCCGGCCTCGATCAGCTTGCCGCCCTCGTTGAGGAAGTCGCGTACCGCCAGCTGGGTGTCGCCGCCCGGGGACTTGGCCCCGGTGTAGTGGACGGCCGTACGGAAGTGGGAGAGGGCTCCGAGGTGGTGCGGGGCGCCCTGGACGGCCACGTCCCAGACCGCCGCGCTCTTGCCGTTGGCCTTCAGGGCCTCCACGTACTCCTGCGCGTGCTGCGCCGGGGCGCCCTCCTCGGCGATCACCAGCACGTCGGCGCGGGGCCGTGCGGCCACCGTGTACGTGAAGTGCTCGCTGGAGACCTGCTTGCCGCGGTCGCGGCCGGTGAACCAGACCTCGACCTTGTCGCCGGGCCTGGCGCCCTCGACCTCGGCGCGGTACTCGTCGAACCAGTTGTTGTCCTCGCCGCCGTAGGTCTCGCCGCCCTTCCAGGCCTCGAGGTCCTCGTCGTGGGTACGGCCCCCGTTGATCCGGTAGTTGAGCTCCTTGTCCTTCAGCGCCTTGCGGGCCGTGACGGCGACCTCCTGGTCCTCGCCCCGGGCCGCGTAGGAGGTGGTGAAGGGGTCCAGGGTGAAGTCCGCGGCGGTCAGGCCCAGGGAGGACTTCGGCTGGTCCGGGCGCTCGGCGCTCTCGGCCACGGAGAGCGCGAAGGAGATGTTCTTGGCGAACTCGGCCTGGATGAGCTTCTCGTCGTCCGGGAAGTTGAAGCCGGAGGCGCAGTCCTCGGGCTTCCACTGGTCGGCCGGGTCGATCGCGGAGGCCGTCTGGCAGGTGGTCATCTCCGGCGTGAACATCATCATGCCGTTGGCGTTGGCGGCATGGCCGTCGGCCTCGCCGTTGGTGGTGTAGAGCTCGGAGGAGACCTGCGGGTAGTAGCCGGGGACCGCCGGGTTCTCCGGGGTGCCGGCGAGCGCCTCGTAGGCGACGTCGTCGGGGGTGGGGGTGGCCACCTGCCAGCCCACGCCGTACAGGATCAGTTCGGCCGCGGAGTGGTAGTTGATGCCGTAGTCGAAGCCGATGCGCTTCTGGAACCCGTCGAGGGCGACGGTCTCGGGCTCCGAGGAGGCCTTGGCGCCGCGGTAGGTCTCGCTCGACGGGTTGGGCGAGGAGCCCTCGTTGTCGTAGCCCCACTTGTAGGTGAAGTTGCGGTTGAGGTCGACGCCGTCGCCCGTGGTGATCTTGCCGTCGGCGTTGTTGTCGCGCAGGTTCTTGCGCCACAGCCGCTGGCCGTCGGGGGCGAAGGTGTAGTCGTAGCCGTCGGGGTTGGCGGAGAGCAGGAACCACAGCTCGGTGGAGTCCACCAGCTTGGTGATCCGCGGGTCCTTGCCGTAGCTGTCGAGCGTGTGGTGCATCAGCCGCCGGGTCATCTCGGGGGTGATCCACTCACGGGCGTGCTGGTTCGACATGAAGAGCGTGGAGGGCTTGGCGCCGTCCCTGGTCTTCTTGGCGTTCTTGGACACCTTCAGGGCGAGGATGTCCTTGCCCTGGACGGTCTTGCCGATGGAGACGACCTTGGTGAGGCCCGGGTTCTCCTGGGCGGTGCGCAGGATCTCCTCCTGGAGTCCGCCCTTGCCGCTGTACGGGCGGAAGACCCCGTCGCCGGCCGCCTGCGTGCGCGCCGCGGCCTTGGCCGCGACCTTGCGTTCGGCGAGCTTGATCCCCTGGGCCGACAGGTCCTTGGCCTGACCGCCGGTGAGGAAGAGCTCGACCTTGGCGGTCCCGGTCTCCGGGGCGCGTTCGGAGAGCTCGTGCGCGTCCTGGCCGGCCGCCAGGACCAGCGGGACCTGCTCCTTGGTGATGTCGGCGTCGTAGACCCGCACCTCGTCGGCGGCGGACGTGTCCGCCGCGCCGGGCTGGGGCTGGGCCGCCGCGGGTAGTGCGGCCAGTGTGGTGCCGAAGACGAATGCGCTTGCGGCGAGGATCGATCTCGCGCGGTGCCTCATGTGCCCCCCTGGGCGTCGTCTGCCACGAAAGCTCCCGTCTGCCACGAAAGCTTCGGACGACAGGCTCACGACCGGCACATGCTCATGTCAATGGGGCATACCGGAAAGGGGCCCGCACGAGTGATCGCGCGAGCCCCTTTCGGAGGCGTTCTTTCCGCCCGGGCTTCCTGCTCAGCCAACCATGTTGTCGGCCAGCTCCTCGCTGTCGCTGAGGTCGAGGTTCGACTCGGTGCCCGGGATCCCGAGGTCCTGGGCCCGCTTGTCGGCCATCGCCAGCAGGCGGCGGATCCGGCCCGCGACCGCGTCCTTGGTCAGCGGCGGGTCGGCGAGCGCGCCCAGCTCCTCCAGGGAGGCCTGCTTGTGCTCCATGCGCAGCCGGCCGGCCGCGGCGAGGTGCTCGGGGACCTCCTCGGCGAGGATCTCCAGGGCGCGCTGGACCCGCGCTCCGGCGGCCACCGCGGCCCGCGCCGAGCGGCGCAGGTTGGCGTCGTCGAAGTTGGCCAGGCGGTTGGCGGTGGCGCGCACCTCGCGCCGCATCCGCCGCTCCTCCCAGGCCAGCACGGAGTCGTGGGCGCCGAGCCGGGTCAGCAGGGCGCCGATGGCGTCCCCGTCCCGTACGACGACCCGGTCCACGCCGCGGACCTCACGGGCCTTCGCGGCGATGGAGAGCCGGCGGGCCGCGCCGACCAGGGCCAGGGCGGCTTCCGGACCGGGGCAGGTGACCTCCAGGGAGGAGGAGCGCCCCGGCTCGGTCAGCGAGCCGTGGGCCAGGAAGGCCCCGCGCCAGGCCGCCTCGGCGTCACAGGTGGCCCCGGAGACCACCTGCGGGGGGAGACCCCGGATCGGACGGCCGCGGCCGTCCACGAGGCCGGTCTGGCGGGCGAGCTGGTCGCCGCCGGCGACCACGCGGACCACGTACCGGTTGCCCCGGCGCAAGCCGCCCGGAGCCATGATCACGAGATCCGAGGAGTGCCCGAAGATCTCCAGAATGTCCTTGCGCAGGCGGCGGGCCGCGATCCCCGCGTCCAGTTCCGCCTCGATGACGATCCGGCCGCTCACCAGGTGCAGCCCGCCCGCAAACCGAAGGATCGCCGAGACCTCCGCCTTCCTGCAGCAGGTGCGGGTGACAGGCAGGCGGGCGATCTCATCCTTCACCGCGGGCGTCATCGCCATGGGCCGATCCTTCCATGCATCCGAAAAATACGGTCGTACGCGGCGGCCAGCAGCTCCGGATCATGCTTCGGAGAGCCGTCCAGCCGGGCGACCGGCGCCAGCTCGACCGCGGCGCCGAACCGTTTTGCGGCATCGGCGAGGGACTCGCGATCGGGCACGGCAGCCAGATCGGCCAGCACCACGTCCAGGGCGAGTTTAGGGGCGTGTCGGGCCAAAACCTCCAAATGACGCTGCGGAGAGAAGCCCTCTGTTTCGCCGGGTTGTGGTGCGAGGTTCAGCGAGAGCACCCTGCGGGCCTTCGTCTCGACCAGCGCGTCGAGCAGTTCGGGCACCAGCAGGTGCGGGATCACCGAGGAGAACCAGGACCCCGGACCGAGCACGACCCAGTCCGCGTCGAGCACCGCCGCGACCGCTTCCGGCACCGCCGGCGGGTCGCTCGGCACCACCTGGACGGAGAGCACCTCGCCGGGGGTCAGCGCCACGGTGGCCTGCCCCCGCACGGTGTCCACGTCCTCGGGGCGGGCCGGATCGTGGCCCTTGACCAGGGCCTGGAGCTCCAGCGGGACCGCCGACATCGGCAGCACCCGGCCCTGGGCGCCGAGCAGCTTCCCGACGAGGTCCAGGGCCTGGACGGGGTCGCCGAGCTGTTCCCACAGGGCGACGATCAGCAGATTGCCGACCGCGTGCTCGTGCAGGTCGCCCTGGGACTGGAAGCGGTGCTGGATGACCCGCGCCCAGGTCTGGCCCCAGTCGTCGTCGCCGCACAGCGCGGCCAGCGCCTTGCGCAGGTCCCCGGGCGGCAGGACGCCGAGCTCCTCGCGCAGCCTGCCGCTGGAGCCGCCGTCGTCCGCGACGGTGACCACGGCGGTCAGCTCGCCCGTGATCCGGCGCAGGGCGGTCAGCGAGGCCGAGAGGCCCATGCCGCCGCCCAGCGCCACGACCTTGGGCGCCGCCACCTCGGAGGCCTCGCCCCGGCGCAGGCCCGTACGGCCCGCGCCGTCCTCACCCTTGCCGGTGGTGAGGCGGCGCAGGCGGCGGAGCCGCATGGTACGTCCGGTCACTCGCGCCCCATGTCCCTGTGGACGACGACGGTCTCGACTCCTTCGGAGGCGAGGCGGGCGGCGAGCTTCTCCGACATCGCGACGCTGCGGTGCTTGCCGCCGGTGCAGCCGACCGCGATCGTCACGTACCGCTTGCCCTCGCGGCGGTAGCCGGTGGCGATGAGCTGGAGCAGCTCGGTGTAGCGGTCGAGGAACTCCTTGGCGCCGGGCTGGCTGAAGACGTAGCCCGACACCTCCTCGTTCAGACCGGTGAAGGGGCGCAGCTCCGGGACCCAGTGCGGGTTGGGGATGAAGCGGCAGTCGACGACGAGGTCGGCGTCGACGGGGAGCCCGTACTTGTAGCCGAAGGACATGACGGTGGCCCGCAGCTCGGGCTCCTCGTCCCCGGCGAACTGGGCGTCCATCTTGGCGCGCAGCTCGTGCACGTTCAGGCTGGAGGTGTCGATGACGAGGTCGGCGTCCCCGCGCAGCTCGCGCAGCAGGTCGCGCTCGGCGGCGATGCCGTCGACGATGCGGCCGTCGCCCTGGAGCGGGTGCGGGCGGCGGACCGACTCGAAGCGGCGGACGAGGGCGTCGTCCGAGGACTCCAGGAAGACGATCCGCCGGGTGACCCCGCGGGTCTCCAGGTCGGCGAGGGATTCGCGCAGCGCGTCGAAGAACTGGCGGCCGCGGACGTCGACGACGACGGCGATGCGCGCCACGTTGCCCTGCGAGCGGGCGCCGAGTTCCACCATGGTGGTGATCAGCGCGGGCGGGAGGTTGTCGACGACGAACCAGCCGAGGTCCTCCAGGCACTTGGCCGCCGTACTGCGGCCGGCCCCGGACATACCGGAGATGATCACCAGCTCGGGGATGGCCGCCTCGGCGGTATCTCCGGGCTCCACTGTCGTGCCCGTACTCACCTGTGCTCCGTCTCGGTCGTACTCGGATGCGATGTCTGCGGTGTCTGCGGTGCCACTTCCGGAATCCTGCTCGGATCCTCGGTCACGGCGGGTCTCGTGCTCGGTCATTGCTCGGTCCCCCGATCGGATGCTGCTCCCGCGGACGCGGGGGTCTCATCCTCAATGATCTCCCCGGTCGCCGTATTGACGGCGGGACCGGCGGGAACCGCCTGGGCGAGGGCCACGGCCACGGTCTCGGCCGTCTTGCGGCCTATGCCCGGGACCTCGCAGATCTGGTCGATTGTCGCCTGTCTCAGCTTTTTCACCGAACCGAAGTGTTTGATCAGGGCCAGCCTGCGGCTCTCGCCGAGCCCGGGGACCTCGTCGAGGGGGCCGGCCTTCAGGCGCTTGCCCCGCTTGCCCCGCTGGTACTGGATGGCGAACCGGTGGGCTTCGTCACGGACCCGCTGGAGCAGGTACAGGCCCTCGCTGCTGCGGGGCAGCACCACCGGGTCGTCCTCCCCGGGCAGCCAGACCTCCTCCAGGCGCTTGGCGAGGCCGCACACGGCGACGTCGTCGATCCCCAGCTCCTCCAGGGCCCGCTTGGCAGCGGCCACCTGGGGCTGCCCGCCGTCGACCACGACGAGCTGCGGCGGGTACGCGAAGCGCCTGGGGCGTCCGTCGTCCTCGGGCGCGTCCTGGTCGACTTCCCCGCCCGCGGCGGCCCCGGGGGAACCCGGCGACCCAGGGGACTCGGGCGACCACTCCCCCGTCTTCAGCTTCTCCTGGAGGTAGCGGCGGAAGCGCCGGGAGACCACCTCGTGCATGGAGCGGACGTCGTCCTGGCCCTCGAAGGACTTGATCTGGAAGCGCCGGTACTCGCCCTTGCGCGCGAGCCCGTCCTCGAAGACGACCATGGAGGCCACGACGTCGTCGCCCTGCAGGTGGGAGATGTCGAAGCACTCGATGCGCAGCGGCGCGCCGTCCAGCTCCAGGGCCTCGGCGATCTCCTCCAGGGCCCGCGAGCGGGTGGTGAGGTCGGCGGCGCGCTTGGTCTTGTGCAGGGCGAGGGACTGCTGGGCGTTGCGGTGGACGGTCTCCATCAGCGCCTTCTTGTCCCCGCGCTGCGGGATGCGCAGGCTGACCTGAGAACCGCGCCGCTCGGCGAGCCACTGGCTCAGGGCCGGGGTGTCCTCGGGGAGCGCCGGGACCAGTACCTCCTTGGGGACGGCCTCGCCCTTCTCCTCCCCGTACAGCTGCTGGAGGGCGTGCTCGACGAGTCCGGCGGTGTCCACGGCCTCGACCTTGTCGGTGACCCAGCCGCGCTGGCCTCGGACCCGGCCGCCACGGACGTGGAAGATCTGCACGGCCGCTTCGAGCTCGTCCTCGGCGACCGCGAACAGGTCGGCGTCGGTGGCGTCGGCGAGCACGACCGCGTTCTTCTCCATGGCCCGGCGCAGGGCCCCTATGTCGTCGCGCAGCCGGGCGGCCTTCTCGTACTCCATCTCCTCGGCGGCCTCGTGCATCTGCTGTTCGAGGCGGGTGAGGTAGGTGCCGGTGCGGCCGGCCATGAAGTCGCAGAAGTCCTCGGCGAGTTCGCGGTGCTCCTCGGGGGTGACCCGGCCGACGCAGGGCGCGGAGCACTTGCCGATGTAACCGAGCAGGCAGGGGCGGCCGATCTGGGCGGACCGCTTGAACACACCGGCGGAGCAGGTGCGGACGGGGAAGACCCGGAGCATCAGGTCGACGGTCTCGCGGATGGCCCAGGCGTGCCCGTACGGGCCGAAGTAGCGCACGCCCTTCTTCTTGGGTCCGCGCATGACCTGGACCCGCGGGTAGTCCTCGTTCATGGTGACGGCGAGCGAGGGGTAGCTCTTGTCGTCGCGGTACTTGACGTTGAACCGGGGGTCGAACTCCTTGATCCAGGAGTATTCGAGCTGGAGCGCCTCGACCTCGGTGGAGACCACGGTCCACTCGACGGAGGCGGCCGTGGTCACCATGGTGGCGGTGCGCGGGTGCAGTCCGGCGAGGTCCTGGAAGTAGCTGGCCAGCCGCTGGCGCAGGCTCTTGGCCTTCCCTACGTAGATCACCCGGCGGTGCTCGTCGCGGAATTTGTAGACCCCCGGGGAGTCGGGGACCTGTCCCGGCTCGGGGCGGTAGCTGGAAGGGTCGGCCATGCCAACCACCCTACTGTCGCCCGCCGACAACCTCAGCCCCGCGGGGTCCCGGCGCACGGCAGGGTCCGGCCGCCCGGCAGGCGGCCGGGCGGCCGGACCCCCGGGTGGCTACGCCCGCACCACCCGCTGCCGCCGGGCGCGCCGCGCGGCCACGGCGCCGGCCGCGCCCAGCGCCAGAGCCAGGGCTCCGGCGGCCATCGGGAGCCCGGCGGAGTCGGGCCCGGACGTGGCGGAGGCCGCGGTGGTTTCCGTGGCTGCCGTGGCTTCCGTGGCCTCCGTGGCTGCCGTGGCTTCCGTGGGGGCGAAGCCACCGGCCTTGCCGGCCTTGCCGTAGGCGGACCCCGGCAGCTTGTCCCCGTAGGCCTTGACGACCCGGGTCCGGTAGGCGGCCAGGCTCGTGCCCTGCGCGCCGACGGCCGTGCCCGCGTCCTCGTCCAGGGGCAGCACCCGGTCGCCGCCGGCCACGTACCAGGCGTCGATCTGCGGTTCGCGGAACACGGTCCCGCCGGGGAGTTTCGCCGCGCCGAGCCGTGCGTAGCGGAACTCGTCGTCGCCGGTGGCGATGTTCACCACCTGCCAGCCCGCTTCGGTCTTCGCGGTCCACAGGGCGGCCTGCTGTCCGTCCGAGGAGACGGCCTTGCTGGCGAGGAACTCCAGCCGGGCCACGCTCGCGCCCGCCTTCCCGGCGACGAACTCCGGGGAGAGGTAGTGCACGGGAACGCTCTCGCCCTCGATGCGGGGCCGCGCGGCCGCGAGCGAGACCTTGCCCTCGCGGGCGAAGAAGCGGGACAGGGTGGCGAGGGTGTCGGGGGCCGCCGCCGTCCGCCCGGCGGCGGCCAGGTTCTCGGCGGTGGCGGCCTGGGGCTGCGGTACGGGCGCCGCGGACGCCTGGGCGGGGGCCAGGGCCATTACGGCGGTCGCGGCGACGGCCGCGGCGGCGAGACGGGCCTTCATGAGGTCACGAAGGGGCACGAGATCACGGGGATTCATGAGGTCACGCCCCGATCCGGTAGAGCGAGTGGGTCCAGGAGAAGGTGCCGTTGTCCACGTACCAGGCGTGGGAGGCCCAGTTGTAGCGGTCGCTGGAGGGCCACGGGTCTCCCCAGTACACCCAGCTGTTCGCGGTGTCGTAGCCGTAGATCACGTGCATGTGGCCGCCGCCGTTGGACCACTGGATGCGGGTCTCGATCGGGCGGTTGGCATTGATCTCGGTCTGGACGGTGGAGTACTGGAGCCAGCCGTTCACGTAGGAGCCGGAGTTGATGCCGGCCCAGCGCAGGCCTGTCTGCACATTGCCGAGGGTGGCCTGGTTGTTGGGGCAGTCGTAGCCCTGCTGGCGGTTGAAGGCCGCGTTGCAGAACTGGTTCTGGCTGTAGCTGCGGCCGAACCAGGTGGCGATGGTGTTGCCGCCGGCGGCCCAGCACCAGTTGGTCTTCTGCTGGGCCTGCATGGTGATGTTCAGCCGCTTGGACGCCAGGGCCGTGCTCCCGGCGGGTGCGGTGGTGGCGGCGGTGGTGGCGGTGGTGGTGGCGGTGGCGGTGGTGGTGCCCGTACCGGCGGCGGCATCGGCGGCGGTGGCGGCAGCGGTGGGCAAGGCGAGGAGCAGGGCGGTGACGAAGGCGGCGAGGGAAAGCCGCCGGTTGCGGTGGCGCATCGCGTTCCTCCCGTTGTGGGGAGCGGGGATGGAGGAGCGCGTCCGGACGCTGTGGAGGAGCATCGGGGTGTTGTCGGGAACAGGTCAACACGCTTCAATACGGCGTGACATCGCGGTGTGAACGGTGGGGCCAGAGTGTGAACGTCCGCCCTCACCCCACCCGGACCCACCTGGACCCACCGGGGCCGCGGGCGCCGCCCGCCGGACCGCCCGCACCCCGTCGCGTGAACGTTCACAGGAGGAGCCGCCATGCGGTCGAGCGCGAACGGCGCCTTCCCGGACAGTGCCCCCGCGGACGGCGCCGCCGCGGACGGTGCCCGCGCGGACGGCGCCCGGGAGCTGCCGCGCCTGCTGCGCGAAGGCCCCTTCCACCTCGCGCTGCGCGCCGCCCTCGCCGCCCGCGGTCTGCCCCTGCACCGGGTGCAGCACCGGCTCGCCGCCCGTGGCATCAAGCTCGGGGTGACGAGCCTCAGTTACTGGCAGCAGGGCGCCCGGCGGCCGGGCCGCCCCGAGTCGCTGAAGGCCGTACGGGCCCTGGAACAGATCCTGGAACTGCCCGAGGGGGCCCTGCTGCGGCTGCTGGCCGCGCCGGATGCCGCCACGCCCGGGACGGCCCGGCCGCCCGCGCGTTCGTACCGGGCCCTGTTCAGCGTGGGCGCGACCGTGGAGGGGCTGCTGGCCGGCATGGAACTGCCCGCGGACGGCGGCCTGCACACCGTCGGCCATCACGAGCGGGTGTGGATCGGACCCGCCGGGGAAATGCTCGGCCGCGAATCGCAGCACGTCGTACGGGCCCACCGCGACGGGGTCGACCGGTACGTCGCCGTGCACCACGGCGACCCGGGCTGCGATCCGCGGCGGATCCGGGTACGGGCCGTCGAGAACTGCCGGACCGGGCGGATCCGCCGCCACCCCGAAGCCGAGCTGGTCGTCGCCGAGCTGCTCTTCGACGCCCGGCTGCGCGCCGGGGACACCTACGTCTTCGGCTACGGCTTCGAGGACGGCACCGCCGGCCGCAGCACCGAGTACGTGCGCGGCTTCAGCTACACGGGCGGGCAGTACGTGCTCCAGGTCCGCTTCGACGAGGCCGCGCTGCCGGTGCGCTGCCGCCGCTTCACGCGCAGCGGGGCGGACGCGCCGCGCGGGCGGCTCGTGGACCTGAACCCGAGCGGACCGTACCGGGCCGTGCACCTGGTGGAGCAGGGGGTGCGGCGCGGGATCCTGGGGATCGGGTGGGACTGGGAGTGAGCGCCCGGTGCGGCGCTCCCGCCCGTCAGCCCGCGACGAGGTTGCCGCCCTCGACCTTCACCGGGACCTCCGGCAGCGGCTCGGTGGCCGGGCCGCGCAGCACCTTGCCCGTGGTCACGTCGAAGCGGCTGCCGTGGCAGGGGCAGTTGCCCTCGCCCTCGACAATCTTGTCCAGGACGCAGCCGGCGTGGGTGCACTGGGCGCTGAAGGCCTTGTACTGGCCCGCCTCCGCGCAGCTGACAACGAGCTTCTTCTCCCGGAACAGCTTCGCGCCGCCGACCGGGACCTCGGCCGCCGCACCCAGCTCGACGGGCTGGGCGGGGACCGCCGGGGAGCCGGAGCCGCTGTTGGTCTCGGTGGAGCAGGCGGTGAGCGCCGCACCGCCGCCGACGGCTCCGACGATCGCGGCGGCGCCCTTGAGGACGGTACGGCGGGCGGCGGACTGCGAGGCGGACATGCGGTGCTCCTGGGGTAGGGCGGGGTGAGGGCCGGGTGAGGGCGGCGCGACGGTGCGGCCGGCCGGGATCGTACCGGCCGGGCCCCGGCGGGCCCACCCGACGATACCCGCGCCCGATGGGGTAGCTTCCCCGCGTGATCGTCGTCGGTGGAGAAGCCCTGATCGACCTGGTGCCCGTCGAACGGCCGCCGGGCGCCCTGCTGCCGCGGCCGGGCGGCGGACCGTACAACACCGCGCTCGCGCTGGGCCGGCTCGGCGCACCGGTCGCCTTCTGCTCCCGGATCTCGACGGACGGCTTCGGCGCCTCGCTGCTCGACGGGCTGCGCGCGGCCGGGGTGGACCTCTCGCTGGTCCAGCGCGGACCGGAGCCGACCACGCTGGCGGTGCCCTCGCTGGCACCGGACGGCTCGGCGGCGTACGGGTTCTACGTCGAGGGCACGGCCGACCGGCTGTTCCGGCTGCCGCCCGCGCTCCCCGAGGGCGTACGGGCCCTGGCCCTCGGCACCTGTTCGCTGGTGCTGGAGCCCGGGGCGAGCGCCTACGAGACCCTGCTGCGCCGGGAGGCCGGGCGCGGGCTGCTGACCCTGCTCGACCCCAACATCCGCCCGGCGCTGATCGCCGACCCGGCGGCCTACCGGGCCCGCTTCCTGTCCTGGCTGCCGCACGTCGGCGTGCTGAAGCTGTCGGAGGAGGACGCGGCGTGGCTGGGCGGCCGGGCCGGTGACTGGCTGGCGGCGGGCTCGTCGGCGGTGGTGCTCACCCGGGGTGCGGACGGCCTGACGGTGTGGACGCGGGAGGGGGCGGAGCACTCGGTACCGGCCCGCCGGGTCTCGGTGGTCGACACCATCGGCGCGGGCGACACCGTGAACGCGGCCCTGCTGCACCGGCTCGCGGGCGACGCGGGGGGCCCGGGGGGCCTGGGCCCGGGCCCGGTGGACTGGCCCGGGGTGCTGTCCTACGCCGCCGCGGCGGCCGCGCTGACCTGCACCCGGGCGGGCGCGGAGCCTCCGTACGCCGCCGAGCTCAGCGCGGGGCGGCCCATACCGTAGCGGCGACGGCGGGCAGGGGGCCGTGCTCTCGGACGTCGCGGACGCCCTCCGGACCGGGTGTCCCCCCGGACTCCGCACTGGGGGACCCCCAGGGCTCAAACGCCGGCGAGGCCGAGATGTCGGCCCGCCGGCGTCCGAGCACGAACGGCTACGCCTTGGGGGCGCGCGTCGTCTTCTTCGCGGCCGCCGGAGCGGCCTTCTTCGCCGCGGCCGCCTTCTTGGCCGGAGCGGCCGCCGCCGCCTTCTTGCGCGGCGCCGCCTTCTTCGCCGCGGGCCGGGCCGCCTCCGCGCCGTCCAGCACCCGGTCCGCGCCCAGGATGTCCCGCAGGAACTTGCCCGTGTGGCTCGCGCCCACCGAGGCGACCTGCTCCGGGGTGCCCTCGGCGACGACGAGGCCGCCTCCGTAACCGCCCTCGGGGCCCATGTCCACGACCCAGTCCGCGGTCTTGATGACGTCGAGGTTGTGCTCGATGACGATCACCGTGTTGCCCTTGTCGACCAGCCCCGACAGCACCTTGATCAGCTTCGAGATGTCCTCGAAGTGCAGACCCGTCGTCGGCTCGTCCAGGACGTACACCGTCCGCCCCGTCGAGCGCTTCTGGAGCTCCGATGCCAGCTTCACGCGCTGCGCCTCGCCGCCCGACAGGGTCGGCGCCGACTGGCCGAGGCGGACGTACCCGAGCCCCACCTCGTTCAGCGTCTTCAGGTGCCGCGAGATCGTCGGAACGGCCTCGAAGAAGCCTGCGGCCTCCTCGATCGGCATGTTCAGGACCTCGGCGATGGACTTGCCCTTGTAGTGGACCTCCAGCGTCTCCCGGTTGTACCGGTCGCCGTGGCAGACCTCGCACGGGACGTACACGTCCGGCAGGAAGTTCATCTCGATCTTGATCGTGCCGTCGCCGGAGCAGTTCTCGCACCGGCCGCCCTTCACGTTGAAGGAGAAGCGGCCCGGCAGGTAGCCGCGCACCTTCGCCTCCATCGTCTCCGCGAAGAGCTTGCGGACGTGGTCGAAGACACCGGTGTACGTGGCCGGGTTGGACCGCGGGGTCCGGCCGATCGGCGACTGGTCGACGTGCACGACCTTGTCGACGAGGCCGTCGCCGTCCACCCGCGTGTGCCGCCCCGGCACCGAACGCGCGCCGTTGAGCTCGCGGGCGAGGTGCGTGTACAGGATGTCGTTGACCAGCGTCGACTTGCCGGAGCCCGATACGCCCGTCACCGCCGTGAGCACGCCTAGCGGGAAGGACACGTCGATGTCCTGGAGGTTGTTCTCCTTGGCGCCGTGGACCGTGAGCTTGCGCGACGGGTCCACGGGACGGCGTACGTCCGGGAGCGGGATGGACCGCTTGCCGGACAGGTACTGACCGGTGATCGACTCGGGGTTCTTCAGCAGCTCCTTCAGGGAGCCGCTGTGCACGACCTTGCCGCCGTGCTCTCCGGCACCGGGGCCGATGTCGACGACCCAGTCGGCCACCTTGATGGTGTCCTCGTCGTGCTCGACGACGATGAGCGTGTTGCCCATGTCCCGCAGCCGGACGAGGGTCTCGATCAGGCGGTGGTTGTCCCGCTGGTGCAGGCCGATGGAGGGCTCGTCCAGCACGTACAGCACGCCCACCAGGCCGGAGCCGATCTGGGTGGCGAGGCGGATGCGCTGGGCCTCGCCGCCCGAGAGGGTGCCGGCGGCGCGGTTGAGCGAGAGGTAGTCCAGGCCGACGTCGACGAGGAAGCGGAGCCGCTCGTTGACCTCCTTGAGGACCCGCTCGGCGATCTTCTTGTCGCGGGCGTCGAGCTTGAGGCGTCCGAGGAAGTCCGCGCACTCGCTGATCGACATCGCGGCGACATCGGCGATCGAGCGGTCCATGACCGTCACCGCGAGCACGATCGGCTTGAGCCGGGTCCCCTGGCAGGTGGGACAGGGCACCTCGCGCATGTAGCCCTCGAAGCGCTCGCGGCTGGCGTCGCTCTCGGACTCCGAGTGGCGCCGCTTCACGAACGGCACCGCGCCCTCGAAGGCCGTGGTGTAGGCCCGCTCGCGCCCGTACCGGTTGCGGTAGCGCACCTCGATCTGGGTCTTGTGGCCGTACAGCAGGGCCTTCTTCGCCCGCAGCGGCAGGCCGGCCCACGCGATGTCCGTGCGGAAGCCGAGCTCCCCGGCGAGCGCGCCGATCAGCCGCTGGAAGTAGTCCTTGGTGTGGCCGAGCGCCCACGGGGAGACCGCGCCCTCGTCCAGCGACTTGTCCTCGTCCGGGACGATCAGCTCCGGGTCCACCTCCATGCGCGTACCGATGCCGGTGCACTCGGGGCAGGCGCCGAAGGGCGAGTTGAAGGAGAAGGAGCGCGGCTCCAGCTCCTCGAAGGAGAGGTCGTCGTACGGGCAGTAGAGGTGCTCGGAGTACATCCGCTCACGCTCGGGGTCGTCCTCCGCCAGGTCGACGAAGTCCAGGATCACCATGCCGCCCGACAGCCCGAGGGCGGTCTCCACGGAGTCCGTCAGCCGGCGCTTGGCGCTGTCCTTGACGGTGAGGCGGTCGATGACCACCTCGATGGTGTGCTTCTCCTGCTTCTTCAGCGTGGGCGGCTCGGAGAGCTGGATCGTCTCCCCGTCCACGCGGGCGCGGCTGTAGCCCTTGGTCTGGAGGTCGGCGAAGAGGTCGACGAACTCGCCCTTGCGCTCGCGCACCAGCGGCGAGAGCACCTGGAAGCGGCTGCCCTCGGGCAGCGCGAGCACCTTGTCGACGATCGCCTGCGGCGACTGCCGCGAGATCGGCCGGCGGCACTCGGGGCAGTGGGGCTTGCCGATGCGCGCGAAGAGCAGGCGGAGATAGTCATAGACCTCGGTGATGGTGCCGACGGTGGAGCGGGGGTTGCGCGAGGTGGACTTCTGGTCGATGGAGACGGCCGGGGAGAGGCCCTCGATGAAGTCGACGTCGGGCTTGTCCATCTGCCCGAGGAACTGGCGGGCGTAGGAGGACAGCGACTCGACGTAGCGGCGCTGGCCCTCGGCGAAGATCGTGTCGAAGGCCAGGGAGGACTTGCCCGACCCTGAGAGTCCGGTGAAGACGATGAGCGAGTCGCGCGGCAGGTCAAGAGAGACGTTCTTGAGGTTGTGCTCGCGAGCGCCACGAACGATGAGACGGTCGGTCACGCCGGTCCGCACCTTTCTTGAGAGAGCGGGGGCACTGGCCCCCGTCCCAAGGGTATTGGGGGGCGCCTCTGCGGTGGAGTGGGAGACTGGACTCCGAGCGTATAGCACGTGCATTCGATTTTCGGCACTCCGCAGCCCTCTTCACCCGATCGTGTGGCGGGGGCCCCACGGCCACTAGGCTCGGCCGCATGACTGATCATGCGCACGACCTGCGATCCGTTCACGAGGCCACCGATCGACTGCTGACCGCGGTCGCGAAGCTGGACAACGCGAAGCTGGCCGAAGAGTCACGTCTCCCCGGCTGGACCCGCGGCCACGTCCTGGCGCACCTCGCCCGGAACGCGGACGCCCTGGTCGAGGTCTTCGAAGGCCGCCCGATGTACGAGAGCGCCACCTCCCGGGAGTCCGACATCGAGCGCGACGCGGTGCGTCCCCTGCTGGAACAGCTCGAAGACGTCCGGAATTCCGCGGACCGCTGGCAGGCCGTCGCCGAGCGCCCGCAGGACTGGACCCGCACCGTGGAACTGCGCAACGGGGTCACGGACACGGCGGCACGGGTGCCCTTCCGGCGCCTGATCGAGGTCGAGCTGCACCACGTCGACCTGAACATCGGCTACGAGCTGTCCGACCTCCCGGACGAGTTCGCCGAGCGCGAGATCGCCTTCCTCGCCGACCGCTGGTCGGGCCGCCCGGAGGTCCCGCCGGTCACCCTGTGGCTCGGGTACGACGGCACCGGACCCCTGTGGCACACCGGTGGCACGGCGGGTACGCCCATCACCCTGGCCGGCACCCGCGACGAGCTGCTCGGCTGGCTCGCGGGACGCGGGGACCGGGGCGCGCACCTCACCCTGATCGAAGGCGGCCACCTCCCCGAGCTGCCCCCGCTCTAGCCCGGACGACACCCTTAGGATCGAGAACATGACGTACAGCGGAGCAGTCAAGGTCGGCGGTCCGGCCGACGTGCACGAACTCTCGGACCTGATGATTTCCAAAGTCGCGGTGGGCGGCATGAACAACAACGCCTACCTGCTGCGCTGCCGGGCCACCGACGAGCAGCTGCTCATCGACGCGGCCGCGGAGCCGGAGACCCTGCTGAGCCTGATCGGCGACGGCGGCATCGCCTCCGTGGTCACCACCCACCGGCACGGCGACCACTGGGGCGCGCTGGCGGACGTGGTCGCGGCGACCGGCGCGCGGACGTACGCGGGCGCCCACGACGCGGAGGGCATCCCGGTCACCACCGACGTGCTCGTCGCGGACGGGGACACGATCACGGTCGGACGGGTCACCCTGACCGCCCGCCACCTGGTCGGCCACACCCCCGGCTCGATCGCGCTGGTCTACGACGACCCGCACGGCCACGCGCACGTGTTCACCGGCGACTGCCTCTTCCCGGGCGGCGTCGGCAACACCTCGGGCGACCAGAAGGCCTTCACCAGCCTGCTCGACGACGTGGAGAACAAGCTGTTCGGCGAGCTGTCGGACGAGACCTGGGTCTACCCCGGCCACGGCAGCGACACCACGCTCGGCGCCGAGCGCCCCCACCTGGCCGAATGGCGCGAGCGCGGCTGGTGAACCGCTCCGGCGCGTCAACCTCGCGCCGGACCGCACTCCCTTCCGGTCATTGATGACCGAACGCACGTCCTGAGGGTGCGGGGCGGGGTAATTGCTGCACCATGCAACACGACCCCTCCCCCGCTCCCCTCCCCAAGGCCGAAGCCGCCCGGGCCCCCGCCTCCCCCTCGATGCTCCGGCTCGCCGCCGCCTCCCTCGTCGGCACCGCCATCGAGTTCTACGACTTCTTCGTCTACGGCACCGCCGCCGCCCTGGTGCTCGGACCGCTCTTCTTCCCCTCCTTCTCCCCGCTCGCCGGCACCCTCGCCGCCTTCGGCACCTTCGGCGTCGGCTTCCTCGCCCGGCCCCTCGGCTCCGCCGTCTTCGGCCACATCGGCGACCGGTACGGCCGCCGCCCGGTGCTGCTGGCCTCCCTGCTGCTCACCGGCCTGGCCACGGTGGCGGTGGGCTGCGTGCCCTCGTACGCCTCCATCGGCATGGCCGCGCCGATCCTGCTGGTCCTGCTGCGCTTCCTCCAGGGTCTCGGCCTCGGCGGGGAGTGGGGCGGCGCGGTGCTGCTGACCTCCGAGCACGCCCCCGAGGGGCGGCGCGGGCTCTGGTCGAGCTTCCCGCAGATGGGCCCGGCGGTCGGGTTCCTGCTGGCCAACGGCCTGATGCTGACCCTGTCGAGCACGCTGTCCGACGGGCAGTTCGCCGCCTGGGGCTGGCGGGTGCCGTTCTGGGTGGCGGGGCTGCTGGCCCTGTCCGGGCTGTGGCTGCGCCGCTCGGTGGAGGAGACCCCGCAGTTCCGTGCGCTGGCCGAGACCGGGCACCGGGCCGAAGCCCCGCTGGCCGAGGTCCTACGGGGCCACTGGCGCCTGCTCCTGCTGACCGGCGGGGCACTGGCCGTGGGCTACGCCGTCTTCTACGCGGTCACCACCTGGTCGCTCGCGTACGCCACCGAGCACCTCGGCGTGCACCGCTCGGTGATGCTGGCCTGCATTATGGTGGCCGTCGCCCTCAAGGGGGTGGCCACCCCGGTGATCGCGGTGCTCGGCGACCGGTACGGCCGGCGCCCGCTGTGCCTGGCCGGCTGCACGGCGTCGGCACTGTGGATGTTCCCGTTCGTGGCGCTGCTGCGCACCGCGGACCCGCTGCTGATGACCGTGGGCCTCTTCGGCGCCCTGCTCGGCATGGTGACGATGTTCGCGGTGGTGGGCGCGTACCTGCCCGAGCTGTACGCCCCGCGGATCCGCTGCACGGGCGCGGCCGTGGGCTACAACCTCGGCGGGGTGCTGGGCGGTGCGCTGACCCCGATCGTGGCGACGGCGCTGGCGGACGGCTCCGGCCCGCCGTGGGCCGTCGCCGTCTACCTGACGGTGATCGCCCTGGTCTCGCTGGCCTGCTTCGCGCTGCTGCCGGAGACCAACCCGGTGGTCGTCCGGCAGCGGACGGGCGCGAAGGCGGAGAAGGAGAAAGAGAAGGAGGCGGCCGAAGCAGCCGCCCCCGTATAGCCCCTCGTCCCTCGGCCCCTCGGCCGCTCAGCCCCCCGGCCGCTCAGCCGCTCTTGTCCACGGTCGGCTTGTGTCCCGGGTACACGTGGCCGGGGGTCACGATGCTGGTGACGGCCTCCCCGAAGAGGGTGCTGGGCTCCTGGCCCTTGTACAGGTCGTCGGTGGTCAGCACGATGACCATGGTCGCCTGCTCCTCCGGCAGGTAGACGGTCAGCGTCTCGTACCCGGGCAGCGAGCCGTTGTGGCCGATCCAGCCCTGGACGTTGAAGATGCCGAGCCCGTAACCCGCGCCGGGGATGATGCCGATCGGCTGGGTCTTCAGCCGCTCGGCCTGGGTCGCGGGGGTCAGCAGGGTGCCGGTGGCGAGGGTCTTCGCCCAGCTGCGCAGGTCTTGCAGGTCGGAGACCATCGCTCCGGCGGCCCAGGCCCAGGACGGGTCGAAGTCGGTCGCGTCCACGATCTTCCCGCCGGGCAGGTCGTTGGTGTAGCCGTGCGCGTGCGGCTCGGGGAACTCCGCACCGACGGGGAAGAGCGTGCGGCCGCTCAGCCCGGCGGGCTTCACCACGTCCTGCCCGATCACCTCCTGGATCGGCCGGCCGGTGATCTTCTCCACGAGCAGGCCGAGCAGGATCAGGTTGGTGTTGGAGTACTCGAACTTCGCGCCGGGCTCGAAGTTCACCGGGTGCTTGAAGGAGATGTCGAGCAGCTGCTGCGGCGTGAAGGTGGAGGTGCCGTTGAGCTCCTTGTCGAAGCCCGGGTCCTCGCTGTAGTTGAAGAGCCCGCTGCGCATGCCCGCCAGTTCGCGCAGGGTGATGCGGTCCCCGTTCGGGACGCCGCTGATGTACTTGCCGATCGGGTCGTCCAGCGCGAGCTTGCCCTGGTCCACGAGCTGGAGGAGGGCGGTGACCGTGAACGTCTTGGTCTCGCTGCCGATGCGCACCCCGAGATCGGGCGTCATGGGTGCGCCGGTCGCCTTGTCGGCCACGCCGAAGGACTTCACGTAGCTGCCCTTGCCGGGGGCCCACAGGCCCACGGTCACGCCCGGCACCTTCGCCAGGTCCATCACCTCGCGCACGGCCGCGTCCAGCCGGGCCGCGACGGCCGGCGTGAGCTGGGGGAATTCGCCGTCCGGTGACGGAGCGGCGGTCACGGACCGCGCCGGGGCGGTGGCCCCGTACGCGGTGCCCGCGACAGCCGGGACCAAGAGGGCGCCTGCGGCCGAGACGGCCACGCAGGCCCTGCGCATGCGCATACGGGTCGGCCTCATCGCAGGGCCTCCTGTCGTACGACGGCCAGGACAACATCCTCAGCCTAAGCGTGTGCCACCCCGGTCGCGCGGCGACCGGGGTGGCACAGGATCAGACCGGGGCGGCCCGGGATCAGGCGTCGATGCGCTCCGGGCCCGCGGCGGCCTCGGCCTCCGCCTGCTTCTTCGAGGCGATCAGGCTGGTGATCGTGGTGATCACCAGGACGCCGCAGATGACGCCCAGGGAGACCGGGATGGAGATCTGCGGGACGTGCACGCCCGACTCGTGCAGGGCGTGCAGCACGAGCTTGATGCCGATGAAGCCGAGGATGACGGAGAGGCCGTAGCTGAGGTGGACCAGCTTCTTGAGCAGGCCGCCGATGAGGAAGTACAGCTGGCGCAGACCCATCAGCGCGAAGGCGTTCGCGGTGAAGACGATGTACGGGTCCTGGGTGAGGCCGAAGATCGCGGGGATCGAGTCCAGGGCGAACAGCACGTCGGTGGTGCCGATGGCGAGCATGACGACCATCAGCGGGGTCAGGACGCGCTTGCCGTTGCTCTGGATGAAGAGCTTGGTGCCGTGGTAGCGGTCGGCGACGCCGAACTTCTTCTCGATGGACTTCAGGAGGCGGTTCTCCTCGAACTCCTCGTCGTCCTCGTCCTTGCGGGCTTCCTGGATCAGCTTCCACGCGGTGTAGATGAGGAACGCGCCGAAGATGTAGAAGACCCACGAGAAGTTGGTGATGATCGCGGCGCCTGCGGCGATGAAGATGGCGCGCAGGACCAGGGCGATCAGTACGCCGATCAGCAGGACGCGCTGCTGGAGCTGTGAGGGGACCGCGAACTTCGCCATGATCAGGACGAAGACGAAGAGGTTGTCCACGCTCAGGGACTTCTCGGTGATGAAGCCGGCGAAGAACTCCTGCGAGGCCTGGCCGTTTCCGAACACCAGCAGGCCGAGGCCGAAGAGCACCGCGAGGACGATCCAGACGACCGTCCAGATGCCCGCTTCCTTCACGGAGACGTCGTGCGGCTTGCGGCCGATGAAGAAATCGGCGCCGATGAGGATGCCCAGACCGAGAATGGTCAGCACCCAGAGGGTCAACGAAACGTCCACTATTTACACGCCTCCGGCAGATGGCTCAGAACTTTGTCAGCGTCATCGCTGCCGGAGGTCTCTTCCACCCGGACGGCCAGGAGGCCACGGGCCGACGCCCCGGGACCGATTGCAGTCCGTATTGACGGGCACGCCGTAGCAGGAAAGCAGGAATACTCCCCTCCGCGTTCACCAGAGTACCCGGGGTGGGCGCGAAAGGTAAAGGGGACCCCAAGAACTGGTCAGTGACCGGTCATCGAGGCCGGGCGGCGGACCGCCCGGCCACCGCTACCGCGCGCCGCCCCGGGCGGCCGCGACCCGCTCCAGCGCCTGGTCCAGGACCCGGCTACCCTGCGGGGGCAGATCCGGCTCGAAGGTCCAGGCGTGGTGGACCCAGGGGTCCGCGAGGTGGTTGTCCGGGACGGGCGACAGCCGCATCAACGAGCGCCACAGCGGGTCCAGCAGCGGCCCGTAGGCCGAGGCCTCGTCACGGTCAGCGACCATCAGGAGGTGCACGCCGACCGCCGGGCCCTCGTCGGCGAGATAGCGCAAACGGGTGACGGCGCGGTCGTCGAACCCGTGCGGGAAGTCGTGCACGATCAGCAGCTGGTCGCAGGTGTCCACATCGGGCGGCAGGTCCTCCGGAGCCCCGGCCCGCACCGCCATCTGTACGAGGTCCACCCGGCGGGTCAGCCGCTCCAGGGTCTCGGAGACCCCCGCGGCCCCGGCCGCCGGCGCCCCGGCCAGCACTCCGGCCCGCACCAGCGGGGCCAGCGAGGCGGCTCCGGCCCCGGCCGCGTCGATGACGTGGACGGCGAACCGGTCGGCGGGGTGGGCGGCCAGCATCCGCGCCGCGTGCGCGACGGCCATGTCCATGGCGGCGCGGCGCAGCCGGTCGGTGTCCATCGCCATGGCCGCCTCGGACCCGGTGCGGCCGTTGTCGATCCACAGGCCGCGCTCCGGCGGGACCCGGACCAGCATGGGGATGCGCAGGTCGGGCCGCTCGGGCAGGTGGAGGTCGCCCAGGCGCAGGGCCAGCGGGGCTTCGGCGGGCACGGTGTGCGCCTGCCAGACCGGGTTGTCCCAGCGCGCGTAGGCGGCGGGCAGCGCGGGCTCGACCACCTCGGACTCGGCGGTGAGCTGGACCAGGTCCCGGTCGAGGACGTCCCGCGCACGCGCGACCAGTTCCTCGCGGCGGGCCCGGGCGGTGTCCCGGGCGGCGTTGCCGGAGCCGCCGAGCCGGTGGCGCGGGTCGGACAGCGCCTCGTCGAGTTCGCGGTCCATCCGGGAGTCGGCGAACTCGACGGCTCCGCGGTAGGCGGCGACGGCCCGGGCCAGGTCCTCGAACATGCCCCAGACCTGGTTGTAGAGCCGCTCCTCCATGGACCAGCCGCCCGCGTCCCCGGCGACGGGGCGGGGCGCCTCGCCGGGCCGCGGCGGCTCGGCCGGGCGCGGCGCGGGCTCGGGCGGCTCGGTGCTGGTGCGGCGGCGCGGGTGGGCGTAGCTGATGGTGGGCGGACCGCCGGCGGTGTTCGGACCCGGTTCGGGTTCCGGTTCCGGTTCCGGTTCCGGGGGCATCGGCGGGGGCGTGGGGGCGGCCGGAACCTCCTGGGGCGCCGGGGCCGGCGTCTGGGCCGTCGCCGGAGCCCGGAGCCCGCGCGGGACGGTCGGGGCCGGCCCGCCCGGCATGACGGCCAGGGTGAAGTCCCCGGCCGGCGCCGTGCCCAGGGCGGCGGCGGCCAGTTCCACCGCGGCCGGGGCGGGCAGCCCCGCGTCGGTCAGGAGCGCGCCGAGGCCGGCGGCGTACCCCTGGCCGACGGCGCGCACCTTCCAGGCTCCCTGGCGCCGGTACAGCTCCAGGGCCACGACGGCGGTCTCCGACTCCAGTCCGGTCAGCGTGTACCCGGCGAGCTCATCGCCCTCGGGGTCGGCCACGGACACGTAGGAGGCGGGGACCGCGCCGAAGTGCCCCGGTCCGCCGGGCGGCAGGACCAGGACGAGGCCGACCCGGTGGACGGCCGGTGCGACCGCGTCGAGGTCGACCGCTATGCGGTGCTGTCCGGATGCCGCCCCGGGCACTTCGAGCCCGGGAAGGGTGCGGGCGCCGGGGTGGGCGAGCGCCCCGGGGCCGGCGAGCCGGCCCGAGTCGTCGCCGAGGTGGGCCAGGGCGAGCACGGGTGTGCCCGCCGAGACCCTGATCTCCACCCGGCTCCGGGACAGGGGGTGGTTCTGCCCCCGGACCAGTTCGGCCGTCATCGTGCAGCCCCTCCCCCGTACCCGGTGTTCCGCCGGGCCCTCGATCGTGCCCGGTCCTGCTGTGCTGTGCTGCTGTGCTGTGTCCGGCAGAGCTGCCGGTCCTGCTGGGAAGTGCTTACAGGTGCGGCAGGATCGACGGCATCAGGTCCTGGAAGGTCCGGCCGTTCGCCGGGTTCCCGAGGGCCGTCATCTGCCAGCCGGTGCCGACGCGCGACACCTTCGCCATGATCTGAGCGGTGTACTGGCCGCCACCGTCCAGCGTGTAGCGGGCCAGCTCCTGGCCGTTGGTCTCGTCGACGATGCGGCAGAAGGCGTTCTCCACCTCCTGGAACGTCTGGCCGGTGAAGGAGTTCACCGTGAAGACGATCTGGTCGATGTGCACCGGCACGCGCTGCAGGTCGACGAGGATCGACTCGTCGTCCCCGCCCTGGCCCACGCCGCCGACGAGGTTGTCACCGGTGTGCTTGACCGAGCCGTCGTCGCTCTGCAGGTGCCGGAAGAAGACGACGTCCACGGGCTGCTTGTCGGCGAAGAGCACCGCCGACGCGTCGAGGTCGATCTCCCGGGTCCGCGAGCCGAACAGCCCCCGGCGCTTGGCAGCCTGCCAGCCGAGGCCCATCCGGACCGCGGTCAGCGTGCCTCCGTCCGCCTTCTGCAGATTGATGGCCTGACCCTTGGTCATGTTGACCGTCACGCGCTGTCCCCTCTCCATAGCCCTCCCCCGATGGGGGTGCGCAGAATGTACCTGCGGCTGTGCCAACCCTACTGACCGCCTCCGGGTCAGGCGAGGCCCGCTTCCTTCATCTGTCGCAGCTCCTTCTTCAGCTCGCCGACCTCGTCCCGGATCCGGGCCGCGACCTCGAACTGCAGCTCCGCGGCCGCGCCCCGCATCCGCTCGGTCATCTGCTCGATGAGCGCGGCCAGTTCGGCCGCGGGACGGTCGGTGGCCACCACGGGGCCCTTGGCACCCTTGGCACCCTTGGCCCCGGTCTTGCCGGCCGCCGCGGCCTGGGCCGCCTTGCCGCCGAGCGCCGGGACGGGCGCCTTGAGGGCCTTGCCGTCCTTCGCCTGCCGGTAGCCGGTACCGAGGAGCTCCTCGGTGTCGAGCTCCTCGCGGGCGATCGTGGCCACGATGTCGTTGATCTTCTTGCGCAGCGGCTGCGGGTCGATCCCGTGGGCCGTGTTGTAGGCGACCTGCTTCTCGCGGCGCCGGTTCGTCTCGTCGATCGCCTGGGCCATCGCCGGGGTGATCCTGTCCGCGTACATGTGGACCTGGCCGGAGACGTTGCGCGCCGCGCGGCCGATGGTCTGGATCAGCGAGGTCCCCGACCGCAGGAAGCCCTGCTTGTCGGCGTCGAGGATGGCCACCAGCGACACCTCGGGCAGGTCGAGGCCCTCGCGGAGCAGGTTGATGCCGACCAGGACGTCGTACTCGCCGGCCCGCAGCTCGCGCAGCAGCTCGATGCGGCGCAGGGTGTCCACGTCGCTGTGCAGGTAGCGGACCTGGATGCCGAGCTCCAGGAAGTAGTCGGTGAGGTCCTCGGCCATCTTCTTGGTGAGGGTGGTGACCAGGACCCGCTCGTCCTTCTCCACGCGCGCGCGGATCTCGTGCACCAGGTCGTCGATCTGGCCCTCGGTGGGCTTGACCACGACCTCCGGGTCGATGAGACCGGTCGGGCGGATGATCTGCTCGACGAAGCCGTCGCCGCGCGAGAGCTCGTACTTGCCCGGGGTCGCCGACAGGTAGACGGTCTGGCCGATCCGCTCCTGGAACTCCTCCCACTTCAGCGGCCGGTTGTCGAGGGCCGACGGGAGCCGGAAGCCGTGGTCGACCAGGGTCCGCTTGCGGGAGGCGTCGCCCTCGTACATCGCGCCGATCTGGGGCACGGTGACGTGCGATTCGTCGATGACGAGGAGGAAGTCCTCGGGGAAGTAGTCGATGAGGGTGTTCGGGGCGGAGCCGCGCTCGCGGTCGTCCATGTGCAGCGAGTAGTTCTCGATGCCGGAGCAGGACCCGATCTGGCGCATCATCTCCAGGTCGTAGGTGGTGCGCATGCGCAGGCGCTGCGCCTCCAGCATCTTGCCCTGCTTCTCCAGCTCGGCGAGGCGCTCGGCGAGCTCGGCCTCGATGCCGCGGACCGCCTTCTCCATCCGCTCGGGGCCGGCGACGTAGTGGCTGGCGGGGAAGACGTAGAGCTCGCGGTCCTCGCTGATCACCTCGCCGGTCAGCGGGTGCAGGGTGGACAGGGCCTCGATCTCGTCGCCGAACATCTCGATGCGGACGGCCAGTTCCTCGTAGACCGGGAAGATCTCGATGGTGTCGCCGCGCACCCGGAAGGTGCCCCGGGTGAAGGCCACGTCGTTGCGGGTGTACTGGATGTCGACGAAGCGGCGCAGGAGCCCGTCCCGGTCCATCTCCTCACCGACCTTGAGGGGGACCATCCGGTCGACGTACTCCTGCGGGGTGCCGAGACCGTAGATGCAGGACACGGAGGCGACGACGATGACGTCGCGCCGGGTGAGGAGGGAGTTCGTCGCGGAGTGGCGCAGCCGCTCCACCTCCTCGTTGATCGAGGAGTCCTTCTCGATGTAGGTGTCCGACTGCGGTACGTACGCCTCGGGCTGGTAGTAGTCGTAGTACGAGACGAAGTACTCGACCGCGTTGTTCGGCAGGAGTTCGCGGAACTCGTTCGCCAGCTGGGCGGCGAGCGTCTTGTTCGGCGCCATCACCAAGGTGGGCCGCTGGAGCTTCTCGATCATCCAGGCGGTCGTCGCCGACTTGCCGGTTCCGGTCGCGCCGAGCAGCACGACATCCTTCTCACCTGCACGGATGCGCTTCTCCAGCTCGGCGATGGCCGCCGGCTGGTCGCCGCTGGGCGTGTAGGAGCTGACGACCTCGAAAGGCGCCACCGTGCGTTCGATCTTCGATACGGGCCGCATGGGGTCAACCGTACGACCACCCACTGACACTCGGCGCCCGCCCGCCCCGGTCGGAGCCGTGCGGGCCTGGTCCGTTTGTCGTAGTTCGGTGGCGGCCCGGTGATCGTCAACCCCATGATCGCCGTACGCGGCTCTCCTGAAAGTGCGTCGGAAACGCACCGCCGCCCGTGCCTCGCCGCAACGAATGCCGCTCCGCGCCCGTTTGACGGCAGGAGCAGGGCCCATGACCCGAGGAGAACGCGCATGTACGTCCGATCCGCCGCCGCGGCCACCGCCGCCTTCCTGGGGCTCACCCTGAGCGTGTGCGGTGCGGGCTCCGCCTCGGCCGCACCCGGTCCGGACTGGCTGTCCAACCCGATCGTGTACGCCCACCGGGGGGCTTCGGCCTACGCCCCGGAGAACACCCTGGAGGCGATCGACCTCGCCATGGAGATGGGCTTCGACTGGGTGGAGAACGACGTCCAGCGCACCGAGGACGGGGAGCTCGTGGTCATCCACGACGACACCCTGACCCGGACGACCGATGTCGAGCAGGTGTTCCCCGACCGCAAGCCCTGGCGGGTGAGGGACTTCACCGCGGCGGAGATCGCCCGGCTGGACGCGGGCAGCTGGTTCGGGCAGGAGTTCGCGGGCGCCCGCGTACCGACCCTGCGGCAGTACATGAACCGCGTCCAGCGCAACCAGCAGCGGCTGCTCCTGGAGATCAAGAAGCCGGAGCTCTACCCGGGGATCGAACGGCAGACCCTGGACGTGCTGGGCGAGACCGGCTGGCTCGAAGAGAACCGCGTGGCCCGCCGGCTGGTGGTCCAGAGCTTCAGCGCCGCCTCGGTCCGCACCGTGCACGAGCTGCGCCCGGACCTGTTCACCGCCTTCCTCGGCACCCCGGCCCTCGCCGACCTGCCGCGGTACGCCGAGTTCACCGACCGGATCAACCCCTGGTACACCACGATCAACAGTGACTGGGTCGCCGCGGTGCACAAGCTGTCCGGCGCCCACGGCAGGGCGCTGGAGGTGGACACCTGGATCGTGGACGACGCCGCCACCGCCCTGAAGGTCCAGGACATGGGCGTGGACGGGATCATCACCGACAAGCCCGACGTCGTACGGGAAGCGGTCGGCGGCTACTGACGGGCGGCGCCGCCGGCGCCGTCAGGGTTGTCGGTGGCGCGTCGTACCGTGAAGGGGTGGACACTCCTGAGCCCCGCGGGCCGCACCTCGAATGGACCGTCGTCGACAGCGGCGACAGCGGCATCGGGCCGCTACTCCTCGCCGCCACCCCCGAGGGCCTGGTCAAGGTCGAGTTCCATGCCGGACCGGACCGGGCCGCGAAGCTGATCGACGCGCTGATCTCCCGGCTCGGCGCCGACGCCCGGCGCCCGCCGCCGGGCGAGGAGGTCCTGCTGGCCGAGCCGATCCGCCAGCTGAAGGCCTACTTCGCCGGTACGCTGCGCCGCTTCGACCTGCCGCTGGACTGGCGGCTCAGCTCCGGCTTCAACCGGCAGGTCCTGCTGGAGCTGGACCGCACCGTCCCCTACGGAGCGGTCGTGGGGTACGGCGAACTGGCCGCTCGGGCCGGCGCCCCCGGCGCGGCCCAGGCCGTCGGCAACGCCATGGGCTCGAACCCGCTGCCGCTGGTGGTGGCCTGCCACCGGGTCGTGGAGAACGACGGGGGCATCGGCGGCTTCGGCGGCGGCGTGGAGACCAAGCGCCGCCTCCTCGCCCTGGAGGGCGTCCTGCCCGAACCGCTGTTCTGAGGCACCGGCCGTGCTCCCGGTGCTCCCCGTGCTCCCTGAAACCCTGTTCCGCCCGCCCCGCGAGGGGTGCGAAACTGCGGCGGTGACCACACCTCGCGCCGCGCCCGCAGCCCCTCCGCATCCGTGTCGGAGGTGGGCCGCGTGAGCACCGCGCCGGGCACCGACCGGCCCGCCGTCACCTTCACCGCCGCCGACCTGCCACGGCTGCGGCGCCGCACCTCAGGGGTGCTGATCGCCGGACAGGTGCTGGGCGGGATCGGCGTGCCCATCAGCATCGCCCTGGCGCCGGTCCTGGCCACCGAGGTCAGCGGCACGGAGTCGCTCTCCGGCTTCGCCTCGACCGCCTCCGTGATCGGCACCGCGGCCGTCTCCCTCCCGCTCGCCGCGCTGATGACCGCGCGCGGCCGCCGGCCCGGCCTGGTCCTCGCCTACGTGATCGGCGCGGCCGGGGCCGCCCTCGTCGTGCTCGCCGCCTCGATCAAGAACTTCCCACTGCTGATGCTCGGCATGGCCGCCTTCGGGGCCGCCTCCTCGGCCAACCTCCAGGCCCGCTTCGCCGCCGCCGACCTCGCCGAGCCCGACCACCGGGCACGGGCGATCTCCGTGGTCGTCTGGGCCTCCACCATCGGCGCCGTACTCGGCCCGAACCTCTCCGCCCCGGCCAGCCGCAGCTTCGCCGGCACCTCCATACCCCCGACGGCGGGGCCCTTCATATGGGCCGGCGCCGTCTTCCTGCTCACCGCCACGCTGATCGGCGTACTCCTGCGCCCGGATCCGCTGCTGACGGCCCGCGCACTCGCTCCCGCCGAGGACCAGACCCGCGCCGGGCGTTCGCTGCGTGCCGGGTTCGCCGCCGTCAAGGCCTCACCCCGGGCCCGGCTCGCGCTGCTCACCATCGCGGTGTCCCACACCGCCATGGTCTCGATCATGGTGATGACCCCGGTCGACCTGGGGCACCACGGAGCCGGGCTCCAGCTCATCGGGCTGGTCATCAGCGGGCACATCGCCGGCATGTTCGGCTTCTCGCCGGTGATGGGCTGGCTCGCGGACCGGATCGGCCGGCTGTCCGTGATCGGGCTCGCCGCCGGCCTGCTGTCCGTCGCCGCGCTGCTCGCCGGCACGGCCGACGGGAACCACGCCCAGAGCGCCGCCGGACTCTTCCTGCTCGGCCTCGGCTGGTCCGCCGGCATGGTGTCCGGCTCGGCGCTGCTGACCGACTCGGTGCCGCAGCCCGCGCGGGCCGCCGTACAGGGGCTGGGCGACCTCACCATGAACACGGCCGCCGGGGTCGGCGGCGCCGCCGCCGGGCTCGTCATGTCCCAGGCGGGCTACGGCTGGCTCAACGCGGCCGCCGCCGCCCTGCTGCTGCCGATGGCGGCGCTCGCGCTGTTCACCTCGCGCCGCCGTCCCGTGAAGGCTGCCGATACCGGTCAGTAGCTGATGTGGTAGGCCTTGCGGAGCGTCTCGTGGACGGTCCAGGTGGTCCGGTCCCCCTCGCGCAGGACGCACGCGGAGCCGGGGCCGACCTCCAGGGTCGCGCCGCCCTCCACCTCGATGGTGGCGCGGCCGCTGACCACCACGAAGAGCTCGTTCGCCTCGGTGTCGGTGACCACGCCCGGGGTGATCTGCCAGATTCCGCGCACCTGCGAGCCGTCCGGCGCCTCCCACAGCACCTTGCCCGTCACGACGGGGTTCCCGGAGACGATCTGCGCGGGGTCGAGCTCGTCCGGTTCCAGCGCGGAGTCGGGGACGTCCGGGAGGGACACGGCGAAGGAGGCGGGGGCGTCACGGTGATCAGTTGTGCTCATGGTCCGGGAGCCTAATCGGAGCGCCCCGCGCGCCGGGGTGACCAGAGCGTCCAGCGCGCGCCCGCCCCGCCCGTCACCCTGTCGCCCCTTTCGGCGTGCCGCACTCCGTCGAGCGGTGGGCGGGTGGGGCTGCCACCACCGCCGTCCCGGCGTCGGCCCGGTGGGCGCGCGCGGGTGGGTCGGCCCTGCGGGGCGAAGTCCCCTACCCTCCCCCAGACTCCGTCCGGGGGGACCCCCGGTTCGCCCGTTCCCCGGGGTCTGGGGCGGAGCCCCAGGGCCTCGGGCGCAGCCCGGGGCCCGACGGGCCGGGGTGGGGCCCGACGGGCCGGGGTGGGGCCCGACGGGCCGGGGTGGGGCGGGTTCGCGCCGGGGCGGCGTCCGGGCGTTTGCGGCCCCGGATCGCGTGCCAGGGATGGGGACATGTCACAGCACACAGCATCCGCACCCGCAGCATCCCCCTCGGCCGGAGCAGCGCTCCCGGTCCCGGTCCTGTCGGAGGAGGTGCGCGAGGCGCTCGACCGCGGGCGGCCCGTCGTGGCGCTGGAGTCCACGATCCTCGCCCACGGTCTGCCCCGCCCCCGCAATCTGGCGGTGGGCCTGGAACTGGAGGAGCTGGTCCGGGCGGAGGGGGCCGTTCCGGCGACCGTCGCGGTCGTCGACGGGGTGGCGTACGCCGGACTGGACAAGGCCAAGCTGGAGCGGATCGCGGGCGGCGAGGGCGTGCGCAAGCTCGGCCACCGGGATCTCGCCCCCGCCCTGGCCACGGCGGCGACGGGCGCGACGACGGTCTCGGCCACGGCCTACCTCGCCGCGCGGGCGGGGCTGCGGGTCTTCGCCACCGGCGGGCTGGGCGGCGTACACCGGGACTGGACGCGGTCGCAGGACGAGTCGGCGGACCTCGCGCTGCTGGCGCGGACCCGGATCACCGTGGTGTGCGCGGGGGTGAAGTCGATCCTGGACGTGCCCGCGACGCTCCAGCGGCTGGAGACGCTGGGGGTGACGGTCCTCGGGTACGGGACGGATCGTTTCCCCGGGTTCTACCTGGCCGATTCCGGGGAGCCGGTGGACTGGACGGTCCACCGGCCGGAGGAGGTGGCGGCCGTGATGGCCGCTCAGGACCTGCTCGGCGGCGCGGAGTCGGCGCTCCTCGTGGCCAACCCGGTGGACCGGGAGCGGCAGCTCGATCCGGAACTGCACGACCGGGTCCTGGCCGAGGCGCTGTCGGAGTGCCGGGAGCGGGGCATCACGGGACAGGCGGTGACACCGTTCCTGCTGGGGTTCCTGGTGCGCGCGACGGGCGGCGCCTCGCTGGAGGCCAACCTCGCGGCGGTACGCGGCAACGTCCGCCTCGGGTCCCGGATCGCGCGGGCCTGGGCGGCGCGGCCGTGACCGCCGCGGCGGCCGCTCCCGCCGGGCCGGGGGCGCTGCTGGTCGTCGGGGACGTGGTTACGGACGTCGTGGCGGTGCATGCGGAGCCGCTGGCTCCGGGCACCGACACCGCGGCCCGGATCCGGACCCTGCCGGGCGGCGCCGGGGCCAACGCGGCCTGCTGGGCCGCCCGCGCGGGCGCCCCGGAGGTACGCCTCCTCGCGCGGGTCGGCGCCGACTCGGCCGGGTGGCACGAGCGGGTGCTGCTCGACGCGGGGGTCCGGCCGAGCCTGGTGGTCGATCCCGCCGAGCCGACCGGGACGGTGGTGGCGCTGGTCGGCGCGGACGCGGAGCGGACCTTCCTGACCGACAGCGGGGCCTCGCTGCGGCTCTCCCCCGCCGACTGGGAGCCCGCGCTCCTGGACGGGGCCGCCCATCTCCACCTGTCGGGCTACCTGTTCTTCGCCGACGCGAGCCGGGAACTGGCCCTGGTCGCGCTACGGGACGCCCGTGCCCGGAACGTACCGGTGAGCGTCGATCCGGCGTCGGCGGGGTTCCTGGCCGCGCTGGGTCCGGAGCGCTTCCTGGCCGCCGCGGCGGGGGCCGGCGTACTGCTGCCGAACGAGGACGAGGCGCTGCTGCTGGCGGGGTCGCGCGGCGGCCGGACCGGGGCGGACGGGGCGGCGGTCGCGCGGGCGGCCGCGGAGCTGAGCCTGCGGGTGCCGTTGGTGGTGGTCACCCGGGGCGGCGCCGGAGCGCTCGTCGCCGAGGACGGCCGGGTCACGGCCGAGGTCGCGGCGGAAAGCGCCGAGGCGGTGGATTCCACGGGCGCCGGGGACGCCTTCACTGGCGCCTTCCTCGCCGCGCGGCTGGCGGGAGCGGGCTCGGCGCGGGCCGCGGAGGCCGGCTGCCGGGCGGCCGCCCTTGCGGTGACCCGGCTGGGCGGGCGGCCGTAGGGAGGGCCGGGGCGGAGGTCAGGACGTGTACTGCTGGTCGAGGGAGTCGATGACGCCCGCGCCGTCGAGGTGGTAGCGGAAGACCCGGCCCTGGTTCGGGTGCGCGATCAGCCAGTCGATGAGCTGCTGGAGCGTGATGGACTGGCTCACGGTGCTCGCGACGACGGGCGTGACCGCCGTGATCTTGGCGTCCTCGGCGATGTTGAGGAAGGTCTCCTTGCCGGTGGTCTCGAAGGGGGCCGCGTCCGCGCCGGGGGCGGCGCAGCCCCAGTTGCCGTGCTTGATGATCAGGCTGTGGACCCCGCCCTCGGGGGTGTAGCGGTAGACGGCCACCTCGTCGGGCGAGATCGGCATCTTGTGGTCGCAGGTGGAACCGGGCGCCGGGGGCTTCTTCGTGCCCGCCGGGGCCGCGGACGAAGTCGCGGTGGGAGTCGGCTTCTTGGACGGGGCCGAGGACAGCGACGCCACGGCCGACGGGGAGGACGGCGGGGAGGCCGAAGGGGAGGACGGCGGGGAGGCAGCGCCCGTGGCCGGCGCGCTGACGGAGGGGCCCGCGGGGGTTCCCGGCGCGCCGGCCTCGTCGTCGCCGTCGCACGCCGTCAGGGCCAGGGTCCCGCACAGGGCCAGCGCGGCGAGCGCGGCCTGCATGCGCATCCGTCTCTCGTTCCGAACCACCGTGCCGTGTCCGCGCATTGCCTTCTCCCTCTGCCAAGGCGCCACCGGGGCGGCCGCCGTCGAAGCGTGCCGTCAACGTAGCGCGGGGTTCCGGCTGGAGCGATGGCCGGAACCGATCGTCACCGTGCCGGAATCCCCCTGTTGCGTTTCCCGGACCTCCGTGACCGGGCGGGGGCGGAGGTACGCCGAGCCGCGCCCGGCGGCCCGCGGGGTCAGCCGGTGCGCCCTGCGCGCACCCCCGTCCAGGCCGGGTGGCGCGGATCGTCGGCCCGGACCAGGGCGTCGGCCCGGTCCGCCGGGCCGGTCTCGGTCTCGTAGCGCGCGAAGGCGGGGAGGGTCCAGCGGGCGGACTCCTCGGTGCGGCGGGCGAGCGCCCCCGGGGAGAGGCCGATGTGGACAGTGAGGTCGAAGGGGAACCAGTGGCCCAGCAGCAGGGGGCCGTGCACGATCAGCACGCCGCCGGGCGGGAGTTCGGCGTAGGGGCTGCGGGTCGCCCGGTCGGTGACCGGGTCCCAGAGGTCGGGCAGCACCCGGCCGGTGCCGCCGGGGTCGGTCGGGCCGAAGACCTCCCGCCAGAGCGCCCCGGTGTCGTACCAGCCGTCGAGGTAGGAGTCCACGTCCTCGCGGCCGAACTCGAAGCGGAGGGAGGCCGGGCGCAGGAAGCCCTCGGCCGCCACCACCAGGACCGGACGCCCGCGCGGGCGCAGCGCGTCGGCGAGTTCCGCCGCGAGCACGCCGGTGCGGGCGGCGGGCGCCCCGTCGATGCCCACCCGCCGCCATCGGGCCTCCGGCCCGGCCTTCGCGGTGTCCGCACCGGTGTCCGAGCCGGTGTCGCCGGTGTCGGTGTCCGCGTCCGTCTCGGTGTCGGTGTCGGTGTCGGTGTCGGTGTCGGTGTCGGTGTCGAGGTGACCGGCGAGCCGCTCGGCCATCCGCTGCCATGTGATCGCTTCCAGCTGCACCAGCCCATTGTCAGTGGTGGCCCCTAACGTTTTTCGAGAGGGATCACCGGCGCACAGGGGGCCGGCGGCCCGGCCTTGGGGAGGGGTCTGTCATGGCTCGGGAGACGACGTATCTGGAGCTGTCCCAGGAGGACGGCGGTGCCCACAAGTTCTACGAGGTCACCGTCGACGGCACCGCCGTCTCGGTGCGGTACGGACGCATCGGCGCGGACGGCCAGCTGCAGAGCTCCTCCTTCCCGACCATCGAGAAGGCACGGGCGGCCGCCGCCAAGAAGGTCGGGGAGAAGGTCCGCAAGGGCTACGCCCCGGCGGTGCCGGGAGTCCGCGCGGCCCGGTCGGTGACGCGCCGCCAGGTGACCTCGACCCCGTCCACCGCACGCGCGGTGGCCCCGGTGCTGTGGCGGTTCCGAACGGGGTCCTCCGCCTTCGGGATCCACGTGGACGAGGACCGCTGCTGGGTCGGCAACCAGGCCGGAGACGTCTACACGGTCAGCCACGACGGTGAGGTGCTCGCCCGGTACTCGCTGCCGGACGGGGTGAAGTGCCTGGTGGCGGACGAGTTCTGGATCTATGCGGGCTGTGACGACGGCACGGTGTACGACCTGTCCTCGAAGGTGCCGTTCGGGGCGTACGACATCGCGGCCGACGTGGACATCTTCTGGCTGGACATCCGCGAGGGCGTCCTGAACGTGTCGGACCGCAACGGCGGGCTCACGGTCATCGACCATGAGGACGAGTTCCAGTGGTCGCGGCGCTCGGCCGGCATGAACGCGTGGATGGTGCGCGCGGACGAGCGGGCGGTCTACCACGGCCACGGCAAGGGGGTCACGGCCTACGCCCCGGACGGCGGGCGGGAGTTGTGGCACACGCAGACCGACGGGGCGGTGCTGTTCGGCTGGCAGGAGGACCACGCGGTGTACGCCGGGACCGGCCGCAACACCGTGCAGCGGCTGTCGAAGGCCACGGGCGCGCTGGAGGCCTCGTACCGGTGCGACGCGGCGGTCTACTCGTGCGCGACCTCGCCGGACGGCCGGCACGTCTTCGCCGGCGACCTCGCGTCGTCCGTGTACTGCTTCGACGCCGACGGGCGGCGGCTGTGGAAGCTGGGCACCGGCAGCGGGGCCGCGCTGTCCATGCAGTATCTGGACGAGCGGCTGTACCTGGTGACCACGGACGGTTCGCTGGTGTGCGTCGACGCGAGCGAGGCCGCGATCGCGGCCGCCCGGGAGGGGTCGGTGCCGACGGCCGTGGACGTGAAGTCGGCGGCCGCCCTGCCGGTCTTCACCCCGGCCGCCACGCCTGCCGCGGTGGCGACGGTGTCGGTGGCCTCGGTGCCCGCGGGCGGTGTGGTCGTGGAGTGCGTGCAGCAGGGCCAGCGGATGCGCGTACAGGTGGTGTCGGGCGGGTTCGAGCCCTCATGGAACGTGCAGTTCCCGCGCGGGATACGGGAGCCCGGCGTCCGGTACGTGGTGGACGGCCTGCACCCGGCGGCCGGAGGCTTCTACCGCGTGCGCGGGGAGATCCGCCGACTCGTCTGAGCGGTGCCCCGGTTCACGAGGGGGCGGCCGGGTCGCCCAGGCAGCGTCGCCGACAGGGCCATAGCCATCGCCCTCGCCGCGTCGGCACTCACCGCAGCCGCCCTCACCGCGTCCGCGTGGGGCACGCGCACGGCGTGGCCCCGGGCGGGGCCTCGGCGGGCAGCGCGAAGGGGTCGCCCTCGGCAAGGGCCGCGGTCACGCAGAGCACGACCCGCTCGCTGCCGAGGTTGCGGCCGAGGTGGACGTGGCGCCGGCCGGCCGGCTCGACGAAGCTGGTGCCGGTGTGGTGCACCTCGACCGTGCCGTCGCTCAGGATCCGGGTCAGGGTGCCGGACTTGACCACCGCTATCAGCGGGACGCGGTGGTAGTGCCAGCCGGTGCAGCCACCGGGCTCTATCGCGACCTCTCTCACCACGAGGTCGGAGGCCACCTCCGCTTTCGGACGCCGGCCCGCGGTCTTCGGGCGCCCCGCCGTCGCCTGCCGTCCAGCCATGTTTCCCTCCTCCATGGACCGGCCGCGGCCCACTCGACTCAAGGTAGGAGGACACCACGAGGTCAGGGAAGACTCTGTGAAACCGCAAGTACCCATTCTTACAAGGTGATATACGGCCTGAATGGCGGTATCACTCCGACATGAGCCTGGTCGTTTTCGAGTCGACGAAGCAGATCCACTGCGCGGAGTGCCGCCAGGGACCGCTGCGCCGTCTCGTCCGCGAGACCGGCGTGCCCCGCTGCCTGGACTGCGCCGACCTCGGACACCTCGTCTACCTGCCGCGCGGCGACACGGCCCTCACACGACGGGCCCACGAGGCCAGTGCGCTGTCCGCCGTCGTGGTCCGCTTCCACCGGCGCCGCCGCCGGTACGAGCGCCTCGGGATCCTCGTCGAGGACGCCGCCCTGGCCCGCGCCGAGCGTGCCTGCCTCGCGGACGCCGAGGCGCGGGCCCGCCGCCGGGAACGCGACCGGCTGCGCCGGGCGGCCGAGGACACCCGCTTCACGGCGGCCTTCGCCGCCGAGATCCTGCGCCTGTTCCCCGGCTGCCCCGCCGACCGGGCCCGGGCCATCGCCGCGCACGCCTCGGTGCGCGGCAGTGGCCGGGTGGGCCGTAGCGCGGCCGGCCGGGCCCTCGACCCGCCCGCCGTGTACGCGGCGGTACGGGCGGCCGTCCGGCACCTCGACACCGAGTACGACGCCTTGCTGATGGGGGGCGTGCCGCGGTTCGCGGCCCGGGCCCGGCTGGCGCCCCGGATCGACGCGATCCTGGACGGCTGGCAGGCGCCCTTCGATGCCTCCGGCCGCTCCGAGCGTGCTAGTTGAGCCGGAACCGGCGGTAGAGGAGCACTCCGCCGAGCAGCATGGCGCCGCCACCGGACAGCAGGTAGCCGACGCCCTCGGACCCGGTGTGCGCGAGCGCGGAGGGGTGGTCGCGCGGCGGAGCCGGCGGGGTGACCGGCCGCACGGCGACGGGCGGCAGGACGGGCGGCCGGACGGGCGGCTGGACGGGCTTGCCGACGACCGGGGTCGAGCCGTTGACGGAGGTGTTGCCCACGGAGGGGTTGCCGACGCCGACGACGCTCACCGCGTTGCCGCTGATGTTGAGCGGCACCTCGACGGGGAGCTGGAGACCGTTGCCGGACAACAGCCCCGGAGAATCCTTCCCGCGCCCCTCGGCCACCGCACCGCGACCGGGACCGTCGTGCCCGCCCTCCCCGCCGTGGCCGCTCGGGCCACCGTTCCCCGCACCGTTTCCGGCACCGGGTTTCGAGGGGTGCGAGGGGTGCGGCCCGGGATGGCCCGGCTGCCCCGGATTCCCGCCGCCCCGGGAGGCGTTGACGCACCGGTTCCCGGCGGCCGGGTTGAGGACGCCGACCACGCTCACGGTGTTCCCGCACACGTTCACCGGGGCGTGCACCGGCAGTTGCAGCAGGTTCCCCGACAGCACCCCCGGCGAGCCCACGGCCTGCCCGCCCGCCTCCGCGTCGGCGAAGGCGAAGCCACCCGCACCCGCGACCGCGAGTCCACCCCCCGCAACCACCGCCGCGATCAAGCCATTCCGACGACTGTGACGCATCAGATTTCCTGCCTTCCGGAAGGGTCCACGGGCGTTGCACCCGTACCGGAAACAACGCCGTAACCCCATTCGGGTTATAGCGCCGGTAGGCATTTCACTCCATCGTGTACTGGGTAATCCCTACTTCATGACTCGCCCGTTGCTCCTCCTCGACGTGGACGGCCCCCTCAACCCGTTCCGGTCCCGCCTCGCCGGCCTCCGCGGATACACCAGCCACCGGATGCGTCCGAGCATCTGGCTGGCCTACCGCGCACCGGAATCCCGCAGTGCCCGGCGCGGCCTGCGGGTGCGCCTGCACCCCACCCACGGCGCCCGGTTGCTGGCCCTGCCCTACGACCTCGCCTGGGCCACCGCCTGGACCCACGAGGCCAACACCCTGATCTCCCCGCACATCGGACTACCGGCTGATCTTCCTGTCATCGAATGGCCGGAACCCTTCGCGCGCGACCCCGACGGCCTCTTCTGGAAGACGCGCCCCCTCCTGGAATGGGCGGCCGGCCGCCCCTTCGCCTGGGTCGACGACTTGATCACGCCCCGGGACCGCGCCTGGGTCGCCGCCCACCACCCGGCCCCGGCCCTGCTCCTGCGCATCCACCCCCGCCACGGCCTGCGCCCGCAGGACTTCGTCACCCTCGACCGCTGGGCGGCCGGGCTCAGCCCAGCAGGGCCGTGACCGGATCCGGGGAGGCCGGGCGGCCCGTGGGCCACCAGTCGTCGTCGCCCAGGCGGTTCTCGTAGGAGTACCAGAGGGCGTCCCGGCCTAGCCGGAGCTGCTGGTAGGAGCCCGTGAGCCGGTTCCGGTCGGGGCGGAACGAGCCCTGGGCGGCGGCGAGGAGAGCCGGGCGGGCCCGGTCGAAGGGGCCGGCCGGCGGGTCCCAGGGCTCTTCGAGGGCGAGCAGGGCGGGCAGACCGCCCTGCCTCCAGGCGGCCGCTCCCCGGGCCAGGTCGGTGGTGCTGCGTCCCGTGGCGCGGGCCAGCTCGCGGTAGAGGGCGCGGGCGGCGCCGGTCAGCCCGGCCGTGGGGTGGGCCGAGGCCAGCCGGACGGCGTCCTGCCAGCGGCTCAGCCCGGCCATCGGATCCTCGCCGGTGCGCAGCAGCGCCAGGGCGCGGGCGGCCGCGTCCGCGGCGAGCTGGTCCAGGGCCAGCGGGTCCGGGGCCGCCGGGTCGGCCGGGTACGCGGGCGGCATCCCGGCGGCGGAGGGCGCCGCCGGCGGAGCGGGCAGCGGCGGCAGCACGGTGCGGGCGAGCGCGGCGCGGGCCGCGACGCCGGGGAAGTCCGGTGTCCCGTCGGGCTGTTCGCGCGCGGCGTGGGCGGCGTTGCGCCGGGTGAGCTCCTCCAGCAGCTCCCGCTCACCGCGGCCGCGCAGCAGGAGCAGCACGAAGGGGTCGGCGTCCAGGAGCCGGGCCGCGCGGTAGCACAGGGCCGCGGCGTGCTTGCAGGGCGGACGGGCCACGTCCGGGCAGGAGCAGCGCGGCACGAGCTCACCGGCACCGGGCAGGACCGACTCGGAAAGGGACTCCGGGACCTCGCGCTCCAGCAGCGCGGCGAGCGCCGTCGGATCGGCCACGACCGATTCCAGCAGCTCGCGCCACTCGGCGTCCGAGAAGGCGGGCAGGGACAGTTCGGTGCGGTACGGCCGCGGCCGGCTGCCCCGTACGTAGGCCACGATCCGGCCCGGGGTGATGGTGACGGCGTCGACGTGCCCCTCGGCGGCGTACGTCCGGCCCCGGATCAGACGGGCGTCGTCGCAGGCCACCGCCTCCAGGGCGGACACCCAGGCCCGGCCCCACCAGCTGACGGCCTCCACGCCCGGAGGCACGGTCTCGAAGGTGCGGCGCCGGTCGTCGCGCGCGGTGATCATCCGGGCCTGCGCAGGGAGACGAGGTCGGCCAGCTCGCGGTCGGTGAGCTCGGTCAGCGCGGTCTCGCCGGAGCCGAGCACGGCGTCGGCCAGCGCCCGCTTGGCCTCCAGCATTTCGGCGATGCGGTCCTCCACGGTGCCTTCGGCGATGATGCGGTGGACCTGGACGGGCTGGGTCTGGCCGATGCGGTAGGCGCGGTCGGTGGCCTGCTCCTCGACGGCCGGGTTCCACCAGCGGTCGTAGTGGATGACGTGCCCGGCGCGGGTGAGGTTGAGGCCGGTGCCCGCCGCCTTGAGGGAGAGCAGGAACACGGGCACCTCCCCCGCCTGGAAGCGGTCCACGAGCTCCTCGCGGCGCGGCACGGGCGTCCCCCCGTGCAGGAGTTGGTGGGAGATCCCGCGCGCGGTCAGATGACGCTCGATGATGCGGGCCATCGTCACGTACTGCGTGAAGACCAGCACCGAGCCGCCCTCGGCCAGGATCGTGTCGAGCAGCTCGTCGAGCAGGGCCAGCTTCCCGGAACGGTGCACGATCCGGGGCTCGGCTTCCTTCAAGCTGTGCTCTTTCAAATACTGGGCGGGGTGGTTGCAGATCTGTTTGAGCGAGGCCAGCAGCTTCATGATCATGCCGCGCCGCTCGATGCCCTCGCTCGCGCCGATCACGGCCATCGCCTCGTCCACCGCCGCCTGGTAGAGGGAGGCCTGCTCGCGGGTGAGGGACACGGGGTGGTCGGTCTCCGTCTTCGGCGGCAGTTCGGGCGCGATCCCGGGATCGGACTTCTTGCGCCGCAGCAGGAACGGCCGGACCAGCGCGGCCAGTCGGGCGACCGCGGCCTCGTTGCCCCCGTCCTCCTCCGTCTGGTGCTCCACGGGCCGGGCGTGCCGGGCCCGGAACGCGGTGAGCGGGCCGAGCAGTCCGGGGGTCGTCCAGTCCAGGAGCGCCCACAGCTCGGAGAGGTTGTTCTCCACCGGGGTGCCCGTCAGCGCCACCCGGGCGGGCGCCGGGATCGTGCGCAGCGCCTTCGCGGTCGCCGAGTGCGGGTTCTTGACGTGCTGGGCCTCGTCCGCGACGACCATGCCCCAGGGCTGTTCGGCCAGCCGGGCCGCTCCCGCGCGCATGGTTCCGTAGGTGGTGAGGACGAACCCCCCGGCGGGTTGATCGGCGAGCCCTTCGAGGCTGCGGCCGGCTCCGTGGAAACGGCGCACCGGCGTACCGGGGGCGAACCTCTCGATCTCCCGCTGCCAGTTGCCCAGCAGCGAGGCCGGGCAGACGACCAGCGTCGGCTCGGGGCGGTCGCGGTGCAGGTGGAGCGCGATCAGGGTGACGGTCTTGCCCAGGCCCATGTCATCGGCGAGACAGCCGCCGAGTCCGAGCGAGGTCATCAGGTCCAGCCAGGCCAGCCCGCGGGCCTGATAGTCGCGCAGGGTGGCCTTGAGCCCGGCCGGCTGGGGCAGCGGGGCCAGCTCCCCGGTCAGCCGGTCCCGCAGGGCGGCCAGCGCCCCCACGGGCACCGCGGCCACCGGCTCCCCGTCGACCTCGACCTCGGCCGTCCCCGTCAGTGCGGCCGCCAGCGCGTCCACCGGGTCCAGCAGACCCAGCTCCCGCTTGCGCGCCTTGCGCACCAGCTCCGGATCGACCCGCACCCACTGGTCGCGCAGCCGCACCACGGGCCGGTGGGCCTGCGCGAGCGCGTCCATCTCCCCCGGGGTGAGCCGGTCCCCGCCGAGCGCCAGCTCCCAGGAGAAGGCGAAGAGGTGCTCGGCGTCGAAGAACGCGGTGCCGTCGGTGGCGGAACCGGGCGCGGTGGACCGTACGACCGCGGTCGCGGACAGCGTACGAGCCAGCTCACGCGGCCAGTGGACCGGGACTCCGGCCTCCGCGAGCCGGGTCGCCGCGCGCCCCAGCAGGTCTTCGAGCTCGGGGTCCGAGAGGGCCAGCACATCGGGGACCGGCTGGTCCAGCAGCCGCAGCAGCGGCGGCCAGACCCGGGCCGCCCGGCGCAGCGCGAGGACGGCGTCGATCCGGGCGCGGGGCCCGAAGCCGGCCGCGGCGGCGCCCGCCCAGAGCATCGCGGCGTCCGTGACCAGGGTCGGGTCGGCGAGGCTGTGCACCTGGACCACGGCGGCCCCGGCACGGCGCACGTCCTGCCCCCGCTCCGCCCCGCTCGCGGCCTCGCTCTCCGCCTCGTCGAAGAGACGGAAGGAGGACAGGTCGAGGCGCAGCGAGATCCCGACTCCGGTGTCCGCGCCCGAGGCGACCTGCGCGGCCCAGTCCCGCATCGCCGGGACCTGCTGCGGCTCGCGGGCCGCGAAGGGGCGGCCCGCGGCGAAGGCCGCGGCGGGGGTCCGGGGCAGACTGTCGGCGACGGCGTCGAGGAACGCCCTGACCAGCGCCTCCGGTTCGGGCAGCTGGAGCGGGCGGCGGCCGGCGAGCGGGGAGGCGTACCCCTCGTGGGGCAGGGCGGCGGCGACCGCGCGCAGATGCGCGATGTCCTCGGCGTCCAGGGGCCCGGCCCGCCAGGCGTCGACCCCGTCCGGGGTCAGCCCGGGCAGCAGCCGGCCCCGCGCGACGAGGGACAGCGCCTGGACCGCGGCGGCCCCCCAGGCACGGGTCGCGGGATGCGCCAGGGGCCCACGCGCCGCACGGACCAGCAGGGGCAGGGCGGCGGTGACGGTCAGCGTGACGGCGGGCACCGTGCGGGTGCGCACACCCTCGCCGTGGGACCGCACCACCTGGAGCGTGCCCGCGACGCCCTCGGCGGGCAAGGCGTCCCCGTCGGGTGCCCAAAAGGCGATCCGGCTCTCACGGGGTACGGCCGCAGGCAGGAACACGGCGGCGTGCCGCACCAGAGCGACCCCGCCCCCGGCCGCCCGCGCCGGCGCGTGCCGCGTCGTCGGCGTACCCATCGTGTCCCCCTCTCCCCGTCGTCGACAGACGGATCCCGTCTGCCGCCGATTCTAGGCGGCCCCACCGACAATCCATCTGACCTGCGCATTCCCAGCAGATCCAGATCCAGAGCCACCCCACCCCACCCCGCCCCGCCCCGCCCCGCCCCGCCATGCTGCCCCTCGGCGGTACGCCGGTTCAGCGGCCCCAGCGGCCGCGCTCGGGGGCGTAGCCGTAGACCGGGCGGTTCGAGGAGACGGCGGAGATGCGCCAGGGGCGGCCGCCCTCGTCGAGGCGGAGGGTGCCGGAGCCCTCGGGGCCGCTCCAGCGGAGGTCCAGGTACCAGTCGCAATCGCATCCGGTGCTGCTCGCCACCACCCGCAGTACGGCCGGTTCCGCGGCCGAGACCCTGAGCGGGAAGGCGGGGGCCTCGATCTTCTCCCCCTCGTCGTTACCGGCCGCCGGCCGGGCCAGCGGGCGCGACGCGTCCAGGTTGACCGTGAATCCGGCCGGGGTGAGCCCGCCCCCGCAGCCCTGCGACATCTGGTAGACGTTCCACGGCAGGGGGGCCCGTCGCGCGGCCACCCGTACCTCCAGGTCTTCCAGGACCACCGGGTCCGGCCCCGTGCCCAGCAGGGTCACCTCCACGATCTGGTTCCCCGCGTGGACGGCCCCGCGGCCGGCCGCCCACGCGGGCGCGTCCGCCTCCACCGGTGGCGGGGGCACCGCCGAGGGTGCCTGTTGCGCGAGGTACGCGTGGTCGCAGGCCGCCGCCCACACGTGCGACCGTACGGCCGCCCGCAGGGGCGCAGCCGCGGGTGAGGAGCCACCCGTCGGCGTGGGCCGCCCGGTCGGCGCTCCCGTCGCCGCGCCCGCCGCCGGGCCCGTCGCCGGGCCGGTCTGCGTCGGCGTCGCCGCGGGCCCGGTCGCTCCCGACTCCGCCGGCGCGGCCTCCGACGCCGCCGGTCCGGTCGCCGCCCCGCTCCCCGTGGCCCCCGCCGGACCCGGATCCGTACCCGGCGCGGCCACCGTCGGCCCGGCCCGCGGCGCCCGGCGCTCCGCGCCCGCGGGCGCAAGCCATCCGACGCCCGCGGCGAGTGCCACGACCGCGGCCGCCGCCACCCCGGCCAGCAGCAGCCGGCGCCCGGACCGGCGCGCCGGAGCCGGAGCCGGAGGCGCCGGTACCGGTACCGGCGCCTCCGGCTCCGGCTCCGGCTCCGGCTCCGGCTCCGGCTCCGCCCGGTCCTTCTCACCCACGGGCTCCGCCTCCACCACCGTGACCGCCCGCCGCCGCGCGTCCGCCAGCAGCCAGGCCCGGTGCAGTTCCACCGCCTCCGCCGGCGTCGCCCCGCAGGCCCGCGCGAAGCGGTCGACCACCGCGAACTCCGCGGGCAGCGCCTCACCGCTGCAGTACCGGTGCAGGGTCGACGTGCTCGTGTGGAGGACACGGGCGAGAGTCCCGTAGCTCCGCCCGCTCCGCTCCTTCAGTTCCCTCATCGACCGCGCGAACGCCTGCGCCTCGGCCGATCTCCCCGTCCCGGAGTTCCGTTCCATGCCAAGGATGTTCCCGCAGCTGACGGTACGCACGGCCGTTCCATTGTCCCGAGTTCGTCCCGAACCGGCGCCGCGGGCCCGGGCCGGGGTACAGCCTTCTCCAGACGCACACCACGACCAGCCTCACGGGGAGAACCGACCATGTTCCGACGCACCGCCCGGGCCACCCGCACCGCCCGGACCACCGCCGTCCTCGCGGCCACCGCGGCCGCCGCCACGGCCCTCGTCCTCACCGCCTCCACCACCTCCTCGGCCGCCGTCACCGCGCCCGGGTTCCTGGCCGGCACCGACCTGCCCCCGCACCCCGGCTCCCCCTGGTACGCCGGGAAGGTCACCAAGGGGCTGCCCGAGTTCACACCGTTCTGCGTGGACGGCGTGCTGCCCACCACCGGGAGCTGGTACCGCGACTTCTCCACCGAGTTCGACACGGGCGCGGTACAGGTGTCCGTGCGTACGTCCTCCAGCACCGCGGCCATCAAGCTCAAGGCGGCCCTGGAGCGCAAGGTGGCGGCCTGCGCCGCCGACTGGCTGCGCGAGACCCCGGGCGGTACGGCCTCCTGGCAGGACTACGGGAAGGTCAGCGTCGAGGAGGGCGCGCACGTCTACGGGGTGCACACCTCCATCCCGGAGTCCGAGCCCGGCGTGCACCTGTACGGCATCGGGCGCGACGGCTCCACCGTGACCGTCGTGAAGTGGGGGCAGATGGGCAACCTGAGCCACGCCCCCGTCACGGCCTTCAAGAAGACGACCGTCAGGGCCGTGAACAAGCTCAACCCCTGACGCGTGACGCCCCCGGTGGGACCATGGAAGGGACCGAGAGCGGGGGCGAGGGCCCGGAGGCGGCGATGGCCAGGCGCACGGGAAACGAGCCGGCGACCGCCCGCAGCGCGCTGCGGCTGCGGTTCTGGCTGAGCCTGTGGGGGCTGATCTGGTCCGGCGCCGGGGCGGCGGCGTTCTCGCTCGCCGCCCGGCCCGGATGGGCCGCGGCCTGCGCCGCCGTGGCCCTGCTCGCGGCCGTGGACCTGGCCGTGGTGCTCCGCCACATCCACCAGGGCCCGCACTACCAGCCGGGCCGCGACGTCCCGCCGTACGAGCCCCCCGACGGCTAGGGCCTGGGTCGGCTACTTTTCGAAGCGGGCCGCCGCCAGGTAGTCGGGCTGGGGGTCCAGGGCGGCCGCGAGGCGGAAGTGCTTGCGGGCCTGGTCCGGCCGGCCGGCGCGCTGGTGGGTGCGGGCCAGCGCGAAGTGGGCGAACGCGTTGTCCGGCTCCCGCTCCAGCACGATCTCGAACTCCAGCTCCGCCGGCCGCAATTGGGCGGCGGCGAAGAACGCCCGGGCGCGCAGCAGCCGGGCCGCCGTGTTCTCCGGGTGGGCGGCTATGACCGAGTCGAGCAGCTTCACCGCACCGCGCGGGTCGCGCGCGGCGAGGAGCTGCTCCGCGGCCCGGTAGTCGATGACGTGCGTCTCGGGCGATGAGGACCGAGGGGGCGGCGGGAGCTGCGGCGTGGTGTCGGACACGGTCTGTTCCTTCCCTCTACAGGCGCGTTCAACGCCCCGCGCACCGCCCCTATTCCGTCAGCCGAGCCGCTCCCCGAGTGGGGCGTACAGCTCGCGGACGGCGGCATCGGCGGCCGGGAAACGGAACCTGCCCGCCACCTGTCAGCCGTCACTCGTCACCCGCCACCCGTCACCTGTCAGCCGTCACCCGGTAGCCTCACGCGGCACCCGTCACGCCCCGGCGCCCGCCGCCCGCGCCGTGAGCTCCGCCCACACCTTGCGCACCTGCGGCTCCAGCGCCTCCAGCGGCCCGTCGTTGTCGATCACGAGCGTGGCCACGGCCAGCCGCTGTTCCCGCGTGGCCTGCGCGGCCATCCGGGCCCGGGCCTCCGACTCCTCCATGCCCCGCAGCCCCGTGAGCCGGGACAGCTGTGTGGCCGGCGCCGCGTCCACCACGACGACCAGGTCGTACAGCGGCGCGAGCCCGTTCTCCGCGAGCAGCGGTACGTCGTGCACCACGATCGCGTCGGGCCCCGCGGCGGCCTCCAGCTCGGCGGACCGGGCCCCGACCAGCGGGTGCACGATCCCGTTGAGGGTGCGCAGCTTCCCGGGGTCCGCGAACACGATCGACCCCAGCTTCGGCCGGTCCAGCCCGCCCTGCTCATTCAGTACGGACTCCCCGAAGGCGGCCACCACCGCCGCGAGCCCGGGCGTGCCCGGCTCCACGACCTCCCGCGCGATCAGGTCGGCGTCCACGACGACCGCTCCGTACCCCGCCAGCAGCCGCGAGACCTCGCTCTTGCCGGCGCCGATTCCGCCTGTCAGGCCAACTTTCAACATGCCCGGCAGACTAGCCCCCGCGTCCTGGGCCCCGTACGGACCCCCGGCGTTCCGCCCCCGCCGCCCCTCAGCCCTCGCCCTCGCGCTCCGCCAGGAACCGCTCGAACTCGAGGCCGATCTCGTCCGCCGACGGAATCTCCGCGGGCTCCGCGATCATGTTGCCCCGGGTCTCGGCGCCGGCCGCCGCGTCGTACTGGTGCTCCAGCCCCTGCACCAGGCTGACCAGCTCCTCGTCGCCCTCCCGGATCTGCCGGTCGATCTCCGTCTGCGTGCGGTGCGCCTCGGTGCGCAGCGCGTGCGCGACCGACGGCAGGACCAGCCCGGTGGCGGCGGTGATCGCCTCCAGCGTGGTCAGCGCGGCGTCGGGATACGGGGAGCGCGCCACGTAGTGCGGTACGTGGGCGGCGACGCCCAGCACGTCGTGCCCGGCCTGACCGAGGCGGAACTCGACCAGCGACTCGGCGCTGCCGGGGACCTGCGCCTCGTCGAAGGGGCTGCGGTGTCCCGGCATGAGGTCGGTCCGGTTGCCGTGCGGGGTGATCCCGACGGGCCGGGTGTGCGGGACGCCCATGGGGATGCCGTGGAAGTTGACGGAGAGCCGCACGCCCAGGCGCTCGACGATCTGCCGGACGGCGACGGCGAAGCGCTCCCACTCCACGTCCGGCTCGGGGCCGGACAGCAGCAGGAAGGGCGCGCCCGTGGCGTCCTGGACGAGGCGCACTTCCAGCAGCGGCTCCTCGAACTCCGTCCAGTGGTCGCGCTGGAAGGTCAGCAGCGGACGGCGTGCCCGGTAGTCCACCAGGCGGTCCGCGTCGAACCGGGCCACGACCTGGTGGGGCAGCGCGTCGAGCAGCCGCTCGACGATCTGCTCGCCGGTCTCGCCCGCGTCTATGTACCCCTCGAAGTGGTAGAGCATGACCAGCCCGGCCGAGTCCTGGGCGAGCGCCAGGTCGGCCACCGCCAGGCCCTTGGCGTCCCATTCGTACAAACCCTGTGGATCAAGCACCGCCACCACTCCTCCTCCGCCGCGTTCTCTGGCAAGAACGTCCAAGGACCCGTGACCATTCCCCAGTTGACGGTATTCACGAGGTGGTGTTCACCGGAAGACGGCACATGCGGCTCGACCCCACAGCGCAGTGCCCCACAACGCGTGCCCCGCAACGCGTGCCCCGCAACGCGGTAAGGCCCGCCCCCCAGAGGGGACGGGCCTTACCGGTGAAGATCAGCTCGGCTCGCGCCGTGCTGCTGCGATCAGCTCTGGCCGCCGGCCAGCTTCTCGCGGAGCGCGGCGAGGGCCTCGTCGGACGCCAGGGCGCCAGAGGTCTCGTCCGCACCCTCGGAGGAGTACGAACCACCCGAGATGCCCGCACCGGCGCTGCTGCTGCTGCCCGCGGCGGGAGCGGCCGCACCCTCGGCAGCGGCGGCCTCGTCGGCCTCGCGGCTCTTGATGACCTGGGCCTGGTGCTGCTCGAAGCGCGTCTGCGCCTCGGCGTACTGGCCCTCCCAGGCTTCGCGCTGCTTGTCGAAGCCCTCGAGCCAGTCGTTGGTCTCGGGGTCGAAGCCCTCGGGGTAGATGTAGTTGCCCGCGTCGTCGTACGAGGCAGCCATACCGTAGAGGGTCGGGTCGAACTCGACCGAGGCCGGGTCGGCACCGAAGGACTCGTTGGCCTGCTTCAGGGACAGCGAGATCCGGCGACGCTCGAGGTCGATGTCGATGACCTTGACGAAGATCTCGTCGTTGACCTGGACGACCTGCTCCGGGATCTCCACGTGGCGCTCGGCCAGCTCGGAGATGTGGACCAGACCCTCGATGCCCTCGTCCACGCGGACGAACGCACCGAACGGAACCAGCTTGGTGACCTTACCCGGGACGACCTGACCGATCTGGTGCGTCCGGGCGAACTGCTGCCACGGGTCTTCCTGCGTCGCCTTCAGCGACAGGGAGACGCGCTCGCGGTCCATGTCCACGTCGAGAACCTCGACGGTGACTTCCTGGCCGACCTCGACAACCTCGGACGGGTGGTCGATGTGCTTCCAGGACAGCTCGGAGACGTGGACGAGACCGTCGACGCCACCCAGGTCCACGAAGGCACCGAAGTTGACGATCGAGGAAACGACGCCGGAGCGGACCTGACCCTTCTGCAGGGTGGTGAGGAACGTCTGGCGAACCTCGGACTGGGTCTGCTCGAGCCAGGCGCGGCGGGACAGGACCACGTTGTTGCGGTTCTTGTCCAGCTCGATGATCTTCGCCTCGAGCTCCTTGCCCACGTAGGGCTGGAGGTCGCGGACGCGACGCATCTCGACGAGAGAGGCCGGCAGGAAGCCGCGGAGGCCGATGTCCAGGATGAGACCACCCTTGACGACCTCGATGACGGTACCGGTGACGATGCCGTCTTCTTCCTTGATCTTCTCGATGGTGCCCCAGGCACGCTCGTACTGAGCGCGCTTCTTCGAGAGGATCAGGCGGCCTTCCTTGTCCTCCTTCTGGAGAACCAGGGCCTCGATCTCGTCGCCGACCTTGACGACCTCGTTCGGGTCGACGTCGTGCTTGATCGAGAGCTCGCGGCTCGGGATGACGCCTTCGGTCTTGTAACCGATGTCGAGGAGAACCTCGTCCCGGTCAACCTTGACGATGACGCCGTCGACGATGTCGCCATCGTTGAAGTACTTGATCGTCGCGTCGATCGCCGCGAGGAACGCGTCCGCGTCGCCGATGTCGTTGACCGCAACCTGCGGGGTGGTTGCGGTGGTCTCGGTGCTGCTCGTCATGTGGGTAAGGGCTCCGGTTACGGACAGAAAGTCGTAGGTACTGCTACGCCGGGAGCCCTTATCGGCATCTGCCGAAGAAGCCGGACAGCCAAGGAAGCCCCAGTTCCGCGAGATGCGGGGTGGGGGCCTCGAGAACCGAGGGGACATCAGCAGATACAAGCGCAGCCTGCTAGGTCTGAGGAGCACAGGCTCGCAGCGCAACTTGTAGCATACGGGGGCAGCCGGACAGGGTCAATGCGCGAAGGCGGACACCCCGGGCGGATCACCGCACAACCGGCACAATTGGCGGGCGGGCAGGCGCCGATGGCCCCTCCAGCCCGCTTTCCGCAGACATTCGCAGACTACGACGACGGGCCCCATGAACCAAGAGGACTACGCCCCCGAAGAGGCGTACGAAGCCGGATCGGCCGCCGAAGACGATTCCGAGGCCACGCGGCGTGACGCCGGGGAAGCGGAGAGCAGCCGGGCCAGCCGGGGCTGGTGGGACCGCAACGCCGACGAGTACCAGAGCGAGCACGGCGCCTTCCTCGGCGACGACCGCTTCGTCTGGGGACCCGAGGGCCTGGACGAGGCGGAAGCGGCCCTGCTCGGGCCCGTCGCCTCCCTGAAGGGCAAGGACGTCCTGGAGATCGGCGCCGGCGCCGCCCAGTGCTCGCGCTGGCTGGCCGCCCAGGGCGCCCGCCCCGTCGCCCTGGACCTCTCCCACCGCCAGCTCCAGCACGCCCTGCGCATCGGCGAGGACGTCCCCCTGGTCGAGGCCGACGCCGGTCGCCTCCCCTTCCGCGACGGCTCCTTCGACCTCGCCTGCTCCGCCTACGGGGCCGTCCCCTTCGTCGCCGACCCCGTCAACGTCATGCGCGAGGTGCGCCGCGTCCTGCGCCCCGGCGGCCGGTGGGTCTTCTCCGTCACCCATCCCGTCCGCTGGGCCTTCCCCGACGAGCCGGGCCCCGAGGGGCTGTCCGTCGCCGCCTCCTACTTCGACCGCACCCCGTACGTCGAGCAGGACGAGCAGGGCCGCGCCGTCTATGTGGAGCACCACCGCACCCTCGGCGACCGGGTACGGGACGTGGTCGCGGGCGGCTTCCGCCTGCTCGACCTGGTCGAGCCGGAATGGCCCGCCTGGAACAGCCAGGAGTGGGGCGGCTGGTCCCCGCTGCGCGGCAACCTCATCCCCGGTACGGCGATCTTCGTGTGCGAGCGGGACTGAGCCGGTGACCGCACAGCGCGCGATCCGCACGGCCGACCTCGACGCCCTTCCCGTACGGGAAGCCCTGCCCGCGCTCGTCTCGGCGCTGGACGCCCACGGCGCCGCCGTGCTCTGCGCCCCGCCGGGCACCGGCAAGACCACGCTGGTGCCGCTGGTGCTCGCGGGGCTGGTGGGGGGCGGGCCGCGCCGCCGGGTCGTGGTCGCCGAACCCCGCCGGATCGCCGCCCGCGCCGCGGCCCGGCGGATGGCCTGGCTGCTCGGCGAGCAGGTCGGCGCCTCGGTCGGCTTCACGGTGCGCGGTGAGCGGGTGGTCGGTCCGTCCACCGTGATCGAGGTGGTCACCACCGGGGTGCTGCTCCAGCGGCTCCAGCGGGACCAGGAGCTCTCCGGGACCGACCTGGTGATCCTGGACGAGTGCCACGAGCGGCACCTGGACGCCGACACGGCCGCCGCCTTCCTCCTGGACGTACGGGAAACCCTGCGCCCGGAGCTGCGGCTCCTCGCGGCGTCGGCCACCACCGATGCGGCGGGCTGGGCCCGGCTTCTAGGACGCGGCAGCCTCGGGGACGCTCCCGTCGTGGAGGCGGCCGGCGTCTCCCACCCGGTGAAGACCGTGTGGGCCCCGCCGGCCCGCCCGGTGCGGCCGCCGCACGGGATGCGGGTGGATCCGGCGCAGCTGACGCACGTGGCCTCGGTGGTGCGGCGCGCGCTGGCGGAACGTTCCGGCGACCTCCTGTGCTTCCTGCCCGGCGTCGGCGAGATCGCCCGGGTCGCCGGGCAGCTGGGCTCCGTCGACGCGGAGGTCCTCCAGATGCACGGCCGCGCTCCGGCCTCCGTCCAGGACGCGGCGCTGTCCCCCGCGCCGCACCGCCGGGTCATCCTGTCCACCGCCGTCGCGGAGTCCAGCCTGACCGTGCCCGGCGTACGGATCGTCGTGGACTCGGGGCTGGCCCGCGAGCCCCGGGTCGACCACGCCCGGGGCCTGGGCGCGCTGGCCACCGTACGGGCGTCCCGCGCGGCCGGCCGCCAGCGCGCGGGCCGGGCCGGGCGCGAGGCCCCGGGCACGGTGTACCGCTGCTGGGCCGAGGCGGAGGACGGGCGGCTGTCCGCGTACCCCTCCCCGGAGATCCGGATCGCGGACCTCGCGCAGTTCGCCCTCCAGGCCGCCTGCTGGGGCGACCCGGACGCGACCGGCCTGGCCCTGCTGGATCCGCCGCCGGCCGGGGCGATGGCCGCGGCCCGCGAGGTGCTGCTCGCGGTGGGAGCGGTGTCCCCGGCGGGCCGGCCCACCCCGAGGGGGCTGCGGATGGCCCGGCTCGGCCTGCACCCGCGCCTCGCCCGCGCACTCCTCGACGGCTCCGCCGCGCTGGGCCCCCGGCGGGCCGCGGAACTGGTGGCCCTGCTGAGCGAGGAACCGCCGCGGGAGTACGGAGACGACCTCGCCGCCGCCTGGCGGCGTGCCCTGGCGGGCGGCGACCCGTACGCCTCGCGCTGGCGCGCGGAGGCCAGGCGCCTGGAGCGCGCGGCGGCGGAGCGGTCCCCTGCGGGGCCGGCGAATCCAGCCCGCCCGGCGTTTGAGGGCACGGGCGCGCAGCGCACGTCCGGGGTCCGGGGCGGAGCCCCGGTTTCGGGAAGGGGCGGGGTGGGGGAAAGCCCCGCAGGGCCCGCCCCCCACGACGCCGCCGCCGGGCTGGTCGCCGCGCTCGCGTTCCCGGAGCGCGTGGCGAAGGCCAAGGGCCAGGGGACCTTCCTCATGGCCTCCGGGACCGGGGCCGAGCTCGGCGAGGGGTCAGGGCTGCGCAGCGCGCCCTGGCTGGCCGTCGCCGTCGCCGACAGGCCCCCGCACTCCGCGTCCGCCCGGGTCCGGCTCGGAGCCCTCCTCGACGAGGACACCGCCCGCACGGCGGCGGGCCACCTGTTCCGCGAGGGCGAAGAGGTGCACTGGGAGGACGGCGACCTCGTGGCCCGCAGGGTCACCCGGCTCGGCGCCATCGAGCTCGCCGAGCGGCCCCTGCGCGATCCCGACCGGGCCCTGGTCCGGGCCGCGCTGCTCGACGGACTGCGCACCGAGGGACTCGGCCTGCTGCGCTGGACCCCGGACTCGCAGGCGCTGCGGGCCCGGCTCGGCTTCCTGCACCGCACGCTCGGCCCGCCCTGGCCCGACGTAGCAGAGGACGGGGAGCTGCTGGAGCGGGCCGACGACTGGCTGGAGCCCGAGCTGTCGCGGGCCCGCCGCCGCGGCGACCTCGCGCGGATCGACGCCGGGCAGGCACTGAACCGGCTGCTGCCCTGGGCCACGGGGGAGGCCGCCCGGCTCGACGAGCTGGCCCCGGAGCGGATCGAGGTGCCGAGCGGCTCCCGGATCCGCGTCGACTACGCCGCCGAGCACGGTCAGCCCGTACTCGCGGTCAAGCTCCAGGAACTGTTCGGGCTGGCACAGACCCCGCGGGTCGCGGGGGTCCCCGTACTCGTCCATCTCCTGTCGCCCGCCGGCCGGCCCGCCGCGGTCACCGCCGATCTGGCGTCCTTCTGGCAGGGCGGCTACCGCGCCGTGCGCGCCGAGCTGCGCGGCCGCTACCCCAAGCACCCGTGGCCCGAGGACCCGGCGACCGCCGAGCCGACCCGGCACACCAACGCCCGGCTCAAGCGGTGAACGGCTCCTCCTCGCGGGGGCGCCGGCCGCGGGCCTCCAGCCAGAGCGCGAGCGCGAAGAGCGCGAGCCCGCCGGCCGCCAGCCCGATCGGGGCGTACGTGTGCAGCGCCAGGACCATGGTCCGGTTCGACTTGACCAGGTCGACGGTGTGGTCGCTGTAGTCCTCGCGGATCTTCACGTGCCCGGCGAAGACGGTGAGCCTCCCGTCGGGCGCACTGCCCGCGATGCTCCCGCCGCGCATCTCCTGCTGGATCTCCTGCTCGGCGTTGACGGGCGCCCCGGTCACCGGGTCGACCCAGAACATCGCCTTGGTCGTGTACCAGAGGCTGGTTCCGGTGGTCTGCTCGAACGTCGCCGGGTCGATGGCCTCGATCGGCATCTTCTTCGGCAGCCCGACCTTCGTCCACGGCACGGTCTGCTCGAAGTAGTAGACGTCCATGCCCTTGAACTTGCGCGGACCCACGTAGTGGATCGGCGAGGAGGTACGGGTCTGCGCGTCGAAGTAGAGGTAGTCGCGCGGCTCGGTGAAGAACGGCCACTTGAACTCGATGCCCTCGCGCCTGACCGGGTCCCCGTCCACGGCCTCGCCGGTGGCGTGCACCGGGTCCTGGCTGTGCGCGTCGAAGATGTAGCGCTCGGGGATCTGGGAAACCATCTTCCCGTCCGGGTCCATGATGTGGGTCAAGGTGTCCCAGACCACTACGTCCTTGCCCGCGCTGGCCTCGATCTCCTTCGACGCCTCGACGTTGCCTTTGAGGGTCTGGACGATGGTGACCTTGTCGACCTTCCTCGGCTGCAAGGTGGAGTAGTCGACGAGGGTCGCGTCCTTCGCCTCCAGCACCATCTCCTGGTACTGGCTCGGCGGGATCTTCGCGAGCCTGGGGTACGCGTACCAGCGCAGCAGCGGTGCGAGGGCTGCACAGAACACGGCTACGGCTAGCAGGACGAGGCTTGCTCTGCGTCGCATGGCCGGGCCCTCCTCTACTTTCCGGGCGCGGCGGGCGCGGTGGTGAGCAGGGGCTTCGGTGAGGTCTTGCCTTCCGGCGCCCCCGTCGCCGTGATGGCGAAGACGAGGAGCGCCGCGAGGACGAGACCGCTGGCGGCGGCGACGATTGCGCGCATGCCGGGGCCTCCGGAATCTGATTGGTCGTCAGGGCGGTGGCACCGTAGCAATGCGGGTGACAGATGAGAACCGTTTGAGCCACTGCTCGCGCGGGGACCCCGCGGGGACCCCGGCTTCGCGCCGAACGGGGTCATGCCGCGGCCCGCCCCCTGAGCAGAGGGCGGGCCGGGGGGTGCGTGTCAGGGGGTCTTCGCGGGCGCCGGAGTGCCGGCGGAGGCGGACGGCGAGGGCTTGGGCGACGGCTTCGGCGTCGGCTTCGAAGTCGGCTTCGGCGTCGGCGTCGGGGAAACCGCAGAGGTGGGCTTCGGAGTGGGCGCCGGCGAAGGGGTGGGCTTCGGACTCGGCGTCGGGCTCGGAGACGGCGTCGGCGTCGGGCTCGGAGTCGGCTTCGGCGAAGGCGTCGGACTCGGTGTGGGCTTCGGGCTCGGCGTCGGGCTCGGAGACGGCGTGGGCGTCGGCTTCGGCGAAGGCGTCGGGCTCGGGGTGGGCGTCGGAGTCGGCGTCGGGCTCGGCGTGGGGCTAGGAGTCGGCGTCGGAGTCGGCTTGGGCGACGGCGTGGGCTTCGGAGTCGGCTTCGGCGAAGGCGTGGGCTTCGGCGTCGGGCTGGGGCTCGGCTTCGGAGGTGTGACCACCTGGTTGCCCCCGCCGCCCGCACCGCTGCCGCCGCCGCTGCCGCCGCCCCGGCCGTCCGGGACCTCGTGGGCGCCCTTCAGGTAGTACGTGAACCACGACCGCACCGTCCGCAGGTACGCGGAGGACCGGTTGTACGACAGCACGGCCCGGTCCAGATCCGCGCCCACCCGCAGGTCACGCGTACCGGCGCACAGGTAGCGGCCCGCCGCGAGCGCGGCATCGTGCACGTTGTGGGGGTCGCGGCGGCCGTCGCCGTTGGCGTCCTGGCCCCACGAGGCCCAGGTGGACGGGATGAACTGCATCGGCCCGATCGCACGGTCGTAGCGCGCGTCCCCGTCGTAGGCCCCGCCGTCGGTGTCGGAGATGTTCGCGAAGCCGTTGCCGTCGAGCACGGGGCCCAGGATCGGCCGCAGCGTCTTGCCGGAGCCGTCGACCTGACCGCCGCGCGCCTGCCCGGACTCGACCTTGCCGATCGCCGCGAGGAGCTGCCAGCGCAGCCCGCAGCCGGGGTCGCTCCCGCCGACCACCCGCTCCGCCCCCCGGTACGCGGCGAGCACGCTCGCCGGTATCCCCTGGGCCCCCTCGGCCCCGCCCGTGGCCGGGTGCTCGGTGCGCGGACCCGGATCCGTGGCGGCCGGCGCCACGGTCGGCGCCGGTGCCGGAGTCGCCCCGGCCTCGGGGAGCAGCACGGCCGGCGGCTCGGGGCTCAGCAGGGGCGGCAGGGCGGTGAAGTAGGAGCCGTCTCCCGCGGCGCCGCCGGGCACCGGCGCGGGCTCCGCGACCGGTGCCGCCACGACGCCGGCCGCGACCGGCCCCTGCGAGGCGGTCAGTACGGCGGCCACGACGGCGGAGACGACCACGGCGGCCCCGCCCTTGCGCGCCACCCGGCCGAACCGCGTCGACATCCCCCACATCGCGGACCCGCGTCCCCGTATTCGTGCCCGAGCCGTCATGAGCCGGACCCCCCTCCCCCTCGACGTCCGCGTGACCCTACGTCAACTTGCTGAACAGGGCACGCATCGCGAGCCGGAATTCACCATTTCCTCATGAGTTCCGCAGGCCACCCATACTGGAGGCACCGATCGCACCGATCGCACCGGACCGCACCGCACCGGATCGCACCGGATCGCACCGGTCTGCGCCGGCCGACGAGTAGACCCCCGGAGACGAGCTCCCATGCCGTTCACCCTCAGCCATGCGGCCGCCGTGCTTCCGGCCGTCCGCCGCTCCGGTCGTGCGCGCGGCCCCCTCGTCGGATCGGCCCTGATCCTCGGGTCGTTCGCTCCGGACAGCTTCTACTTCGCCGACACGGTCGTCTCCGGGCTCAGGCCGTACGGCACCTTCGCGCACTCCCTGCCCGGCGTCCTGACCGCCGACGCGGTGCTGACCGCCGTCCTCGCGGCGTACTGGCTGCTGCTGCGCGAGCCGCTGATCGCCCTCCTGCCACGCGGCCGGCAGGGCAGGGTGCACTCCTTCGTCCGCGGCGAGGAGTGGCGCGGCCGCCGACTGCCCGCGCTGGCCCTGTGGTTCTACCTCTCGGCGGTCATCGGTTCCCTCACGCACGTGGTGTGGGACGCCTTCACGCACATCGACCGCTTCGGGACGCGCACCCTGCCGGAGCTGGGCGAGCCGCTCGCCTTCGGGCTGCCCCTCTACTCGTACTTGCAGTACGGGACTTCGGCGCTCTCGGCCTGCTTCCTGGTCTGGTTCACGGTGACCGCGCTGCGCCGGCTGGCGGACTCGCCTGCCCCCGCGTCCGTCCCGGTGCTCGGCCGGGCCGAGGTGGGGGGCGCGCTCGCGCTGATCCTCGTGTGCGTGGCGGTCGGGGTCACCCTGCGCGTGCTGCGCTTCTTCACGTTCTTCGACCGGATCCGCACCCCGCTCGACATCATCCCGACCGTCTGTTTCGGCGCGGGCGGCGGTCTCATCGTGGGACTGCTGCTGTACGGAATCCTCGTGCGCCTGCGCCACCGGCGACCCCGCGACCGCTCGTCCACAGCCGCCGACGCCGGCGCGGAGCGGAGCCCGTCGGGCGAGGACCAGGGCGAGGACGAGGACGAGGACGAGGACACGAAAACGCCCGTCCCCACCGCGTAGGCGGGGACGGGCGCCGTCGGGAGCACAGGTGCGGGCGCTCAGTGCGCGGCGGACTCCCAGTCGGGGCCGACGCCCACGGAGACGTCCAGCGGGGCCCGCAGGTCGACGGCGGCGGCCATCTCGCGGCGCACCAGCTCCTCCACCCGCTCGCGCTCTCCGGGCGCGATCTCCAGCACGATTTCGTCGTGGACCTGGAGCAGCATCCGCGACTTCAGCCCCGCCCCGCTGATCGCCTTGTCCACGCGCAGCATCGCGACCTTGACGATGTCGGCGGCGGTGCCCTGGATCGGGGCGTTCAGCGCCATCCGCTCGGCGGCCTCGCGGCGCTGGCGGTTGTCGCTGTTGAGGTCCGGAAGGTAGCGGCGGCGGCCGAGGATCGTCGCCGTGTAGCCGGTGGCGCGGGCCTCCTCGACCACGCGGCCCAGGTAGTCCCGGACCCCGCCGAAGCGCTCGAAGAAGGTCTCCATCAGGCCGCGGGCCTCGCCGGGCTCGATGTTCAGCTGCTGGGCGAGGCCGAACGCGGAGAGCCCGTACGCCAGACCGTAGGACATGGCCTTGATCTTGCGCCGCATCTCGGCGTCGACCTCGGAGCGCTCGACGCCGAACACCTGGGAGGCGACGGTGGTGTGCAGGTCCTCGCCCGACTGGAAGGCTGCGAGCAGGCCCTCGTCCTCGGAGAGGTGGGCCATGACGCGCAGCTCGATCTGGCTGTAGTCGGCGGTCATGAGCGATTCGTAGCCCTCGCCGACGACGAAGCCGCGGCGGATGGCCCGGCCCTCGTCGGTGCGCACCGGCACGTTCTGCAGGTTGGGGTCGGTGGAGGACAGCCGGCCGGTCGCGGCGACGGTCTGGCTGAAGCTGGTGTGCACCCGGCCGTCGGCGGCGATCATCTTGACCAGGCCCTCGACGGTGACGCGCAGCTTGGCCTGCTCCCGGTGGCGGAGCATGATCACGGGCAGTTCGTGGTCGGTCTGGGTGGCCAGCCAGGCGAGCGCGTCGGCGTCCGTGGTGTAGCCGGTCTTGGTCTTCTTCGTCTTCGGCAGGTCCAGCTCGCCGAAGAAGACCTCCTGGAGCTGCTTGGGCGAGCCGAGGTTGAACTCGTGGCCCACCGCCGCGTGCGCCTCCTTCACCGCCTGCTGCACGGCGCCGGCGAACTGCAGCTCCATGCCCTCCAGGTGGCTCCGGTCGACGGCGATGCCGGCCCGCTCCAGGCGGGCCAGCAGCTCGGAGGTGGGCAGCTCCATGTCGTGGAGCAGCTCGGCGGCGCCCACCTCGGCGAGCTTGACCGCGAAGGCGTCGCCGAGGTCCAGGACGGCGCGGGCCTGCGCCATCAGGGCTTCGGCCTCGGCGGTGTCGTCGGCGCCGAAGGCGAGCTGCCCGTCGGCGGCGGCGGGCGCCAGCTCGCGGTGCAGGTACTCCTGGGAGAGCACGTCCAGCGCGAAGGAGCGGCGGCCCGGCTTGACCAGGTAGGCGGCGAGGGCGGTGTCCATGGCGACCCCGGCCAGGGTCCAGCCGTGCTCGGGGAAGACCCGCATCAGGCCCTTGGCGTTGTGCACCACCTTGGGCTTGGCGGCGTCGGCCGCCCAGGCGGCGAAGGCCCGCTCGTCGGCCTCGTCCAGCGCGGACGGCTCGAACCAGGCGGCCGCGCCGCCGGCCGAGGCCAGCGCGATCTCGGAGACGGTGCCGGTGCCGAGCGCCCAGCTGTCGACGGTGGAGATCCCGAGGGGGCTGCCCGCGTGGCTCTCCAGCCACGGCGCGAGCTCGCCGGCGCCGAGCACGGAGCCGTCCAGCTCCACGGCGGCCGCGACCGGGGCCGGGGCCTCCTGATCGGCGGCGCCGGGGTCGACGGCGAGCAGCCGCTCGCGCAGGGAGGCGTTGCGGATCTCCAGTACGTCCAGGACTCCGGTGACGGCCGTCCGGTCGTAGGGGGCGCGGGCCAGGTCGGCGGGGGTCTTGGGCAGGGCGACGTCCTTGACCATCTCGGTCAGGACCCGGTTGAGCTTCACGGCGTCCAGGTGGTCGCGGAAGTTCTGCCCGGCCTTGCCCTTGACCTCCTCGGCGCGCTCGACGAGCTCCGCGAACGAACCGAACTGGGTGATCCACTTGGCGGCGGTCTTCTCGCCGACGCCCGGGATGCCGGGGAGGTTGTCGGACGGGTCGCCGCGCAGGGCCGCGAAGTCCGGGTACTGCTGGGGGGTGAGCCCGTACTTCTCCTCGACCTTCTCCGGGGTGAAGCGGGTGAGCTCGGAGACGCCCTTGGTCGGGTAGAGCACGGTGGTGTGCTCGGAGACGAGCTGGAAGGAGTCCCGGTCGCCGGTGACGATCAGCACGTCGAAGCCGAGGGCCTCGGCCTGCGTGGCGAGCGTCGCGATCACGTCGTCGGCCTCGAAGCCGTCGACCGCGAAGCGCGGCACGCTCATCGCGTCCAGGAGTTCGCCGATCAGCTCCACCTGCCCCTTGAACTCGTCGGGGGTCTTGGAGCGGTTCGCCTTGTACTCGGGGAACTCCGCCGAGCGCCACGTCTTGCGGGACACGTCGAACGCCACGGCGAAGTGCGTGGGCGCCTCGTCGCGCAGCGTGTTCGCCAGCATCGAGGCGAACCCGTAGATGGCGTTGGTCGGCTGCCCCGTCGCGGTGGTGAAGTTCTCCGCGGGCAGCGCGAAGAACGCCCGGTACGCCAGGGAGTGCCCGTCCATGAGCATCAGGCGGGGGCGGTCCGCTGCGGTCGGCTGGTCGGTCTTCTTCGATGCTGAATCTGCCACGCCCCCGATCCTAGGCCGCCGGACTGACAATTCCGGCGCCGGTGCTCACCCGGTCAGTGGACGGCCGCCCGGGTTCGCCCCCGCGCGGGCCTGGCCGCCCCCTCCCCCGGAGGCCTTCCCGTCCGACCGCCCCGGCCTCCCCGTCCGCCGCCCCGGCCTCTCCCCGGTACCGCCCCGGCAGCGCCCCACCCGCCTCCCCCGGCGCATCCGTCGCGGCACCCGCCCCCGGCGCACGCGTCCGGACTCCGGACGCTCCGTACCGCCCTCCCGGGCGCCCGGGGGCCGTGCAAGGATCGGAGATGCGGCACCGTGTGCTGCATTCGCACGCACGCTCGAAGGGGAGCGCCATGGCCACCAAGCCGCCCGCAGGGGATCCCGTACAGGACGCACCCCAGGTGACGCCCCCCAAGCACGCGGCCGCCGGCCTGCCCGCGATCGGGCACACCCTCAGGATCGCGCAGGAACAGATGGGCCTGGCCCGCACCGCCCGCACCCTCCTCAAGGTCAACCAGAAGAACGGCTTCGACTGCCCCGGCTGCGCCTGGCCCGAGGGCGACAAGCGGCACACCGCCGAGTTCTGCGAGAACGGTGCCAAGGCCGTCGCGGAGGAAGCCACCCTGCGCCGGGTCACCCCCGCGTTCTTCGCCGAGCACCCCCTGGCCGACCTCGCCGGCCGCTCCGGCTACTGGCTGGGCCAGCAGGGCCGGATCACCGAGCCCATGCTCCTGGAAAGAGGGGCCCTCGCGGAGGGCTCGGACCGGTACGAGGCCGTGAGCTGGGAGCGGGCCTTCGAGGTGATCGCGCAGGAGCTGCGCGCCCTGGACTCCCCCGATGAAGCCGTCTTCTACACCTCGGGCCGCACCAGCAACGAAGCGGCGTTCCTCTTCCAGCTGTTCGTCCGCGAGTTCGGCACCAACAACCTCCCCGACTGCTCGAACATGTGCCACGAGTCCTCGGGCTCCGCACTCAACGAGACCATCGGCATCGGCAAGGGCAGCGTCTCCCTCGAAGACCTCCACCAGGCCGACCTGATCATCGTCGCGGGACAGAACCCGGGCACCAACCACCCGCGCATGCTCTCCGCCCTGGAGAAGGCCAAGTCCGCCGGTGCGAAGATCATCTCGGTGAATCCGCTGCCCGAGGCCGGCATGGAGCGGTTCAAGAACCCGCAGACCCCCGTGGGCATGTTCAAGGGCACCGCCCTCAACGACCTGTTCCTCCAGATCCGCATCGGCGGCGACCAGGCCCTCTTCCGCCTGCTCAACAAGCTGGTCATCGAGGCGGGCGGCGCCACCGACGAGCAGTTCATCCGCGAGCACACCCACGGCTACGAGGAGTTCGCGGCCGCCGCCGAGGACACCGACTGGGACGAGACCCTCACCGCCACCGGCCTGACCCGCCCCGACATCGAGCGCGCCCTGGCCATGATCCTGGCCTCGGAGCGCACCATCGTCTGCTGGGCCATGGGCCTCACCCAGCACAAGCACTCCGTCGCCACCATCCGCGAGGTCGTCAACCTGCTGCTCCTACGCGGCAACATCGGCCGCCCCGGCGCCGGCGTCTGCCCCGTCCGCGGCCACTCCAACGTCCAGGGCGACCGCACCATGGGGATCTTCGAGCGCCCCGCGCCCGCCTTCCTCGACGCGCTCGACAAGGAATTCGGCATCACCTCGCCGCGCGAGCACGGCTTCGACGTGGTCCGCTCCATCCAGGCCCTGCGCGACGGCGAGGCCAAGGTGCTCTTCGCCATGGGCGGCAACTTCGTCGGCGCCACCCCCGACACCGAGGTCACCGAGGCCGCGATCCGCCGCGCCTCCCTGACCGTGCACGTCTCCACCAAGCTCAACCGCTCCCACGCCGTCACCGGCCGGCGCGCCCTGATCCTGCCCACCCTCGGCCGCACCGACAAGGACGTCCAGGCCAGTGGTGCCGGCACCGGCACCGGTGGCCGCACCGGTGGCCGCACCGGCAAGAAGGGCACGGCGCAGTTCGTCACCGTCGAGGACTCCATGGGCATGGTCCACTCCTCCCGCGGCAACCTCGCCCCCGCCTCCCCGCACCTGCTCTCCGAGCCCGCGATCGTGGCCCGCATGGCCCGCGCCGTCCTCGGCGAGGCCTCCCGGACCCCGTGGGAGGAGTTCGAACGGGACTACGCGGCCATCCGCGACCGGATCTCCCGCGTCGTCCCCGGCTTCGAGGACTTCAACGCCCGCGTCGCCCGCCCCGGCGGCTTCCAGCTCCCGCACGCCCCGCGCGACGAACGCCGCTTCCCCACCAAGACCGGCAAGGCGAACTTCACCGCCGCGCCCGTGGAGTACCCGCACCTCCCGCCGGGACGCCTGCTCCTGCAGACCCTGCGCAGCCACGACCAGTACAACACCACCATCTACGGCCTCGACGACCGCTACCGCGGGATCACCGGCGGCCGCCGCGTCGTCATGGTCAACCCCGAGGACGCCGCCGAACTCGGCCTCGCCGACGGCTCGTACACCGACCTCGTCGGCGAGTGGCGCGACGGCGTGGAACGGCGCGCCCCCGGCTTCCGCGTCGTCCACTACCCGACCGCCCGCGGCTGCGCCGCCGCCTACTACCCCGAGACCAACGTGCTGGTGCCCCTCGACTCCACGGCGGACATCAGCAATACCCCGGCGAGCAAGTCCGTCGTCGTGCGCTTCGAGCCGTCCTGATAGAACGACACCAGGACAAGATGGTTAACGAGCGTTGACGAACGGAGTCGGCCCATGGGCGAGCAGCAGCACGCGGTGAAGTTCCCGCAGGAGGTCCTCGACGAGTACACGGCCCTGGGCATCGACCTGCCCGCGCTGTTCTCGGCGGGCGACCTCGGCAAGCGGATGGACATCCGCATCCTCGAAGCCTCCGCGGAGCGCGTCGTCGCCACCATGCCCGTCGAGGGCAACACCCAGCCCTACGGCCTCCTCCACGGCGGGGCCTCCGCCGTCCTCGCCGAGACCCTCGGCTCGGTCGGCGCGATGATGCACGGCGGCATCACCAAGGTCGCCGTCGGCGTCGACCTGAACTGCACCCACCACCGCGGCGCCCGCTCCGGCCTGGTCACCGGCGTCGCCACCCCCGTGCACCGCGGCCGCTCCACCGCCACCTACGAGGTGGTCATCACGGACGAACAGGACCGCCGGGTCTGCACCGCCCGCCTGACCTGCCTGCTGCGCGACGTGAACCCGCAACAGGACGGCAACAACTAGCCGTTGCCCTCACCGCGGCGCCGGTCTAGCGTTCCCCGCATGGGATCCGGACCGGCGCCGCGGCGCGCCTTGGCCGCGGCGGCGACGACGGCGCTGCTGGCCGCCGCACCGCTCGGCTGCGCCGGCGGCGATCCCGCGACCCCGCCCCCCGCCACCTCCGCCCCACCGGCGCCCCAGGACATCTGCACCCGCCTGATCACCCACTGGGCGGGCGTGATCCTGGACGCGGGCGAGGGCCGCGACGCCGTCGCCCTCGACTACCAGTCCATGGGCCTGTCCGGCGGCCAGAACGACATCCTGCGCGCCGTCCTCGCCGACGCCCGCGCCGAGCGGAACACCGGCGGCCCGGCCGCCGCGCGCGAGCTCACCGCCCGGGAGGCGGAGCGCCGCTGCGCGGACCGCTACCGCTCGGGCGCCCCGACGGACGGCCCCTGGCAGTGAGCGGCGGCATCGGCCCGATCGAGCCCGGAGAGGGCACCCTGCCCCTCGACGGGAACGACGGGAACGACGGGGCCGACGGAGCTGACGGGGCCGTCGGCCCCGGCGACCCAGGCGACCCCGGCGACCCAGGCGGCTCCAAGCGCCCCGAGGGCCCGCGCCCCGGCTCCCGTACGCCCCCAGCCGCCCGGCGGGTCCGCGAGGCCTACGAGGGCCACCGGCGGGCCGTCCTGGCCCTCGGGGCGCTGACCTGCGCGTCCGCCGTCATCGCCGGCGGGGCCGCGCTGTACGCGGCCCGGCCGCGCCTCGCCCCGTATAGGCCGCCGGCGCCCTCGCAGGTGTTCTCCCTCGCCTACCTCGGCCCGGACACGGAAGGGCCCGCACAGGACCGCTCGGGCACGGCCTTCGCGTTCACCGTGCGTGTGCGCGCCGCGGCCGGTCCGGCCGTCACCCTGGAGCGGCTGACGCAGTCCTCGCGGGCGCTGACGATCGAGGTCCGGCCACCACTTCCGGCCACGCTCGCCCCGGGCGAGGCCCGTGACCTCGCAGTACGGATTCGAGTCACAAACTGCGTGCATGTGGCACGGAATTCCGGACTCCCTTTCCTCGAAGTAACCCTAAGTAATGAGTTTGAAAAAGAGGATCACAGCTACATCCCCGGTGACCGTTATGCGAGGGATCTCTCCACCGCCCTGACCAGGGCGTGTCCCGAAGATCGAGACGCGGGCACCCCTCCGCCGTCATGACCAAAAGGGCCCAGAGTCCTGGCGCGACAGTACTCAAACCGCCGGACGGTCCTCACGCGTCTCACCATGCGGACAAGACGAACCGGCCGGATTTCCCCCTTTCCACCCGCAGAGATCCGCTATGTATTACGCCGTGGCATAACAAGAGAGTCACATCATTGGCCTCAACCCTCCATAACGTCCGAAGACCCGCTTAGAGTCACGGCCAGTCACCGCGACCAGCCGGATTTCCATCAGTTCGGTTCCCCGCGTTCGACACGGTGCGTCCCACGGGGGGCGCAGTGCCAGGAAAGGACTGATCGTGCGTCAGCGTTCTCTCATTGCCGTCACCGCCGCTCTCGCCGCGGGTGCCCTCACTCTCACCGCCTGTGGCTCGCGTGACGACAAGGGCGGCGAAAGCGCCGGCGGTGGCGACACCACGGTCGTCATCGGCGTCGACGCCCCCCTCACCGGCGACCTCTCGGCCCTCGGCCTCGGCATCAAGAACTCCGCCGACCTCGCGGCCAAGACGGCCAACGAGAAGAAGTACGTCAAGGGCGTCACCTTCAAGATCCAGGCCCTCGACGACCAGGCCCAGGCCGCGTCCGGCCAGCAGAACGCCACCAAGCTCGTCGCCGACAAGGACGTGCTCGGTGTCGTCGGCCCCCTGAACTCCTCCGTCTCGGAGTCCATGCAGAAGGTCTTCGACGACGCCAAGCTCGCCCAGATCTCCCCGGCCAACACCAGCCCGTCCCTCTCGCAGGGACCGAAGTGGGCCACCGGCGAGAAGGTCCGCACCTACAAGAGCTACTTCCGCACCGCCACCACGGACGCCATCCAGGGCCCGTTCGCGGCGCAGTACCTCTTCAACAAGGCGGGCAAGAAGAAGGTCTTCCTGATCGACGACAAGAAGACCTACGGCGCGGGCCTCGCCGGCACCTTCAAGGGCGAGTTCACCAAGCTCGGCGGCCAGGTCGTCGGCGAAGGCCACATCGACCCGGAGAGCAAGGACTTCTCCGCGATCGTGACCCAGGTCAAGAGCTCCGGCGCCGACGTGGTCTACTACGGCGGCGAGTACCCGGCGGCCGGCCCGCTCAGCAAGCAGATCAAGGCCTCCGGCACCAACATCCCGCTCGTCGGCGGTGACGGCATCTACGACAAGAAGTACGTCGAGCTCGCCGGCGCCGGCGCCGCGGGCGACCTCGCCACCTCGGTCGGCGCGCCCGTCGAGAGCCTGCCCTCCGCCAAGGACTTCGTCGCCAACTACACCAAGGCCGGATACAAGGAGCCCTTCGCCGCCTACGGCGGTTACTCCTACGACTCCGCGTGGGCGATCATCGAGGCCGTCAAGGCCACCGTCGACGCCAACAACGGCAAGCTCCCCAGCGACGCCCGCGCCAAGGTCCTCGCCGCAGTCCAGGGAGTCTCCTTCGAGGGCGTGACCGGCAAGGTCTCCTTCGACGAGTTCGGTGACGCCACCAACAAGCAGCTCACCGTCTACAAGGTCGAGGGCACCGAGTGGAAGTCCGTCGAGTCGGGCACCCTCGGCGGCTGACCCACACCGGTCACCACCCCCACCCGTAGCCGGTAGTCCGCTCGAACGGCCGGCCACGGGAGCACCACCAACCTGCCGCGCGGGGCGCGCACAAAAAGCGCCCCGCGCGGAGTCACATCCGTCGAAAGACTCGGAGGACCTGCGGTGCACGAACTGCCGCAACAGCTGGTCAACGGCCTGCTACTGGGATCCATGTACGGGCTCGTCGCCATCGGCTACACGATGGTCTATGGCATCGTCCAGCTCATCAACTTCGCGCATGGCGAGATCTTCATGACCGGCGGATTCGGAGCGCTCACCGTCTGGCTGATGCTCCCCGGGGGCACCACCATGTGGATCGCCCTCCCGCTCATGATCATAGGCGCGATCATCGTCGCCACCCTGATCGCCGTCGGTGCCGAACGCTTCGCCTACCGACCCCTGCGCAACGCACCACGGCTCGCCCCGCTCATCACCGCCATCGGGCTCTCCATCGCCCTCCAGCAGGCAGTATGGGCCTGGTACCCGGGTGCGGAATCCTCGCTGATCTTCCCCGAGATCCCCGGCGGACCCTTCCACCTCGGCAGCGTCACCATCCAGACCGGTGACGTCTTCCTCCTGCTCGCCGCACCCATCTCCATGGCCTTCCTCGGATTCTTCGTCAAGAAGACCCGCACCGGCCGCGGCATGCAGGCGACCGCCCAGGACCCCGACACCGCCAAGCTCATGGGCATCAACACCGACCGCATCATCACCACCGCGTTCGCGCTCGGAGCCGTCTTCGCCGCCATCGGAGCCGTCGCCTACGGCCTCAAGTACGGCGAAGTCCAGTTCAAGATGGGCTTCCTGCTGGGCCTCAAGGCCTTCACCGCCGCCGTCCTCGGCGGCATCGGCAACATCTACGGCGCCATGGTCGGCGGCCTCGTCCTCGGCCTCGCCGAAACCCTGACCACCGTCTACGTCGCCGAAATCCCCGGCTTCGAACAGCTCGGCGGCCAGTCCTGGGGTAACACCTGGGCGTTCGTACTTCTCATCCTCGTGCTCCTCTTCCGGCCGCAAGGCCTGCTGGGCCAGCGCGTGGCGGACAGGGTGTGACATCCATGACGACCATCACCGCGGACACCGCGAAGACCAACGCCACGGCCAAGGGATTCATCCCCCTCCCCGAGAAGACGGCCCGCGCCCTCGCCACCGCCGGCGGCGCCCTCACCGTCGTCTCCGCGTTCCTCGCCTGGACCTGGACCACCGCCTACCCCGGAGACCTCACCGTCTACGGCTACCCCGGCGGCCTCCAGTGGCTCGTCCTCATCGGCGGCGCCCTCACAGCCCTCTTCGGCATCGCCTCCTACGGCACCAAGGGCCTGCGCTGGCTCACCCCCGCCGGCGCCGACGCAGCGATCAAACTCGCCGCACTCGGAGCCTTCGCCACCACCTGGTACACCGTCATCTCCATCGTGGTCGAGCTCGGCGCCGTCGTCGACCTCGAACCCGGAGCCGGCATCGCCGCCCTGGTCACCCTCCTCGCCGTCATCGGCGCCTTCGCGCTCCCCTTCGAGCGCCCCGCACTCGAAGGCCCCGACCCGGACGACACCCAGTGGGAGAAGTTCAAGCACGAAGCCGGCAACCGCTGGACGACCTTCAAGGCCGCCTTCGCCACCGGCCCCCTCCGGCCCGCCCGCGCCCTCCCGGCCTGGACCGAGATCCTCCTGATCGCAGCCGTCCTCGGCCTCGCGCTCACCGTCTTCACCTACGGCATCACCACCCCGTACCAGGAACTCTTCATCGGCTTCCTGTTCACCGCCTCATTCGGTGCCGCAGCGCTCAACAAGGCAGGCCTCCTGGCCCGCGTCACCACCCTCACCGCCCGCCACCGCAACGTCGCCCTCGTCGGCGCCTTCGCCGCCGCGGCCCTCTTCCCCCTCACCCAGACCGACGACCAGTACGCGAACCTCGGCGTCAACATCCTGATCTTCGCCACCGTCGCACTCGGCCTGAACATCGTCGTCGGCCTCACCGGCCTCCTCGACCTCGGCTACGTCGCCTTCCTCGGCGTCGGCGCCTACGCCGCGGCCCTCGTCTCCGGCTCCCCCAACTCACCCTTCGGCGTGCACATCCCCTTCTGGGGAGCCATCCTCATCGGCGCCGCGGCCTCCATGATCTTCGGCGTCCTCATCGGCGCACCCACCCTGCGCCTGCGCGGCGACTACCTCGCCATCGTGACGCTCGGCTTCGGTGAGATCTTCCGCATCTCCATGAACAACCTCGACGGGACCTCCGGCCCCGACATCACCAACGGACCCAACGGCATCGCGGGCATCCCGAACGTCAACCTCTTCGGATTCGACTTCGGCGCCTCGCACACCATCGCCGGGTTCACCATCGGCCGCTTCGCGAACTACTTCCTGCTGATGCTGCTGATCACCCTCATCGTGGTGCTCGTCTTCCGCCGCAGCGCGGAATCCCGCATCGGCCGCGCCTGGGTCGCCATCCGCGAAGACGAAACCGCCGCCGAAGCCATGGGCATCAACGGCTTCCGCGTCAAGCTCATCGCCTTCGCCCTCGGCGCCACCCTCGCCGGCCTCGCCGGCGCCGTCCAGGCACACGTCCAGTACACGGTCACCCCCGACCAGTACCAGTTCGCCAACTCCGTGCCCCCGAACTCCGCGTTCCTGCTCGCCGCGGTCGTCCTCGGCGGCATGGGCACCATCGCCGGACCCCTCGTCGGCGGATCACTCCTCTTCCTGATCCCCAACAAGCTCCAGTTCCTCGGCGAATACCAGCTCCTCGTCTTCGGCTTCGCCCTCATCGTCCTGATGCGACTGCGCCCCGAAGGCCTCATCCCCAACAAGCGCAACCAACTCGAACTCCACGAGTCCATGGAAGCGCCCACGGTCCTCGGCAAGGCAGGGGTCTGAACCCATGACGACCACCACCACCGACACGCCCGCCGCCACCACGGCGGAGACCGTCCTCGACGCACGCGGCGTCACGATGCGCTTCGGCGGCCTCACCGCCGTCAAGAACGTCGACCTCACCGTGCGCAGCGGCGAGATCGTCGGCCTCATCGGCCCCAACGGCGCCGGCAAGACCACCTTCTTCAACTGCCTCACCGGCCTCTACATCCCCACCGAGGGTGAAGTCCGGTACAAGGACAAGGTCCTGCCGCCCAAGTCGTACAAGGTCACCGCCGCCGGCGTCGCCCGTACCTTCCAGAACATCCGTCTCTTCAACAACATGACGGTCCTGGAAAACGTCCTCGTCGGACGCCACACCCGCACCAAGGTCGGCCTCTGGGCCTCCCTCCTGCGCCTCCCCAGCTTCGGCCGGGAAGAAGCGGCGAGCCGCGAGAAGGCCATGGAACTCCTCGAGTTCATCGGCCTCGCCCACAAGGCCGAACACCTCTCCCGCAACCTCCCCTACGGAGAGCAGCGCAAGCTCGAAATCGCCCGCGCGCTCGCCAGCGACCCCGGCCTCATCCTCCTGGACGAGCCCACCGCCGGCATGAACCCGCAGGAGACCCGCGCCACCGAAGAACTCATCTTCGCCATCCGGGACCAGGGCATCGCCGTACTCGTCATCGAGCACGACATGCGCTTCATCTTCAACCTCTGCGACCGCGTCGCCTGCCTCGTCCAGGGCGAAAAGCTCATCGAAGGCACCGCCGCCGAGGTCCAGGGCGACGAGCGCGTCATCGCCGCCTACCTCGGCGAACCCTTCGAAGGCGCCCCCGGCGCCGAAGAACTCGCCGAAATCGAAGCAGCCGAAGCACACAGCGAGGCCGCTACGGCCGACACGGCGACCGACGACGAGGCGACGGACAGCACGACCAGCGCGACCAGCACGGACGGAGAAGACCGGTGACCGCACTCCTGGAGGTCGAGGACCTCCGCGTCGCCTACGGCAAGATCGAAGCCGTCAAGGGCATCTCGTTCAGCGTCGACGCCGGCCAGATCGTCACCCTCATCGGCACCAACGGCGCCGGCAAGACGACGACCCTGCGCACCCTCTCGGGCCTGATCAAACCGCGCGGCGGCCAGATCAAGTTCCAGGGCAAGTCCCTCAAGAAGATCCCCGCGCACGACATCGTCGCGCTCGGACTCGCCCACTCCCCCGAGGGGCGGCACATCTTCCCGCGCATGACCATCGAGGACAACCTCCTCCTGGGCGCCTTCCTCCGCAAGGACAAGGACGGCATCCAGAAGGACGTCCAGCGCGCCTACGACCTCTTCCCGATCCTGGGAGAGCGCCGCAAGCAGGCCGCCGGCACCCTCTCGGGCGGCGAGCAGCAGATGCTCGCCATGGGCCGCGCGCTCATGTCCCGCCCGAAGCTGCTCATGCTCGACGAGCCCTCCATGGGCCTCTCGCCGATCATGATGCAGAAGATCATGGCGACCATCGCCGAGCTGAAGTCCCAGGGCACGACCATCCTCCTGGTCGAACAGAACGCCCAGGCGGCGCTCTCCCTGGCCGACCGGGGCCACGTGATGGAGATCGGCAAGGTCGTCCTGTCGGGCCCGGGCCGCGAGCTCCTGGTCAACGAGGACGTCCGCAAGGCGTACCTCGGCGAGGACTGAGCACCCTTCGTGTACGAGTGAGGCCCCCTCCGGATCCTGGATCCGGAGGGGGCCTCACTGTTTGCCGTACTGGGGCTGCTACTCGCCCTTGCCGGCGGCGGCCTTCTTCTCCTCGGCGTCCTCGATGACGGCCTCGGCGACCTGCTGCATGGACATGCGGCGGTCCATGGAGGTCTTCTGGATCCACCGGAAGGCGGCCGGCTCGGAGAGCCCGTACTGCGTCTGCAGGATGCTCTTGGCGCGGTCCACCAGCTTGCGCGTCTCCAGGCGGAGCGAGAGGTCGGCGACCTCCTTCTCCAGCGCACGGAGCTCGGCGAAGCGGGACACGGCCATCTCGATGGCGGGGACGACGTCGCTCTTGCTGAAGGGCTTCACGAGGTACGCCATGGCCCCGGCGTCCCGCGCCCGCTCCACGAGGTCGCGCTGCGAGAACGCGGTGAGCATCAGCACGGGGGCGATGGACTCCTCCGCGATCTTCTCGGCGGCGGAGATCCCGTCGAGGACGGGCATCTTCACATCAAGAATGACCAGGTCGGGACGGTGCTCCCGGGCCAGCTCGACGGCGGTCTGCCCGTCTCCGGCCTCACCAACGACGGCGTAGCCCTCTTCCTCAAGCATCTCCTTGAGGTCGAGACGGATGAGCGCCTCGTCCTCGGCGATGACGACGCGCGTCGTCAGCGGCGGAACGTGCGACTGGTCGGCGTCGGGCGTGGGCGTCGACTCGTGCTCGGCGGTCACTGCGGCTCCTCTTTGCGGGGCTGTGCTGCTTGGATGAGCCTACCTAGCAGCGGCGCAGCATGGTCACCCGGTACACTCCTGACGTGCAACCTAGCCGGGTTGGCGCAACTGGCTGACGCTGAGGTCTCAAACACCTCTGTCCGAAAGGACGTGTGGGTTCGAATCCCATACCCGGCACAGTGTTCGAAAAACGGACGTTCACTTTCGTGTGAACGTCCGCTTTTTGCTACGTACTGCCATGGCGCGTCACCCAGGGTGGCGCCATGAAGTTTCACAGCCTCGAAGTACGACAGATGGCCGTCTCCCTGCTGCGTGGCGGCACGAGAAACGCAGACGTGGCCCGCCGACTGAACGTGCCGCTCGGCACCGTCAGCTCTTGGAAGCACAAGGATCGCGCGAGGCGCGGCGAATGTCCTGGGGCCCACAATCCCAGCTGTCCACGATGCGACGGAAGCCCACTCGACCGGCACGCCTACTCGTACTTGCTCGGTCTCTATCTCGGCGACGGCCACATAAGTCACCATGCGGGTCACCGCGTTCCAAGCCTCAGGATCACCTGTGACAACAAGTGGCCCGGCCTCATGAGGTCCGCAGAACAGTCAATCCGGCGGGTGTTCCCCTTCAACCGGGTGTGCCTGGCAAGCAAGGTCGGGTGCCACGACGTCAAGGTGTACTCCAAGCACCTGGAGTGCCTGTTCCCGCAGCACGGGCCCGGCAAGAAGCACGACCGCCGCATCGTCCTGGAGGACTGGCAGCAGGCCATCGTCGACGCGCACCCGTGGGAGTTCGTCCGGGGGCTGATCCACTCCGACGGGTGCCGGGTCACCAACTGGACCGTCCGCAACGGGAAGCGCTACGAGTACCCCCGGTACTTCTTCACGAACAAGTCCGACGACATCCGCAAGCTCTGTACGGACACCCTCGTCAAGGTCGGCGTCCAGTGGACGATCCTGGCCCGGGGCAGCGACCCCTTCAACGTGTCCATCGCGCGCAAGGCCTCCGTCGCGCTGATGGACGAGCACATCGGGCCGAAGTACTAGCCCGGCAGGTCGCCGCTGCCGCCCAGGTTGGCGACCATGCGGCGCAGGCCGTCGATGGTCGCCGCGTAGGCGGCATCGTCCACACCCTCCCGCATCCGTGCGTGCACCTTCGCGTTGCGGTCGTGCGCTCGGACGCGGCCGGCTTCGCCCGCTTCGGTGAGGGTCAGCACGCCGTCCGTCTCCGTGAGCCAGCCCCGGGCCGCGAGGTCGTCGTACAGGGCGTCGAAGTCGGTGTCCTGGTCGTCGTACGCGGTGAGCTTCTCGGTGAGGTCCGCACGCTTCCAGTGGGCCGGGGCCGCGGCCACGTGGTTGAGGGTCCACCAGTGGGGCTGGGTGAGGTTCTCCTCGGCGAGAGCGGCGCGGAGGCCGCCTATGGCGAGGTTGGCGGCCTCGCGGGCCCAGTAGCCGATGGGCTGGGCCGCGAGCTGGTCCTGCGAGTACGTCTTGATCGTCGTCATGCCCGGAGGCTATGACCTCAAGTCGGCTTGAGGTCAAGCCGACTTGCTGTCTGCTCAGACCCGCCCGGCGAGGCCGTGCAGGACGGTCGCCACGTGGGCTTCCGCGTCGGCCGGGTCGAGGGGGGCGTGGGCGACGAGGAGGCGGTACCAGAACGGGCCGAAGACCAGGTCGGTGGCGTGGTCGAGGTCCGTGCCGGCGGGGAGCTCTTCGCGCGTTGCCGCCCGGGTCAGGAGGGTGACGACGACGTCGCGGCGGGTGGCGACCCAGGCGCGGAAGGGTTCGGCGAAGGCGGGGTCGAGCTGTGCTTCGGCCATGAGGCCGGTGAGGGCTTTGGTGCGGACGGGGTCGCGGCCGATGCGGTAGAGGTCGGCGACGAAGGCGGTGAGGTCGCCGGCGAGGGTGCCGGTGCCGGTGTCGGGTTCGGGGACGCGGGCTGCGGTCTCGTGGGCGTAGGCGTCCATGACGAGGGCGGGCTTGGATTTCCACCAGCGGTAGACGGTGCTCTTGGCGACGTTGGCGCGCTTGGCGACGCCTTCGATGGTGAGGGAGCCGTAGCCGTTCTCGACGAGGAGTGCGGCGGTGGCTTCGAGGACGGAGTGGTGGGCGTCTTCGTTGCGGAGGCGGCCGCCGGTGCGGGGCGGGGTGCTCGAAGAGTTGCTCGAAGGAGTGATTGACACGGCTTCACGATAGCCCTAGCGTTTTATCGAAACGCGGCGGAGCGTTTTGATTGAAGGATCGACCGACCGGTACAGGGGGCGGAGCCATGGGCAGGATCGTGATCGCGCACGGGTACGGGATGAGTGCCGGGGAGCACTGGTACACGGCGACGGGTGAGGAGTTCGCCTCGGAGGGGCATGAGGTGCGGATTCCGAACTTCCCCGAGCCGTTCGCTCCGGAGGCCGATGTGTGGCTGAAGGAGCTGGAGGCGGCGACGGACGGTGCGCCGGCCGGTGAGACGGTGCTGGTGGGGCACAGTCTGGGTGGGGTCAATGTGCTGCGGCTGCTGCAGGAGCACGACACGGAGGCCGAGGGCGCGTTCGCGGGGGTGGTGTTCGTGGCGTCGATGTCCGGCGAGGTGGGGTTTGGCGCGTTGGCGCCGTTCTTCTCGCCGGAGTTCGACTGGCAGCGGATCCGTAGGGCTGCGCGGGAGTTCCGTGTGCTGCACGCGGCGGATGACCCGGTGACCGGGGAGGCGACGGGTGAGCACGTGTCGCGGTTCGTGCGGGAGCTGGGCGCAGAGGCGCGGGTGACCGCGTCGGGCGGGCACTTCCCGAGTACGGGTGAGAGCCGCTTGGTGTTGCCCGACGCGGTGCGTCTTATACGGGAGGTGCTGTAGTCGCTGCAGTTGCCTGCGGGCGGGGTCAGCGGACCGCGTCGCCGATGTGGTGGATGCGGACCAGGTTGGTGGATCCGCTGACGCCGGGGGGTGAGCCGGCGGTGATGACGACGACGTCGCCGGGTACGCAGCGGCCGATGCGCAGGAGCTCTTCTTCGACCTGGGCGACCATGGCGTCGGTGGAGTCGACGTGGGGGCCGAGGAAGGTTTCGACGCCCCAGGTGAGGTTGAGCTGGGAGCGGGTGGCGGGGTCGGGGGTGAAGGCGAGGAGGGGGATGGGCGAGCGGTAGCGGGAGAGCCGGCGGACGGTGTCTCCGCTCTGGGTGAAGGCGACGAGGAACTTGGCGCCGAGGAAGTCGCCCATTTCGGCGGCTGCGCGGGCGACCGCTCCGCCTTGGGTGCGGGGCTTGTTGCGGTCGGTGAGCGGGGGGAGGCCCTTGGCGAGGATGTCTTCTTCGGCGGCTTCGACGATGCGGGACATGGTGCGGACGGTTTCGATGGCGTATTTGCCGACGCTGGTTTCGCCGGAGAGCATGACGGCGTCGGTGCCGTCGATGATGGCGTTGGCGACGTCGGAGGCTTCGGCGCGGGTGGGCCGGGAGTTGTCGATCATCGAGTCGAGCATTTGGGTGGCGACGATGACGGGCTTGGCGTTGCGTTTGGCGAGCTTGACGGCGCGCTTCTGGACGATGGGGACTTGTTCCAGGGGCATTTCGACGCCGAGGTCTCCGCGGGCGACCATGATGCCGTCGAAGGCGGCGACGATGTCGTCGATGTTTTCGACTGCCTGGGGCTTTTCGACCTTGGCGATGACGGGGAGGCGTCGGCCTTCTTCGTCCATGATGCGGTGGACGTCTTCGATGTCGCTGCCGCTGCGGACGAAGGAGAGGGCGATGATGTCGGCGCCGATGCGCAGGGCCCAGCGGAGGTCGTCGATGTCCTTTTCGGAGAGGGCGGGTACGGAGACTGCGACGCCGGGGAGGTTGAGTCCCTTGTTGTCGGAGACCATGCCGCCTTCGATGACGCGGGTGTGGACGCGGGGTCCGTCGACGGCGGTGACTTCGAGGGTGACGCGGCCGTCGTCCACGAGGATGCGTTCGCCGGTGGTGACGTCTCCGGCGAGGCCCTTGTAGGTGGTGCCGCAGGTGTGGCGGTCGCCTTCATGGTCTTCGACGGTGATGGTGAATTCGTCGCCGCGTTCAAGGAGTACGGGGCCTTCGGCGAAGCGGCCCAGGCGGATCTTCGGGCCTTGAAGGTCCGCGAGGATGCCGACGCTGCGGCCGGTTTCGTCGGCAGCCTTGCGGACGCGCTGGTAGCGGTCCTCGTGTTCGGCGTAGGTGCCGTGGCTGAGGTTGAAGCGGGCGATGTCCATTCCGGCTTCGACCAGGGCTTTGATCTGGTCGTATGAGTCGGTGGCGGGGCCCAGGGTACATACGATTTTCGCTCGGCGCATGAGGCGAGCGTATGCCCCTACCAGGGAGTAGGAAATTGGTTCCGGGTGTCCACTCAACAACCTTTGAGCAAAAGCTTGTTGACAATTGTTGAATGTGCATGGGGGTGCTCTGATGAGCACCCCCGGGGCACCGAATGTTCGGGTTTTCAGAGCTGGGGAGGGGTCATCGTGAAGCGTGCGTTCACCTGCGCGTAGACGGTCTGGCGCTGGGGTTCGAGGTCGAGGGCGGGGGCGCCCGCGTCTTCAGCGGCGCTGAAGGCCATGGTGCGCATGGCGCCGCCGGCGGCCTGGAAGGGGGCGGGGGCGTTCTCGGCTCCGAGGTCGGCGAGTTCGACGAGGGCGGCGAGTTCGGCTCCGAGGGCGGCGGCGTATTCGCGGGCGCGCTGGACGGCTTCGAGGACGGCTTGGCGGCGGGCTTCGCCGTGGGCGGGTGAGGTGGGGCGCAGGGCCCACCAGGGTCCGTCGACTTGGGTGAGTTCGAGGTCGGCGAGGCGGGTGGTGAGTTCGCCGAGGGTGGTGAAGTCGTTGAGTTCGGCGGTGAGGTGGACGCGTCCGTGGTAGGCGCGGATGCGTTCGCCGCGGCCGTGGCGGGTGAGTTCGGGGGTGATGGAGAAGGCGCCGGTTTCGAGTTTTTCGACGGGGTCGCCGTAGCTTTTGACGAGGTCGAGGACGGCGTTGTTGCGGCGGGTGAGGTCTTCGAGGGCGGTGCGCCGGTCGGTGCCGCGGGCGCTGACGGTGATGCCGATGCGGGCGATTTCGGGGTCGACTTCGAGGGTGGCTTCGCCGCGGACTGCGACGCGGGGGACTTCGGGGGTTCCGTAGGGCTGGTGCGATGCGTGCGATGCGTCCTGGGTCATGGATTCACTGTCGCACTGCTGCTCGTACGGGGGTGGTCATCGGATCGAAACCTGGTGGGGGTGTTGCGGCTTGTTACTGCTGGGTCAGAATCTACGCGCGTTGCCTGTCTGTACACACGCACCTCACAAGGGGAGATGGCATGGCGTTCGACCGTAGGACATTTTTGGGCACTTCGGCTGCGACGGGTGCGGCTGTGGCGTTGGCGGGGGCCACGAGCTCCCCGGCGGCCGCGGCTGAGCCGGTGGCCGGCGGCGCTTCCGCCGGGGCGCCGAGGACGTACGCGTTCACGGTGATGGGGACGACGGACCTGCACGGGAACGTTTTCAACTGGGACTACTTCACGGACAGGGAGTTCGACGACAAGGCGCACAACGACGTCGGTCTGGCGAAGATCTCGACGCTGGTGAACCAGGTGCGGGCGGAGAAGGGGCGGCGCAACACGCTGCTGATCGATGCCGGGGACACCATTCAGGGGACGCAGCTTTCGTACTACTACGCGAAGGTGGATCCGATCACGGCGCGGCGTGGTCCGGTGCATCCGATGGCGCAGGCGATGAACGCGATCGGTTATGACGCGGCGGCGCTGGGGAACCACGAGTTCAATTACGGCATTCCGGTGCTGCGGAAGTTCGAGGAGCAGTGCGATTTCCCGCTGCTGGGGGCGAACGCGCTGGATGCGAAGACGTTGCGGCCGGCGTTCCCGCCGTACAGCATGCACCGGCTGCGGACGCCGTGCGGGCGGGATGTGAAGGTGGCGGTGCTGGGTCTGACGAATCCGGGGATCGCGATCTGGGACAAGGCGAACGTGCAGGGGAAAATGACGTTCCCGGGTCTTGAGGAGCAGGCGGCGAAGTACGTGCCGCGGCTGCGGTCGCTGGGTGCGGATGTGGTGATCGTGTCGGCGCATTCGGGTTCGAGCGGTACGTCGAGCTACGGGGACCAGCTGCCGTACATCGAGAACGCGGCGGGTCTGGTGGCGGAGCAGGTGCCGGGGATCGACGCGATCCTGGTGGGGCACGCGCATACGGAGATCCCGGAGTACCGGGTGCGGAACAAGGCGACGGGCAAGGACGTGGTGTTGTCCGAGCCGTTGAAGTGGGGGCAGCGGCTGACGCTGTTCGACTTCGAGCTGACGTGGGCGAAGGGCTGCTGGTCGGTGTCGAAGGTGTCGGCCCGGGTGCTGAATTCGAATGCGGCGGTGGAGGACCCGAAGATCGTGGGTCTGCTGTCGGACGAGCACCGCAAGGTCGTGGCGTATGTGAACCAGGTGATCGGTACGTCGACGCAGGCGATGTCTTCGGCGGACGGTCCGGTCAAGGACGTGGCGATCATCGATCTGATCAACCATGTGCAGGCGGAGACGGTGAAGGGCGCGCTGGCGGGTACGGAGTGGGGTGCGCTGCCGGTGTTGTCGCAGGCTTCGTGTTTCTCGCGGACGGCGGCGATTCCGGCCGGGCAGGTGACGATCCGGGATGCGGCGGGTCTGTATCCGTTCGAGAACACGCTGGAGGCGCGTCTGCTGACGGGTGCGCAGGTCAAGGATTATCTGGAGTATTCGGCGAAGTACTTCGTGCGGACGGCGCCGGGTGAGGTGGTGGATCCGGCGAAGCTGACGAACGCGGAGGGGACGCCGGACTACAACTACGACGCGGTGTACGGGTTGGTGTACGACGTCGACGTGTCCGAGCCGGTGGGTTCGCGGATCTCGGGGCTGTCGTTCCAGGGGAAGCCGGTGGATCCGGCGGCGCGGTTCGTGCTGGCGGTGAACAACTACCGGGCTTCGGGTGGCGGGAACTTCCCGCACGTGCCGCAGTCGAAGCAGTTGTGGGCGAACTCGGATGAAATACGCAACACGATCGTCCAGTGGGTGAAGGCGAAGGGGACGGTGGACCCGGCGCAGTTCGCGTCCGTGGACTGGCGGCTGACCCGAGCCGGGGCACCTGTCTTCTAGCCGATGGTGTTCTGAACGTTTCTCCTTAAAGGTGCTCGACCAGTGGGAGCAGTTCGCCGGGGGGTTGGGGGCGGGTGTGCTCCCGCTGTTCGAGGCCGAAGGTGGTGAAGGCGGTGCGGGTGGGCTGGGGGTAGGGCTCTTTGCCGGTGAGGGTGTTCAGGATGGCGGCGCTGCGCCAGGCGGCGAGGCCGAGGTCGGGGGCTCCGACGCCGTGGGTGTGGCGTTCGCCGTTCTGGACGAAGACGCTGCCGGTGACGGCGGGGTCGGTGATCATCCGGTAGCGGTCGTCGATGCGGGGGCGGCCGGAGGAGTCCTTGCGCAGGTAGGGGTCGAGTCCGGCGAGGAGGCGGGCGAGGGGGCGTTCGCGGTAGCCGGTGGCGAGGACGACGGCGTCGGTGGTGAGGCGGGAGCGGGTGCCCTGGTCCACGTGTTCGAGGTGGAGTTCGACCTTGGTGGTGGCGACGCGGCCGGCGGTGCGGACGCTGACTCCGGGGGTGAGGACGGCGTCGGGCCAGCCTCCGTCGAGGGTGCGGCGGTAGAGCTCCTCGTGGATGGCGGCGATGGTGGCGGCGTCGATGCCCTTGTGGAGTTGCCATTGGGCGGGGACGAGGCGGTCGCGGACCGGTTCGGGGAGGGAGTGGAAGTAGCGGGTGTAGTCGGGGGTGAAGTGTTCCAGGCCGAGCTTGGAGTACTCCATGGGGGCGAAGGAGGGGGTGCGGGCGAGCCAGGTGAGGCGTTCGCGGCCGGCGGGGCGGGAGCGGAGCAGGTCGAGGAAGACTTCGGCTCCGGACTGGCCCGATCCGATGACGGTGACGTGTTCGGCGCCGAGGATGCGCCGGCGGTTGTCGAGGTACTCGGAGGAGTGGATCACCGGGACGGTGGGGGCTTCGGCGAGGGGGCGCAGGGGTTCGGGGACGTAGGGGGCGGTGCCGATGCCGAGGGCGAGGTTGCGGGTGTAGGTGCGGCCGAGGGCTTCGGCTTCTCCGTCGGCGTCGACTTGGGTGAAGTCGACTTCGAAGAGGTCGCGTTCGGGGTTCCAGCGGACGGCGTCGACCTGGTGGCCGAAGTGGAGTCCGGGGAGGCGTCCGGCGACCCAGCGGCAGTAGGCGTCGTATTCGGCGCGCTGGATGTGGAAGCTCTCGGCGAAGTAGAAGGGGAAGAGGCGTTCCTTGTGCTTGAGGTAGCTGAGGAACGACCAGGGGCTGGTGGGGTCGGCGAGGGTGACGAGGTCGGCGAGGAAGGGGACTTGGAGGGTGGCTCCGTCGATGAGGAGTCCGGGGTGCCAGCGGAAGTCGCGGCGCTGGTCGTAGAAGGCGGTGGCGAGTTCCGGGGCGCCTTGTTGGGGCAGGCCGTGGGCGAGGGCGGCGAGGGAGAGGTTGAAGGGGCCGATGCCGATTCCGACGAGGTCGTGGGGTGCATCGTGCTGGGCGGTCATCGGTGGGTGCTGCCTTCCAGGAGGTTCACGAGGGCGTCCAGGTCCCCCGCCGTGGTGTGGGGGTTGAGCAGGGTGGCCTTGAGCCAGAGGCGGCCGTCGGCGGTGGCCCGGCCCAGTACGGCGGTGCCGCCCTGGAGGAGGGTGCGGCGCAGGGTGGCCAGTGCGGTGTCGTCGGCGTGGGTGGGCCGGAACAGGACGGTGCTGATGGTGGGCGCCGCGTGGAGTTCGAAGGCGGGGTGTGCTTCGAGGAGTCGGGCGAGTTGGTCGGCGCGGGCGCAGGTGCGGTCGATGAGGTGGGTGAGGCCGTCCCGTCCGAGGGAGCGCAGGGTGGCGGCGATCTTGAGGGCGTCTGCGCGGCGGGTGGTGCGCAGGGAGCGGCCGAGGAGGTCGGGGAGCCCGGCTTGGGTGTCGTCGGGGGCGTTGAGGTAGTCGGCCCGGTGGGCGAGGGGGGCGAGCAGGGTGGTGTCGGGGACGGTGAGGAGTCCGGCGGCGATGGGCTGCCAGCCGAGTTTGTGCAGGTCGAGGGTGATGGAGCGGGCGCGGTCGAGGCCGGCGAGTTTGGGGCGGTGGCGGGGGCTGAGGTGGAGGAGTCCGCCGTAGGCGGCGTCGATGTGGAGGTCGGCGCCGTGCTGGTCGCAGAGGTCGGCGAGGGCGTCGAGGGGGTCGATGAGGCCGGCGTCGGTGGTGCCGGCTGTGGCGGTGACGAGGACGGGGCCGGTGGTGGTGGCGAGGGCCTCGGCGAGGGTGGCGGGGGTGAGGGTGCCGGTGGGGGTGGGGAGGCTGCGGGCGGGGGGCAGGCCGAGGAGCCAGGCGGCGCGCGGGATGGAGTGGTGGGCGTTGGCGCCGTGCAGGACGGTGAGGTGGGGGCCGTGGCGTTCGCGGGCGAGGAGGAGCGCGAGGTGGTTGGCTTCGGTGCCGCCGGTGGTGAGGACGGCGTCGGGGTGGGGGGTGTCGTGGAACTCCGCGGCGAGCGTGCGGGTGAGGAGCGACTCGAGGGCTGAGGCGGCGGGGGCCTGGTCCCAGGAGTCGAGGGAGGCGTTGAGGGCGCTGGCGGCGAGGTCGGCGGCGGCCGCGACGGCGAGGGGCGGGCAGTGCAGGTGGGCTGCGCACAGGGGCTCGGCGGGGTCGGCGGCGCCGGCGGTGAGGGTGTGGACGAGGGTCCGTAGGGCTTCGTGGTCGCCGTGTCCGTGGTCGGGGAGGATCTCGCCGAGTGCGGCGGTGACGCGGGCGGTGACGGCCTCGGGTCCGCCGGCCGGGAGCGGTCCGCCGCGGGCGCGGGCTCCGGTGCGCAGGGCGTCGAGGACGGTGGCGAGGAGTGGTTGCAGGGCATCGGGGCCGTGGGGTCCGCCGGCGAGCGGGGCGGTGCGCCGTCTGCCTGTGCCGGGGGGCGCTGTCATGCGGTTGTCCTCACGGGAACGGTTCGGCGGCGGGTGGTGCCGCTCGCTGGGTCGGGGACCCGGGGGTACAACGATCCGACCCGAATGGGGTAACCGCCCGGGTTTATGAGTGGTTGATTTCCAGCCGTTGGCGGTCGCCGGGAGGGTTGGGTCCGCGGTCTGAGTAGGGGTACTCAGGTGCGGGGGCGCTGTCGTTCCGATACTGGCCGTCGGAGTGGCCGGTTGACGGGGGCGCTATGGAACGGCGAGGTCGGTCTCGGCTCGAAGTGTGGCTGCCGGTTGGGTACTTGGTGCTGGTGTTGGTGGTGCAGGTGTGGGTGGAGGTGGTGAGTCGGACCGGGGAGGTGTGGTTCGCCAGGGTGTGGTCGCTGCTGCTCACCGCGCCGTTCAGCTTTGTGGTGGCGGACGTGTTCCTGGACGGTCCGGGAGCGCTGGTCGTGCCGGAGGCGCTGCTCCGCACGGGTTTGGAGCCGGCGTCGGCTCCTGTCGGGGAGTGGGTGGATCCGTCGGCGTTCGGATCGCTGGGCTCGGGGGGCACGTGGGGCTTCTACGCCGCGCTGCTCGTCGGGGCGCTGCTCAACGCGGCGGCGATCTGGGGGCTGGTACGGGTGCTGCTGTCGGCGGGTCGCCGACTGGCCTCCCGGCGCGCGGAGCAGCACCCGTCGGCGTGAGGACCCCGGCCGGCGGCGGGGCCGTCCCGGCCTCCCGCCACCCCCCGGAGGGCGGGGGCGGGGCCGGGGCCGGGCCGGTGCCGGGTCGGCCGGTGCGGGCAGGGGGCGGCCGGCCGTTCCTGTCGGGGGTGGGGCCAGGGGGGCGGGCAGCGTCGGGCGGTCGTTGCTGTCGGGGGTGTGGCGGGGGTGGGGTTAGCGGCGGGTGCGGGCGGCTCGGGTGAGGTCGTCGAGGTGGTCCACGAGTTTGCGGTGGAGGAGGGGGGTGATGCCGGGGGCGGTCAGGGCGGCCTGACCGGCCTCGAGGTTGGCTTCGGTGATCTCGTGGCCCGGGAGGACCCAGCGGCCGGCGGCTTCGGCGATGGCGGGGCCGCGGCGGGCTGCGAGGGTGACGGCCTCGGAGTAGGCGCGGGGCACGTAGTCCCGTACCAGATCGGCCTGTTCGGGCTGCCAGAAGCCTTGGGCGGTGGCGGTGAAGAGGTAGTTGGACAGGGAGTCGTCGTGGAAGAGGCGCTCCCAGGCGGCGGCCTTCGCCTCGGCCGTCGGGAGGGCGGCCCGGCAGTGGGCGGCGCCTTCCCGGCCTGCGGCACTGGGGTCGGCGGCGAGGGCTTCGTCGATCTCGGCTTCGCCGGCCGCTCCGAGGACGGAGAGGCGGGCGAGGATGCGCCAGCGCAGTTCGGGGTCGAGTGCGGGGCCGCCGGGGACGGTACCGTCGGCGAACCAGCCGGCGATGGTGTCGGGCTGGGTGGCGCTGTCGACGAGGGTGCGGACGGCGAGGAGCCGCAGTCCGGGGTCGGAGCCGTCCTCGGTGCGCCGCAGCAGGTCGCGGGCGATGGAGGTGAGGGTGGTGAGGGCGTCGCTACGGCGGTCGGGGGTGAGGTGGCGGTCGGCGATCTGGGCTCGGGCGAAGGAGAGGACGCCTTGGACGATCGCGAGGTCGGTTTCGTCCGGGATGTGGGCTTCGGCGGTGGTCAGGTAGTCGGCGGCGGCCAGTTCGCCGTCGCGGACCATGTCGCGCAGGGAGTTCCAGACGACGGCGCGGGTGAGCGGGTCGGGGATGCGGGAGATGCCGCGCAGGGCGGTTTCCAGTGAGGTCTCGTCGAGGCGGACCTTGGCGTAGGTGAGGTCTCCGTCGTTGAGGACGAGGAGGGCGGGGCGCGGGCCGCTGACGGAGAGGATCTCGTCGGAGGGGACGTCGAGGGCGAGGACGTCGCGGGGTTCGAGGGCGCCGTCGGGGGCGCGGTCGTAGAGGCCGGCGGCGATGTGGTGGGGGCGGTTGCCGGTGCGGTCGACAGTGAGGGTCCAGCCTCCGTGGCTCTCTTCGAGCCGGGGGGTGAGGGTGTCGACGCCGGTGGTGCGCAGCCAGGTCTCGGCCCAGGTGTGGACGTCGCGGTCGGTGTGGGCGGCGAGGGAGTCGACGAAGTCGGCGAGGGAGGCGTTGGCGAACTTGTGGCGGGCGAAGTGGGTGTTGATGCCGGCCAGGAAGTCCTTCTCGCCGAGCCAGGCGACGAGTTGGCGCAGGGCGGAGGCGCCCTTGGCGTAGGAGATGCCGTCGAAGTTGAGGAGGGCGGAGGCGGTGTCGGGGACGGCGGCGGCGTCCGGGGCGACGGCGTGGGTGGAGGGGCGCTGGTCGGCGTCGTAGCCCCAGGGCTTGCGTTCCATGCCGAAGCCGGTCCAGGTCTCGGTGAAGCGGGTGGCTTCGATGAGCGTCTGGTAGCCCATGAACTCGGCGAAGGACTCGTTCAGCCAGATGTCGTCCCACCAGCTGAGGGTGACGAGGTCGCCGAACCACATGTGGGCCATCTCGTGCGCGATGGTGACGGCGCGGCGCTGGCGCTGGGCGTCGGTGACGGCGGAGCGGAAGACGTAGTCGTCGCGGAAGGTGACCAGGCCCGGGTTCTCCATGGCGCCGGCGTTGAACTCGGGTACGAAGGCCTGGTCGTAGGAGTCGAAGGGGTAGGGCTCGGCGAACTTCTCGTGGAAGCGGTCGTAGCAGGCGGTGGTGAGTTCGAGGATCTCCTGCGCGTCGGCGTCGAGGTGGGGGGCGAGGGAGCGTCGGCAGTGGATGCCGAAGGGGAGTCCGGCGTGTTCGGTGCGGACGCTGTGCCAGGGGCCGGCGGCGACGGCGGCGAGGTAGGTGGAGATGACGGGGGTGGGGGCGGAGGCCCAGATGCCGGCTTCGGGGGCGGAGGCGCCTGCCGGGCCGTCGCCGGCGGATCCCCCGGGGCCGCTGCCGCCGGGGCGTTCGCCGATGCGGGTGGTGATGCCGTTGGCGAGGACGGTCCAGTGCGCGGGGGCGGTGACGTTGAACTCGAACACGGCCTTGAGGTCGGGCTGGTCGAAGGCCGGGAAGACGCGCTGGACGTCGTCGAGGAACATCTGGGTGTAGACGTACGTCTCCCCGTCCGCGGGGTCGGTGAAGCGGTGCAGGCCTTCGCCGGTGCGGGAGTAGCGCATGCGGGCGGCGATGCGGAGTTCGTGGGGGCCTTCGGTGAGGCCGGTGAGGGGGAGGCGGCCGTCGCTGAGGGTGGCCGGGTCCAGGGGGTGTCCGTCGAGGGCGGCGGAGCGCAGTTCGTCCGGTTTCAGCTCGACGAAGGTGTCGCCGGCGGCGCGGGCGGCGAACCGGATGACGGTGCGGGACTCGAAGGTCTCGTCGCCGGTGGTGAGGTCGAGGGCGACCTCGTAGTGCCGGACGTCGATGAGCCGGGCTCGGAGCTGCGCTTCGTTGCGCGTCAGTGCGGACATGGGGCCCATGCTGCCGGATGGCGGCGCCGGGCCCCAGTTCCTACGCTTCGCCCGCGCTTCCGCCGTCGCCGTCGCTTTCGCCGGCGCTGTCGCCGTCGCTTTCGTCCTCGCCTGCGGCGATCGTCTCGTGGTGGCGGATGACCTCGGCGATGATGAAGTTGAGGAGCTTCTCGGCGAAGGCGGGGTCGAGCTTGGCGTTCTCGGCGAGCTGGCGCAGCCGGGCGATCTGGCGGGCCTCGCGGCCCGGGTCGGCCGGGGGCAGCTGGTGACGGGCCTTGAGGTGGCCGACCTGCTGGGTGCACTTGAACCGCTCGGCGAGCATGTGGACCACGGCCGCGTCGATGTTGTCGATGCTGTCCCTGAGCCGGGCCAGTTCGGCGGTGACGTTCTCGTCGATGTCCCTGGTGTTCATGGTCACCGAGAATACGTGGCGCGCGCCGTCGGTTCCTCGGCCGATCGACCATTGAGACGGGCCGGACGGGCCTTCCGGGGCGGACGGGCCTACGGCTCGGCGGGGTCGTGGGTGATCAGGTCTCCCGGCTGGCACTGGAGGGCGTCGCAGATCCGGGACAGGGTGGAGAAGCGGATGGCCTTGGCCCGGTCGTTCTTGAGCACGGACAGGTTGACGACGGTGATGCCGACCTGAGCGGACAGTTCGGTGAGCGTCATGCCGCGTTCGGCGAGGATGCGGTCGAGGTGGATCCGGATCGCGTGGAGTTCCTCTTCGGGCATCAGATGGTCCCTTCGAGGTCCTCTCGCATGCGCACGCCCTGGCGCATGATCTTCCCCATGATGACGGCGGCGAGGCCGGCGAGGATGAGCACCTGCGGCTCGGAGATCTCCGGCCCGGACAGCTCCATGGGCACCATGCTGGCGGCGAGCCAGGATTGCGACCACCCTACGGCGAGGCCCGCGAGCGGTGTGCCCGCGGTGACGAACCAGCCGAGGACGGTGAGTCGTCGCGCCGTCTTGTCGGTGAACGGTCCTTCCGTCACGACGGCGTCCAGCAGGCGGGAGAAGAGCAGCAGGGCGAGGGAGGCGAACAGCATCCAGGGCAGCCGTCCCCCGAGGTCGGCGGCGCGCTGCGCCGTCGAGGGGTCGTTCTGGCAGAGCCGCGCTTCGCTGCTGGACGCGTCCACGCCCTCGCCGACCGGCAGGCCGCCCTCCAGCGTGGCGTTGGTCCAGTAGCCGGTTTGTACGCAGACCGCCCCGTCGTCGGTCAGGTGCGAGACAGCCGTGCCGATGAAACTGAGCCCCCAGAGCATTGCCAGTCCGAAGGTCAGGGTGGCCAGGATCTTCGTGAATCGCGTGTTCATCGCGTTCCCCCTATCGATTTTCGATATGCCTGAGACTAGAGGACCATATCGATAATCGACAAGTGGGTCAGGCCGGAGAGGCTCAGAGAGGGAGGAGCGCCGTGACCAGCCAGCCGCCTTCGGGGGCGGGGCCGGCAGTGAGGGAGCCGCCGAGGGCTTCGGCGCGTTCGGCCATGCCGACGAGGCCGTAGCCGCCGCCGCGGGCGTTCTCGGAGAGTTTCGCGGGGCGGCCGCCGTCGTCGGCGATCCGGACCTCCAGGCCCGCCGGGACGGTCCGCAGGCCGACCCGGACGGCGGTGGCGGTCGCTGCGTGCTTGCCGATGTTCGTGAGGGCTTCGAGGACGATGCGGTGGGCGGTGGCGGCGACGTCGGCGGGGAGCCGGGCCTCCAGGCCCTCCTCCACGTAGAGGACGACGGGCGGGCCGGTGGCGGCGAACCGCTCCGTCAGCTCACGGATCTCGCGGAGGCCGGCGACGGGGGCGGTACCGGCGGAGCCGGCCTTGCCGGAGCCCTGGCGGGAGCCCCGGCCGGTGCTCTTGCCGGTGCTCTTGCCGGTGCTCTTGCCCGTCTCCGGGCCGGTGTCCGTGGCGCCCTCGCGGAGGATCTTGACCAGGCGGCGCATGGAGCCGAGCGCCTCGTCCCCGGCGGTCTCGATGCGGCCGAAGATCTCGGCGGCGCGTTCGGCGGAGACCTTGGTGTAACGGGCGGCGCGCGCCTCGACGACGATCCCCGTCACGTGGTGGGCGACGAGGTCGTGGAGCTCGCGGGCCAGCTCCAGGCGCTCGGCACTGCGTACGGCGCGCAGCTCGCGGACGCGCTGGACGGACTGCAGGCGCAGGAGCAGGGAGTACGCGGTGACGACGACGGCGAGCACGGAGAAGAGCAGCGTGAAGCGGCCCGGGTCGGCGTCGCGTACGGGCGCGGCCATGGAGCCGAGGGCGAGGAGGGGGCCCAGGACCGCGGCGGTGCGGGCGGGGGCGCGGAGCAGGACCTGGGTGAGGAGGACGAGCAGGGCGATGGCTTCGCCGCCGCCCCAGACCACGAGGGGGTGGTGGCTGAAGAGCAGGGAGAGGGTGACGGCCCAGGTGACGGCGGCGGCGAACCAGGCGCGGGCGAGGAGCGGGATGCGCGGCCAGGGCGCGGCGCTGAGGCAGACGAGGATGCCGGACACCCAGACGGCGGCGTGCGGGGTGCTGGGCTGGCGGGCGAGGACGACGCCCTCGAAGGTGACGAGGGAGAGGAGGGTGACGGAGAGGAGGATCCGGATCCAGTCCGCGGCGTAGGGGTGCCGGCGGGCCCACGGCCCCAGGGGACTCACGCGGGGCCCCTGCGGGGGGCTCCGCCGGTCGCACGAGTCTCCGCGCGGGCGGCTCCGCCGGCGGCACGGGGCTCAGTACGGGCGGCACCGCCAGCGGTACAGGGCTCCGCACGGGCGGCACCGCCAGCGGCACGGGACTCCCGACGGACGGCACCACCAGCGGCACGGGACTCCCGACGGACGGCACCACCAGCGGCACGGGACTCCCGACGGACGGCACCACCAGCGGTACAGGCGGCCCCGCCCGGAAGGCGGGCGGCCCCACCAAGGAGGCGGGCGGCCCCACCAAGGAGGCGGGCGGCCCCACCAAGGAGGCGGGCGGCCCCGCCAGGGAGGCGGGCGGCCCCGCCAGCGGTACAGGCGGCCCCGCCGGCGAGGCGGGGGGCTCCGCCAGGACGGCAGGCGGCTCCGCCAGGACGGCAGAGGGCTCCGCCAGGAAGGCGGGCGACTCCGCCGGCAGTACGGGCGTCTTCGCCGGGGGCGTGGGGGCTTTGGTGCAGGTGGGGGCCGTGGTTCGGTGGGGCGGTGCCCGCACCCGTGGGGGCCGGGGGCGGCGTGCGCCGGCTTCCTGGGGCGCCGCCCCAGACCCCGCGCCTCAAACGCCGGCGAGGCTGATTCTGCCCGGCGGCGCTTGAACGCCGACCGGGCCGGTTCTCGCGGACGGCTCCCGAACGGCGAAGAGGATTCCGCCCGGCGGCCCGGGAAGGGCGACGCAGCCGACGCTCCACCGCAACAGCCGAACGACCGCGCGACTGCCCCTGACGCGGAGCACCCGCACATCGACAGCGCGGCCTCCGCCCTGCGGCTCCCGACCGCCGACACGGCACGTTCCTCTCGGCGGCACGGCAACAGGGACGCGGCTGACCCTGCCCCGCGGCACCCGGCCGCCCCCGCGGCGGATCCTGCTCGGCCGCACCCGGACGGCGACGCAGTCGGCCCTCCCCCGCAGTGCCTGAACACCCGCCCCTCGCACTCCACCCCGCGGCACCCGACCACCCGCCCGGCGGGTGCTGACCCGTGGCGCCGCAGCGCCCGCCCCTCGCCCTCCGCCCCCCACCGCCGCAGCGCCCGCCCCTCGGCTTCCGACCCGTGGCGTCGGGTCGGCCGGGCGGCGGTGGGGGCCGCCTCGCGGTGGTCGCGGGGTGGGTGGGGTCGGGGCGGGGGTGGGTCACGCCGGGGTGCCCGCCAGGCCGCTTTCCCAGGCCCAGGCGGCGATTTCGACGCGGTTTCGGGCATCCAGTTTGGCCTGGACGTTGGCCAGGTGGGTCTTGACCGTGGAGAGGGAGACGAAGAGTTCCCCGGCGATCTCGGCGTTGGTCAGCCCGCGCGCGAGGCAGCGTACGACCTCGCGTTCCCGGTCCGTGAGGGGCTCCGCCGGGCGGCGGGCGGCCGCGGCGGCGGCCGGCGTGCGGTGCGCCATTTCGCGCAGCAACCGTACGGTGATGGCGGGTGAGACGAGGGAGTCTCCGACGGCTGCCGCACGTACTGCTTCAACCAGCATGGCCGGACTCGCGTCTTTGAGGAGGAAGCCGGACGCTCCGCCCTGGAGCGCCGCGTGGACGTACTCGTCGAGGTCGAAGGTGGTGACGATGACGATGCGGGGGGTCTCGCGGCCCGAGAGCCGGCGGGTGACTTCGAGTCCGTCGAGTTTGGGCATGCGGATGTCGAGGAGCAGGACGTCGGGCCGGTGTTCGGCGACGGCCGCGAGGGCCGCTTCGCCGTCTTCCACGTCGGCGACCACCTCGATGTCGGGCTGGCTTTCGAGGATCATCCGGAAGCCGGTCCTGACCATCTCCTGGTCGTCCGCGATGATCACTCTGATCGTCATGCGCCGCCTGCCCCACTGTCGCCCGTTGCCTGTGCCGTCCCGGTTTCCCCGGCATTCCCACGCGGTGGGATCTCTCCATGGGACCTGCGGGCGCCTCGGCCCGCAACCGCACGGCAGAGCCCCGGGAGCATGCCGCAAGGCCGGAACGGCGTCGTTCCGGCCTCACGGGACTTCGGTCGACCTTACGGACATGCGGGGCATTGCGCCTCATTCTTCCGGCCCCCATCGGACGGGGCGGGTGGGCCGGAAGACCTGTGGGGGGTCCGGGGGCCGGTCAGAGCGTGGCGGCCGCGCTCTTGATCGCCGCCGCGAAGGTGGAGACCTCCGTGTAGACGCCGGGGTAGTCGGGGCGCGCGCAGCCCTCGCCCCAGCTGACTATGCCGACCTGGATCCAGGCGTTCGCGTTGTCCCGGCGGAACATGGGGCCGCCGGAGTCGCCCTGGCAGGTGTCGACGCCGCCCGCGTCGAATCCGGCGCAGATCTCCTCGGCGGGCACGAGCGAGCTGCCGTAGGAGGCCTGGCAGGAGGCGTCGGAGACGAAGGGGACGGTGGCCTTCTGCAGGTAGCGCTGCTGGCCTCCGCCTTCCCGGGTGGCGCCCCAGCCGGCGACGGTGAAGGTGCCGTTGTCGTAGGCCTTGGTGTCGGCGATCTTGAGGGTGGGCAGGTTGATGGGCTTGGCGAGCTTGATCAGCGCCCAGTCCTTGCCCGCGCCGTTGTAGCCGGGGGCCCGGAGGACCTTGGTGGACTTGACCTTGATGGCGCTGGAGCTGTTGAGGTCGACGACTCCGGCGGTGGCGGTGATGGAGGTGTTGTTGCCGGAGGCGCTCACACAGTGAGCGGCGGTGAGCACGATCTGCTGGGTGTAGAGGGCGCCGCCGCAGCCCATGGAGAGGCGGACCATGAAGGGGAACTCTCCCTGGGCGGCGCGGGTGCCTCCGACGACGGGCGCCGTGCCGGCGGTGGCGGTGCCGGGCTGGAGGCTGACGGCCGCGAGGGCCACCGCTCCGACGGCGAGGACGCGCTTGAGGGTGGTGACGAGGCTGGACACAGTCGACACACTGCCTTTCGTGGGGGGCTGGGCCGTGCGCGTCACCTCGTGACGGGTGGGATGGACCGCGCGGGTGACGGGGACATGACACACCGCTCGCGCCGGACCCATCAAGAACGCGTTTTCGGACAACTTCCGGCCGGAGGCGCCCCATGACGCACAACGGTCGGCGCGACAGCCCGATCGAGCACGGATTTCCTCATCTGGAGACGGTCCGCGCGGCCGTCACCGCGCTGTTCCGGCGGCTGTCCGCCGACGGGATCCGCGCCTACGGCACCTCCTTCGCCCCCGCCGACGCGGCCTTCCCCGCCACCGAGGACCTGTATCCGGGCGCCCATCGGGTGGCTTCCGCGGTGGTCCGCGCCCTGCGGCTGCCCGACGCGCGCCTGATCGTGGGCTTCCGGGCCATGGAGGAGGCCGCGACCGTGGAACTGACCGCCGGGCCCGAGTACTTCGTCGAGGTCAGCGACCGCTTTCGCGTGCACCGCCGCGATCTGGCGGCCGCCCTCGCCCACGAGGTCACGCACGTGCTGCTGCACCGCCTGGACCTGCGGTTCCCCACCACCGCCGCCAACGAGATCCTCACCGACACCGCCGCCGCCTACCTCGGCGCCGGCTGGCTGCTCCTCGACGCCTACCGGGAGGACGAGCTCACCCACCAGAAGCTCGGCTACCTCACCCCGGAGGAGTTCGGCTACGTCCTGGCCCGGCGCGGCCGGTTCCTCGGCGGCGAGGACCTCTCGGCGTGGTTCACCAGCCCGCAGGCCTACGAGGCGTACGTGCGCGGCCGCGCCCTGGCCGACCGGGACCTGCGCCGGGCCCCCCTCGCGGCGGCCGGCCGCCGGGAGCGGCTGCGGTACGCGGCGGCCCGCCTGACCCGAGCCGCCGCACCCGGAGCCCCGTACGGCTTCGAGGAACACCCGGCCGGGCTGCGGGTGGGGTTCCCGTGCCCGGTGTGCGGGCAGCGGCTGCGGCTCCCCGCACACCGCGGGCCGGTCCGGGCCCGCTGCGGACTGTGCCGCACGGTGCTGGACTGCGACACCTAGGGCCCTTCCGATCGTGGCGCGCCGCGTGACGGAGGTTCACCGGCCCGACACGAAAAGTTACTTACCGGCCGGTAGACATGTGGGCGCGCGATCTCCAGCCTGATCACGTACATGCCAACACGTGATCGAGGAGCGTCCCCCATGCGCAGCACCCGCACCCGCACCCGCACCCGCACCACCGCCGCCGCGGTGGCCACGGCCGCGGCCGCCGTACTGGCCCTGGTTCCGGCCACCGCCGCCCAGGCCGCCCCCGCCACGACGGCCGTCACCTCCGTCACCGCCTCCGTCACCGCCTCCGCCCCCGGCGGCAACGCGGTGTTCCTCGGCATCGACCACGCCACCTGGCAGCGCGACGTCACCGCCGTCATCGACGCGGCCCGCCCCGGGATCGAGCAGCGCATCGCCGCCTCGCCGGCCGGTGAGAAGCCGGCGATCGTCCTCGACATCGACAACTCGTCGCTGGAGACGGACTTCCACTGGTTCTGGACCTTCCCGACCCCCGCGATCGCCCAGGTCCGCGACCTGACCCGGTACGCGAGCGACCGCGGGGTCGCGATCTTCTTCGTCACCGCCCGCCCCGGGATCGTGTACTCCCTGACCGAGCGCAACCTCAAGGCGGTCGGCTACCCCGTCTCGGGCCTCTACGTCCGCGATCTGCCCGCCCTGTTCGGCGAGGTCAGCGCCTACAAGACGGCCAAGCGGGCCGAGATAGAGGCGCGCGGCTACACGATCATCGCCAACATCGGCAACAACCAGAGCGACCTGGTCGGCGGCCACGCCGAGCGCACCGTCAAGCTGCCGGACTACGGCGGCAAGCTCTCCTAGGACGGGCGGGACGATCGGGGCGGCCTACTCCAGTCCGGCGGCGATCGCGTTGACGGCGGCCCAGCCGAAGGCCATCGCGGGGCCGATCGTCGCGCCCGGCCCGGGGTAGGTCTCCCCCATCACCGCCGCCGAGCAGTTGCCGCAGGCGTAGAGCCCCGGGATCGGCGTGGAGTCCTCGCGGAGCACCCGGCCGTCGGTGTCGGTGACGAGGCCGCCCTTGGTGCCGATGTCCCCGGGGTGGACGGGGACCGCGTAGAAGGGGCCCTTCTCGATCGGCGCCAGGTTCGGGTTGGGCAGCGTCGGGTCGCCGTAGTAGCGGTCGTAGACGCTCTCGCCCCGCCCGAAGTCCTTGTCGGTGCCCACCTCCGCGAAGGAGTTGAAGCGGCTGATCGCGGCGGGCAGGGCGGGGGCGGAGATCTGCCGGGCCAGTTCCTCCAGGGTGTCGGCCTTCTTCAGGAAGCCGCTCTCCAGCCACTTCTTGGGGAAGGGCTGCCCGGGGAAGAGTCCGGCGAAGATGTACCGGGCCTTGGAGCGGGCGTCCAGGATCAGCCAGGACGGTACGGTCGAGGCCCCGGGCCGGTCGGCGGCGTACATCCGGTCCACGAACGCGTGGTAGGGCAGGGCCTCGTTGGCGTAGCGCTCCCCCGCCTCGTTGACGATGACCATGCCGGGGATGCCCCGGTCGGCGACGAGGAAGAAGGGCTTCTCCCCCGGCGGGCACACCGACGGCGCGCCCCAGACCTTGTCCAGCAGATCGGTGGCGGCCCCCAGTTCCTCACCGAGCTTCAGGGCGTCTCCGGTCTGGCCCTCGGAGGCGTGCGTCCAGGCCGTGGAGGTGGGTGCGGGCAGGTGCTTCTCGCGCAGGGCCTGCTCGTGCGAGAACCCGCCCGAGGCCAGCACCACCCCGCCCCGCGCCGCTACGGTCACTTCGCGCCCGGCGCGCAGGACCCGTACGCCCGTCACCCGGCCGGCCGGGTCCGTGACCAGGCCGGTCAGGGGCGCCGACAGCCACAGTTCACCGCCGAGCGCGTCCAGGGACAGGCGCATGCGGGCGATGAGGGCCTCGCCGAGGGAGAGCAGCTTGCGGCCGGTGGCCAGCGCCTTGACGGCGCGCAGGCCCACCTTGACGGAGGTCCTCCGGCCCGCCCAGGTCCGGCTGACCATGTTCAGGAAGCGGAAGTCGTACGAGGTCATGGTCAGCCCGTACGTGGGCAGTCCGGCCCGGCGCATGGAGGCGCCGAGCGCGCCGAGCCGTTTGAAGTCGACGATGCACGGCTCGATGGAGCGGCCCTGCGCCATGCCGCCCTGTTCCTCCGGGAAGTAGTCCGAGTAGCCGGGGGTGTACATGAAGCGGATCTCGGTGCGGTCGTGGAACTCCTTGACCATGCGCGGCCCGTGGCTGAGGTAGGCGTCCTTGCGTGCGGCCGGGACCCGGTCGCCGACGGTGGCGTCGAGGTAGGCGCGGGCCTTCTCGCGGGTGTCGGCGAGGCCGGCGCGGTCGAGGTGGAAGGTGCCGGGGACCCAGATCGCGCCGCCGGACAGGGCGGTGGAACCGCCGTAGGCGCCGGTCTTCTCCACGACCAGGACGCTCAGGCCGCGCAGTCGGGCGGTGACGGCGGCGGCGAATCCGGCGGCGCCGGAGCCGACGACCACCACGTCGTAGGCGTACTCGGTGAGGTGCTCGGCGGTCATCCGAAGGCTCCCGTGGCGTAGTCGCTGCGGTAGTAGAGGAGGGGTGATCCGCCGTCGCGGGAGCCCAGTTCGAGGACCCGGGCGGTGACGAGGTAGTGGTCGCCCGCCTCGTGGACCTCTTCGAGGGCGCAGTCGACGGTGGCGAGGGCGCCCCTGACGCGGACGGCTCCGTGGGCGGAGAGTTCCCAGTCGACGCCCGCGAACTTGTCCTCGCCGCGGCGGCCCAGCGCCTCGCACACGGCGCGCTGCTCCTCGGCGAGGATGCTGACGCCGAAGCGTCCGGCGGCCCGCACCTTGGGCCAGCTGGAGGAGCCCTTGCCCACGCAGAGCAGGACCAGCGGCGGGTCGAGGGAGAGGGAGGCGAAGGACTGGCAGGCCAGCCCGGCCGGGCGGCCGTCGTCCGCGAGGGCCGCGACGACGGTGATGCCGGAGGCGAAGGCGCCGAGGACCTCGCGGAACAGGGCGGGGTCGACGGGGCCGGCCGCGTCGACCGGGGCTCCGGGGCCGGTCAGCCGTTCCACTGGTGGCCCCAGAAGCTGTCCGCGGTGATCTCCTTCGCGGTCCAGGTGGCGGGATCGACCAGCAGGCCGTCCCAGCCGTACTCGACCTGGAATCCGCCGGGGGCCTGGGCGTAGAAGGAGACCATGTGGTCGTTGGAGTGCCGGCCGAGGGTGGAGGCGATGGGGATGCCCGCCTTGTTCATGCGGTCCAGGCAGTAGCCGACGTCGTCGAGGGTCTCCAGCTCGACCATGAAGTGCACGATGCCGGGCGGCAGCGCGCCGGGGTAGAGCCCGAGGCTGTGGTGGCGGCGGTTGGGACTGAGGAAGTGCATCCAGTGGAAGTCCCGGCCGGGCTTGCCGGTGGGGACGGCGACCGGGGGCAGCCGCATGGAATCGCGCAGCTGGAAGCCGAGGATGTTCTCGTAGAAGTCGAGGGTGGCCTCGGTGTCGGCGGCGGGCAGGACGACGTGGCCGAGGCCGAGGCTCCCCTCGCGGCCGCCGGTGACGAACCGGTTGCCGTACCGGGCCGGGAGCGGGGTGTGGTCCTGGGCCTGGCCCCAGTAGATCTCCAGGGGGTTGCCGCTGGGGTCCTCGCAGTGGATGAGGCCCTGGACGCGGCGGTCGGCGAGGGTCTCGGCGTCGCCCTGCTTGACGGGATGGCCGGCGGCCTCCAGTGCGGCGGCGGCGTCCTCCAGGGCGCGGGCGTGTCCCACTTCGAAGCCGGCGGCGAGGAGCCGGTCCTGGGCGCCGGCGACGAACTGGAAGCGGTGCGTGCGGTCGTCGATGCGGATGTTGAGGCGGGTGTCCGTCGTGCCTGCGGCTTCGGCCATGCCGAGGATGTCGAGGACGTAGGTGCGCCAGGCGGCGAGGTCGGCGGTCTCTATGCGGAGGTAGCCGAGTGCGCGGATGTCCATGCGGGAACTCCTCGGTGGGATCGGTGCGGGGGTCGGTACCGGGATCGCTGCGGGGTTCAGTGGAGGAAGAAGTCCGTGGCGAGGCGGTTGAACTCGTCGGCGGCCTCGGTCTGCGCCCAGTGCCCGCAGTGCGGGAAGACGTGCAGACGGGCGTCGGGGATGGTCTTCAGCGCGAGGAAGGCGCCGTCGACCGGGTTGACGCGGTCCTCGCGGCCCCAGGTCAGCAGGACGGGACGGCTGATGCGGTGCGCTTCGCGCCAGAGCATGGCGGCCTCGGGCCACTTGGCGAAGGAGGCTCCCATGCGGGCGTTGCCGAGCCTGGCTTCGGGGTCGGTGGCCTGGGCGTAGCGCTCCTCAACGAGGGCGTCGGTGACGATCGCCGGGTCGTGGGCGAGGGTGGTGAGGAAGGTCCGCATCCGCTCGCGGGTGGGCTCGGGGTCGAGGCCGAACTCGAAGAGCCGCTTGATGCCTTCGGTGGGGTCGGCGGAGAAGAGGTTGAGCGAGATCCCGCCGGGGCCCATGAGAACGAGCTTGTCGACGCGTTCGGGGTGGTCCAGGACGAGCCGGGTGGCGGTGCCTCCGCCGAGGGAGTTGCCGATGAGGTGCGCCCGCTCGATGCCGAGTTCGTCCATGAGGGCGAGGACGGCGTTCGCGCTGAAGCCGAAGTAGTCGCGGTCGGGTTCCGGCTTGTCGGAGCGGCCGTAGCAGGGCTGGTCGACGAGCAGGGTGCGGAACCGCTCGGCGAAGTGGGGCAGGTTGCCGCCGAAGTTGGACCAGCCGGAGGCGCCGGGTCCGCCGCCGTGCAGCATGATCACGACGGGGGCGTCGAGCGGGCCGGCCTCGTGGTAGTGGAGCGTCATCCCGCCGGCCTTCGCGGTGCGGGAGGTGTTCTCGTACGTGAATCCCCGCGCGCTCACAGCATGGTGTCCTGGATGTCGAGGCCGAGTGCGCCCTGGCCGAAGAGGACCAGGGCCCGCTCCGGGTCGTTGGCGGCGTGGCCGCGGCCGGTGTGGACGTCGCGCCAGGCGCGCTGGACGGGGTGGGGGCCGGTGCGCATGGCGCTGCCGCCCGCGTTCTCCATCAGGAGGTCGACGGCGGCGACGCAGCGCTCGGTGGCGAGGACCTGGTCGCGGCGGGCCCGGGTGCGCAGCGGCGTGGGGAGTTCTTCCCCGCGCTGGGCGAGGGCGTAGAGCTCGGAGACGTTGCGCCGGAGCTGGAGCCAGGAGGCGTCGATGTCGCTGGCGGCGCGGGCGATGCGGACCTGGGCGAAGGGGTCCTCGGCGACCTGCTGGCCGTAGGAGATGCGGAAGCGTTCGCGGGTCGCGGCGACGTAGTCCTCGTAGGCGCCTTCGGCGATGCCGACGATGGGGGTGGAGATGGTGGTGGTGAAGACGGAGGCGTACGGGAGCCGGTAGAGCGGCTCGGGGTTGAGGCGGTGGCCGGGTACCTGGAGGGCGGTGACCGGGCCGAAGCTCAGCGCGCGGTGCTCGGGGACGAACACCTCCTCGACCACGATGTCGTTGGAGCCGGAGCCGCGCAGGCCGACGGTGTCCCAGACCTCGTCGATGCGGTACTGGGAGCGCGGGATCAGGAAGGTCCGCATGTCGACGGGGCGGCCCTCGGCGTCGGTGACCAGTCCGCCGAGCAGGGCCCAGTCGGCGTGGTCGCAGCCGGAGGAGAAGTGCCAGCGGCCGCTGAGGTTGAAGCCTCCGTCGACGGGGGTGACCTTGCCGGTGGGGGCGTAGGAGGAGCAGATGCGGGTGTCCTGGTCCTGGCCCCAGACCTCTTCCTGGGCGCGGGGGTCGTAGAGGGCGACGTGCCAGGGGTGGACGCCGACGACGGAGGCGACCCAGCCGGTGGAGCCGCAGGCCTTGGCTATGTCCTTGACGGCGGCGTAGAAGAGGGCGGGGTCGGCGGCGTATCCGCCGTGGGCCTTGGGCTGGAGCAGCCGGAAGAAGCCGGTGGCGGCGAGTTCCTTGATGCTCGCCTCGGGGACCTTGCGCAGGTTTTCGGCCTCGGCGCTGCGCTCGCGGAGGGCGGGGGCGAGGGCGCGGACCGCTGCGAGGACCTCTTCGTCACTCATGGTGTCCCCTTCTCGGATCAAGGATCTTCGGGAGTTCGGCATCGATGGGCGGATCGGTTTCCGTTTCCGGTTCGATGGCGAGGAACGTACGCCGGGTGGTCCGGGCGCGGAACGAGCTGTTCCCGCTGAGCGGGAAGGTCCCCGAACCGACTACTTGAAGTATTACTGAATGAAATAGACCCCTCCGGGTGCTTCCCTCCGGCCGGGGGCGCGTGGCAGGGTCGCCCCAACGCCTCACGCAGGGGGTTTTCTCGTGCTGGACCAGTTCATGGAGCAGGTCGCGGAGACCGGGCTCGCACCGCTTTCGCTGCTGGAGAAGGCCGCGAAAGTGCTGGGCGCCTTCGAAGGTCCACAGCCTCGCCTGTCGCTCACCGAGGTCGTGCGCCGCTCCGGAATCCCACGCTCTTCCGCCCACCGGATCCTCGACCAGCTGGTGCAGTTGCGCTGGCTGGACCGCGAGGGCCGGGACTACCGCATGGGCATGCGCATGCTGGAGCTGGGCGCGCTCGCCTCCCACCACAACCGGCTGCGCCGGGCCGCGCTGCCGCTGCTGCACGCGCTGCACGAGCAGACGGGCCGGGTGGTGCACCTGTCGGTGCTCGACGGGGCCGAGGTGGTGTATCTGGAGCGGATCGGCGGCTCGGAGGACACCTCGGTGCCCTCGCGGGTCGGCGGCCGCATGCCGGCGTACTGCACGGCCGCCGGGAAGGCGATCCTCGCCTTCAGTGATCCCGCCGCGGTGGAACACGTCCTCGCGCAGGGGCTGCGCCCGCGCACCGCGCGCACCCTGATCCGGCCGCTCGCGCTGCGTTCGGAGCTGGCGGCGGTCCGCGAACGCGGGGTGGCGTACGACCGGGAGGAGAGTTTCCGCGGCATCTCCTGCGTGGCCGCCCCGCTGCGGGGGGCCGGGCGGGCCGTGGCCGCCGTGTCGGTGTCCTCCTGCCGGGGCGAGCGGGAGCCGGCCCGGCTCGCCCCGGCGGTACTGGCCTGCGCGCGCTCGGTGTGGCGGGAGCTGTACGGGCCCGGCCGGGCGCGGCGGACCGCGGCCGCGCCGGTGCGGGACCTGGAGCCTGCGGTCTCCGCTGAGGCGATGGACAACATGATGGGATGGCTGCGGTTCAGCGAGTGGATGTAGTGGGTAGTGGTACCCCCACGCACGAGTGAGAGTGTCCGGGCCCGACCCCTCGCCAGGGGGCCGGGCCCGCGGCCGTCCGGCGGGGCAGTCGGGCCGCCGGGGCCGTCCGGCCGCCGGGACCGTCTGGGCCGTCGGGCCGTCTGGGCCGTCGGGCCGCCGGGGCCGTCCGGCCGTCGGGGCCGCCGGGGCCGTCCGGCCGCCGGGACCGTCGGGGCCGTCCGGCGGTGCCGCTCAGCCGTCGTAGCTGATGCGGACGCGGTCGCCGAGCGGCAGGGCCTGGCAGGCCAGGACGTAGCCGTCGGCCAGGTCCTCGGGGGCCAGGACCTCGTTGCGGACCATCGTGACCTCCCCGTCCAGCACCCGGCAGCAGCAGGCGCTGCAGGCGCCTTCGCGGCAGGAGTACGGAGCGGGGACGCCTGCGTCGAGCAGCGCGGTCAGCAGCGGGGTCTGCCGCCCCCAGGCGACGGTGTGCCAGACCCCCTCGAATTCCACCTCGGCGGTCGCGCCGCCGGCGGGGGTAGCGTCCTGCCCGTCCCCCGCCGTGCCGGGCGGCAGGGCCACGCTCCCGGCGCCCGGATCCGGGGCCGCCGATGCCGCCGGGGCCGAGGCCGGGGCCGGCGCCGGGGCGAAGACGTCCCCGCCGAGGGAGAAGTACCGCTCACGGTGGATCGACCGGCCCTGGGCGCCCGATGCCCGCAGGGCAGCCTCCGCCGCGTCCATCAGCGGAGCGGGCCCGCACAGGTAGGCCTCGCGGCCCGCGTACGGGGCCACGAGCGGGCCCAGCTGCGCTGCGGTCGGCAGTCCCTGGAGGGTCTCCAGCCAGTGCACGACGGTGAGCCGCCCGGGGTGTTCCTCGGCGAGCCCCCACAGCTCGTCGCGGAAGATCACCGAGCCGGAGTCGCGGTTGGCGTACACCAGCACGACGTGGCCCGCGCCGCCCACCAGCACCGACTTCGCGACGGAGAGCACCGGGGTGATGCCGCTGCCCCCCGCCACGAGCAGCAGGTCCCGGTCCAGGTCGGGCGGGGTGAAGGTGCCGGCGGGGGGCAGGATCTCCAGCTCGTCGCCGATGCGCACGTCCTGGCACAGCCAGCCGGAGCCGGCGCCGCCGGGGACCCGTTTGACGGTGATGCGCAGCGGGTCCCCGGCGTGCGGGGAGCCCGCCAGGGAGTAGCAGCGGGCCGCGCCGCCCTCCCCGCTCGGTGCGGGAACCCGGACGGTGAGGAACTGCCCCGGGCGGTACGGGAGTTCCGCGTCGAGTACGAGGGAGACCGCCTCGGGGGTCTCCTGGATCCGGTCCGTGACGCGGACCAGCAGCCTGCTGGTGGCTCCGCCCCGGGCGGCAGCCGGGGCCGGGCTCCGTACCTCCGCGGCGCGGGACTTCGTACGGCCGTGGGTGTCGGTGTCAGACATCGGCCGGCACCTCCAGGCGGCCCGCCAGGACGGCGGCCTCGATGCCCGCGCGCAGGGGCCCGCAGGAGCGGACGCGGCCGCTGGGGAGCCCTGCCGCGACCTCGGCGGCGATGCGCGGACAGGCCGCGGCCGCCTCCTCGGTCCACTGGACCTGGGTGTGGGCGGGGCTGAACTTCTCGCACAGCACCACCGCGTCGCACTCCCCGCACGCCACGGGGGTCATCACGGGGTCCCGGCCGCGCGGCGGGCGAGGTTCTCGGCGACCTCGGCCTTCCAGGCGGCGGTGGCGCGGGCGGTGTCGATCTCGAACTCGAAGCGGCGGACCATCTCGTCCTTGACGTCGGCGGCGTCCACGTAGAACTGCTCGTACCAGCGGCGGAGCTGGTAGACGGGGCCGTCCTCCTCGGTGAGGAGGGGGTTGTCGATGCGCGTCTTGTTCTTCCAGATCTCGACGTCCTGCTCGAAGCCGACGGCGAGGCCCTCGGAGGTGAGGCGGGCGGCCTCGGCGGCCTGTTCGTCGCTCATGCCGGGGAGCTTCTTGACGATCGTGCCGTACATGAGCATGAAGCTGTTCTCGTCGATCGGGTAATGGCAGTTGATGAGGACCGATTCGAGTTCGACGCCGCCGCCGATGTCGCTCCACAGCGTGTCGATCATGTAGGACGGGCCGTGGTACGAGGCGTCGGAGCGCAGGCCGCCGCCGGTGGAGAGGGTGCCGAGGTCCACGTCACCGCGCGGGGTGGACTCCATGTACTGGGTGGCGACGTGGCCGTCGAAGACGTTCTTGAAGTAGTGCGGGAAGGCGTAGTGCACGTAGTAGAAGTGCGCCATGTCGACGACGTTGTCGACGATCTCGCGGCAGTTGGAGTTCTCGACGCGCAGGAAGTTCCAGCTCCAGTCGCTCCACTCGGGGTCGCCGACGCCCTCGATGACGGGGATCGTGACCTCGGGCGGCGGCGGGTTGCCCTCCGGGTCGTGCCAGACGTAGAGCTGGCCGCTCTGTTCCAGGCTGGTCCAGGCGCGGGTCCTGGCGCGCGGCGGGACGCGGCGGGCGTACGGGATGGCGGCGCAGCGGCCGTCCCCGGACCAGCGCCAGTCGTGGAAGGGGCAGGCGACGGTGTCGCCCTTGACGGTGCCGTGGGCGAGATTGCCGCCCATGTGGGGGCAGTGGGCGTTCAGGACGCTCAGCTCCCCGCTGTCCGCCCCCTGAAAGACGACGAGTTTCGTGCCGAAGGCCTCGATCTCGTGGGGGGCGCCGTCCCTGAAGGCGGCGGCGAGGCCGAGGCAGTGCCAGCCTCGGGCGAACCGGGTCGGCACGGCGGCGGCCTCGATGACACGGGGCTCTTCTTCGATTGCGGTCACGGGGTGGCCCTCCACTTCGTTGTGGGCGTGCTGCGGTGCGATGGGTGTGCGGGGGTGACGGTGCGCGGGCGCGACGTGCGCGGGCGCGGGGGTGACGGGCTCGGGGGTGACGGGCTCGGGGGTGACGGGCTCGGGGGTGACGGGGCGGTCAGCGCGCTTCGGCGGCGAGTTCGACCGCGATGTCGATGAGCTGGTCCTCCTGGCCGCCGACGAGGCGGCGCTCGCCCGCGCGCAGGAGGATCTGCGCGCCGGAGACCCCGTAGCGCTCGGCCTGCCGGTAGGCGTGCTTGAGGAAGCTGGAGTAGACCCCGGCGTGGCCCATCAGCAGGGCCATGCGGTCGAGGGTGCACTCGTCGTCCATGACGGGGCGGACCACGTCCTCGGCCGCGTCGATGATCTTCAGGACGTCGATGCCGGTACGGATGCCCATCTTCCGGCAGACGGCGGCGAAGGCCTCGACGGGCGTGTTCCCGGCTCCCGCGCCGAGACGCCGGGTGGAACCGTCGATCTGGAGCGCGCCGGCGCGGACGGCGGCGACGGAATTGCCCACGCCCAGGCCGAGGTTCTCGTGGCCGTGGAAGCCGACCTGGGCGTCGGGGCCGAGTTCGGCGACGAGCGCCGCGACCCGGTCGGTGACCTCGTCCATGACCATGGCGCCGGCCGAGTCGACCACGTACACGCACTGGCAGCCGGCGTCGGCCATGATCCGGGCCTGCCGGGCCAGGTTCTCGGGGGTGGTGGAGTGGGCCATCATCAGGAAGCCGACGGTCTCCAGGCCCATGTCGCGGGCGAGGCCGAAGTGCTGGACGGAGATGTCGGCCTCGGTGCAGTGGGTGGCGATCCGGCAGATCCGGCCGCCGTTGCCGTGGGCTGCGCGGATGTCGTCCTTGACGCCGAGCCCCGGGAGCATCAGGAAGGCGATCTTCGCGTGGCGCGCCGTCTCGGCGGCGATCTTGATGAGCTCCTGTTCGGGGGTCTTCGAGAAGCCGTAGTTGAAGGAGGACCCGCCCAGTCCGTCACCGTGCGCGACCTCGATGACGGGGACCCCCGCGCCGTCGAGGGCGGAGACGATCGACCGTACGTCCTCGCCCGTGAACTGGTGGCGCTTGGCGTGCGAGCCGTCGCGCAGGGAGGAGTCGGTGATCCGGATGTCGAGGGTGTCCGAATAGCTCGAATGGCTCGGGTAGCCCGGGTGGGTGGTCACTTCCGCAGCCCCTTCGCGAACTCCTCGCCGACCTTGGTGGCGGCGGCGGTCATGATGTCGAGGTTTCCGGCGTAGGGCGGCAGGTAGTCGCCGGCGCCCTCCACTTCCAGGAAGATCGCGACCCGGGCCATGCCCCCGTTCAGCGGAGAGGGATCGTCGAACTGCGGCTCGGTGCGCAGCCGGTAGCCCGGCACGTACGAGGCCACGTCCTCGGCGACCTGCTTGACGGAGGCCGCGATGGCCTCGCGGTCGGCGACGGCCGGGATCGCGCAGAAGACGGTGTCGCGCATGATCACGGGTGGGTCGGCCGGGTTGAGGATGATGATGGCCTTGCCGCGGGCGGCGCCGCCGATCTCCTCGATGCCCCGGGAGGTGGTACGGGTGAACTCGTCGATGTTGGCCCGGGTGCCGGGGCCGGCCGAGACCGAGGCCACCGAGGCGACGATCTCCGCGTAGGCGACGGGCACCACGCGGGAGACGGCGTACACCATGGGGATGGTGGCCTGGCCGCCGCAGGTGATCATGTTGACGTTGGCCCGGTCGAGGTGGGCGGTCAGGTTCGCGGGCGGGACGACGGCGGGGCCGACGGCGGCGGGGGTCAGGTCGACGGCCTTGATGCCGAGTTCGGCGTAGCGCGGGGCGTTGGCGCGGTGCACGGAGGCGGAGGTGGCCTCGAATACCAGGTCCGGCAGCTCGCCTTGGGCCAGCAGCCAGTCCACGCCCGCGTGGGAGGCGTCGAGTCCGGCGCGGCGGGCGCGGGCCAGGCCCTCGCTGGCGGGGTCCACGCCGATCATCCAGCGGGGTTCTATGTGCGGGGAGCGCATGAGCTTGTAGAGCAGGTCGGTCCCGATGTTCCCGGAGCCGACGATGGCGGCGGTCGCCTTCGCGGCCGTCTGCGTCTGCGTCTGTGTCTGTGTCTGTGTCTGTGTCTGTGTCTGTGTCTGTGCGCTGATGGTGATCACCTCAGGAGAAGGAGAGGGAGACCGGGCCGAGCCCGGTGAAGTCGGCGGTGTACGTCCGCCCGGCGGCCACGTCCACGGCGCGGGTGCAGGACCCGGGCAGGATCAGGTGGCCCTTGCGGAGCTGGACCCCGAAGCGGGCGACGGTGCGGGCCAGCCAGGCGACGGAGGCGGCCGGATCGCCGAGCACGGCGTCGCTGCGGCCGCTGGCCAGGGTGTCGGATCCGCTGGTCAGGGTGGCGTCGACGGCCTTCAGGTCCAGTTCGCGGGGGTCGCGTCCCTCGCCGATGACGTATCCGGCGGAGGAGGCGTTGTCGGCGATGGTGTCGGCGATGGTGATCCGCCAGTCGGCGATCCGGCTGTCGATGAGCTCCAGGGCCGGGACGACCCGCTCGGTGGCGGCCAGGACGTCGGCGACGGTGCAGCCCTCGCCGGGGAGGTCGGCGCCGAGGACGAAGCCGACCTCGACCTCGACGCGCGGCGCGCAGTACGCGGCCGCGGGCACCGGGGTGTCCTCGTACAGCTCCATGGAGTGCAGCAGGTGCCCGTAATCGGGTTCGTCGACGCCCATCATGGCCTGCATGACCGGGGACGACAGCCCGACCTTGTGCCCGGTGACGCGGTCGCCGGCCGCGAGGCGGTGGCGGATGTTGAGGAGCTGGATCTCGTAGGCGTCCTCGGTGTCGATCCCGGGGAAACGGGCGCCGAGCGGTGCGACGGGCGTCCGCCCGAGCTCGGCGGATCGCAGCTGCTGCGCGACGTGGAGCCGGTGGCGGTCCGAGAGCATGTGCGGGTCCTTGCGTGCGGGGGCCGGGTTCGGTGCGGCGAGGCTAGACGGCCCGCCTCCGGCGCCGGGAGGGCGTTTTCCCGGCCACCGGGAAAGGCCGCCCCGGCCCCCGCTAGCGCGCCCCGTACACCGGCTGTGGCGGCTCCGACTGCGACAGGAGTTTCGTCGTCGCCTCGCCCGCCTCCGACGGAGTCCACCGCGCTCCGCAGTCGGCCGTGGGGCCGGGTCGCCAGCCCTCCATCACCGTGATGCGGCCTCCCTCCGCCTCGAAGACGCGGCCCGTGACCCCCGCCGAGGCATCGGAGCCGAGCCAGACCACCAGCGGGGACACGTTCTCCGGGGCCATCGCGTCGAAGGCCCCGGCCTGCGGGGCGGCCATGGTGTCCGCGAAGGTCTGCTCCGTCATCCGGGTCCGCGCCGCGGGGGCGATCGCGTTGACCTGGACCCCGTAGCGGCCCATTTCCGCCGCCGACACCAGGGTCAGCCCCAGGATGCCCGCCTTGGCCGCGCTGTAGTTGCCCTGCCCCACGGACCCGAGCAGCCCCGCCCCCGAGGAGGTGTTCACGACCCGGGCGGCGACCTGCCGGCCTTCCTTCGCCTCGGCCCGCCAGTACGCCGCCGCGTGCTTCAGCGGCAGGAAGTGCCCCTTCAGGTGCACCCGCATCACGGCGTCCCAGTCGTCCTCGTCCAGGTTCACGAGCATCCGGTCGCGCAGGAACCCCGCGTTGTTGACGAGGGTGTCCAGTCGCCCGAAAGCCGAGACGGCCGTCTCGACCAGCGACGCCGCGCCTTGTGCCGTCGCGATGTCACCGCCGTGCGCCACGGCCTCCCCGCCCATGGCCCGGATCTCGGCGACGACCAGCGCCGCCGGGCTCTCCGGTCTCGGTTGTCCGTCGAGGCCGACGCCGAGGTCGTTGACCACGATCCGCGCCCCCTCCTCGGCGAAGGCCAGCGCGTGGGCCCGGCCCAGCCCCCGTCCGGCGCCCGTCACGATGACCACACGGCCTTCGGCAAGTCCCATGTCAGCTCTCCTTGTTCGCAGTTGCCGCATCCAGAAAGGCCGGCCGTTCGCCGCCCCCGTGCACGAGCAGGCTGGCTCCGCTCACGTACGCCGCCCGGTCGGAGGCGAGGAAGACGGCCGCCTCGCCCACGTCCGAGGGTTCCGCCAGCCGTCCCAGCGGTACGGTCGCGCCGACGGCGGCGATCCCGCTCTCGTCGCCGTAGTGCAGGTGCGACAGCTCGGTCCGCACCATGCCCAGGACCAGTGAGTTGACCCGTACCTCGGGGGCCCACTCCACGGCCATGGAGCGGGCCAGGTTCTCCAGGCCCGCCTTCGCCGCCCCGTAGGCCGCCGTGCCCGGGGAGGGCCGGGTCCCGCTGACGCTGCCGATCATCACGATCGAGCCCCGGGTCTCCCGGAGCCAGGGGTACGCGGCGACCGAGGCGGCCATCGGGGCGATCAGGTTGAGCTCGACGACCCGTGCGTGCCGCTCGGCCTCGCCCTCCCCCAGCAGCCGGTACGGGGTTCCGCCGGCGTTGTTCACCAGGCAGTCGAGGCGCCCGTGGCGCGCGGCGACCGTGGCGAAGAACTGCTGTACGGCGGCCGGATCGCGCAGGTCCAGGGCGGTGAAGGCGGCCGTACGGCCCGCCGCCCCGACCGGTTCCGCCGGCGGCCGGCGCGCGCAGACGACGACCTCGGCCCCCGCCGCGAGGAACGACCGCGCGATCCCGGCGCCGACGCCCCGGGTTCCGCCGGTGACGACGACAACCCTCCCGTTGAGCTCCATCGGCTGCTACCTTCCTCACCTAACAAATGTTTGGTGGAAAGGTAGCTGATCCGCTCATGGGTGTCTCCACCTCAAGCCCCGACAAGGGCATCGCACTCGTCACAGTCGACTTCCCGCCCGTCAACGCGCTGCCCGTGCGGGGCTGGTACGACCTCGCCGACGCCCTGCGCGCGGCCGGCCGCGACCAGGAGGTCCGGTGCGTGGTCCTGGCCGCCGAGGGCCGCGGCTTCAACGCCGGCGTCGACATCAAGGAGATGCAGCGCGACACCGGCCACGCCTCGCTCATCGGCGCCAACCGGGGCTGCTACGAGGCCTTCGCCGCCGTCTACGAGTGCGAGGTCCCGGTCGTGGCGGCCGTGAACGGCTTCTGCCTCGGCGGCGGGATCGGCCTGGTCGGCAACGCCGACGCCATCGTCGCCTCCGAGGACGCGACCTTCGGACTCCCGGAGCTGGACCGGGGCGCCCTCGGGGCCGCCACCCACCTGGCCCGGCTCGTCCCGCAGCACATGATGCGCACCCTGTACTACACCTCGCGCACCGCCACCGCCGCCGAACTGCACGCGCACGGCTCGGTGTGGAAGGTGGTCCCCCGCGAGGAACTGCGGGCGGCCGCCCTGGAACTGGCCGCCGAGATCGCGAAGAAGGACGGCTACCTCATCCGGCTCGCCAAGGCGGCCATCAACGGAATCGACCCCGTGGACGTGCGGCGCAGCTACCGCTTCGAGCAGGGCTTCACCTTCGAGGCCAACCTCAGCGGCGTGGCCGACCGGGTCCGCGACACCTTCGGCAGCAGCGGACCCACCGGAACCACAGCGGCCGGCGGACCCACCGGACCCACCGGACCCACCGGAGCAAAGGCGGAATCGGCATGACCGACAAGAGCATGACCCCCGAAGCGGCGGTCGGCCGTCTGGCCAGCGGAATGACCATCGGCATCGGCGGCTGGGGTTCGCGCCGCAAGCCCATGGCCCTGGTGCGGGCACTGCTCCGCTCCGGGATCACCGATCTCACCGTGATCTCGTACGGCGGCCCCGACGTCGGCCTGCTCGCCGCCGCCGGCCGGATCCGCAAGCTGGTCACGCCCTTCGTCACCCTCGACTCCATCCCGCTGGAGCCGCACTACCGGGCCGCCCGCGAGAGCCGGGCCTTCGCCCTCACCGAGCTGGACGAGGCCATGTTCATGTGGGGCCTGCACGCGGCCGCCAACCGGATGCCCTTCCTGCCCGTCCGCGCCGGCCTCGGCTCCGACGTCATGCGCGTCAACCCCGAGCTGCGCACCGTCACCTCCCCGTACGCCGACGGGGAGGAGTTCGTCGCGGTCCCGGCCCTGCGGATGGACGCGGCCCTGGTCCACCTCAACCGCGCCGACCGGCTCGGCAACGCCCAGTACCTGGGCCCCGACCCGTACTTCGACGACCTCTTCTGTGAGGCCGCCGACGCCGCCTTCGTCTCCTGCGAGCAGCTCGTGGAGACCGCGGAGCTCGCCAAGTCGGGGCCGCCGCAGTCCCTGCTCGTCAGCCGCCACTCGGTCAGCGGGGTCGTGGAGACCCCGAACGGCGCGCACTTCACCTCCTGCGCCCCCGACTACGACCGCGACGAGGCCTTCCAGAAGCTGTACGCGACCACCCCCTGGCCCGAGTTCGCCGAGCGCTTCCTCTCCGGCGGCAGCGAGCACGCCTACCAGTCGGCCGTCCAGGCCTGGCACGAGGAGCAGAATTGAATCCTCCCCTCCCTAAAGGGAGGGGATTCCTAGCTCACTTCGCCTGCGGCCCGGCGGGCGCGCAGGTCTCACAAGATCAGCACTAGCCGGGTTGAAACCAGCCCGGACGAGCATCACACGGGCGGAGTTCTTGTCTCTGGGGGAGACCGCTCCGCACACGGTGCACGTATACGTTCGTTCTGAGAGAGGTAGTGCGTGCTTGGTTCTCGCTCCGCACTGCGCGCAGTCCATGGTGGTGTGCGCGGGGTGGACAAGGTGCAGTTCACGGCCGTGCTTGCGGGCCATGTGGATCAGTGCCCGTTTGGTCGCGCCGATCGCCGCGTCGGCGGCCTTCTTCGCCATGGTGGACTTGGCGAGGAACTTCGGCCGGAAGTCCTCGACGGCGAGCCTGTCGTGATCCCGGACCACCGACTTGGCCCACTTGCGGCCCGTGTCCTCGCGCTGGCGTGCAATCTTCTTGTTGAGTTTCGCGGTCTGCCGCTTCGCCTGCCGGTAGCCCCTCGATCCGGCCTTGCCCTTCAGGGGCCTGCGTCGGGCCATCATCCGCTGGTAGCGGGCAACCCCGACGGCAGCACTCCTGCCGTGCTGCGCATGGGGAAGATCGTGGGCGTCGCTGGTGGTGGTCGCGGTCTCCTTGACGCCCCAGTCAATACCGATGTCCCGGCCGGTGGCGGGCAGAATCTCGGCCGTGGTCGCCACAACGAAGCTCGCGTACCAGTGTCCGAGGCTGTCGCGGTAGATCCGCACGGACGACGGCGGCTTGGGCAAGTCCCGCGACCACACAACCGTCACGGCGATGCCGCCCGCCAGGTGCAGACGGCCGTCCTTCAACCGGAAACCGCGCTGCGTGTAGCTCAGACTCGGGTCGGCCTGATGCTTCTTCTTGTACTTCGGCATCCCAGTCCGCTGCCGCTGCGGCAGCCGGGCCTTGATGTCCTTGAGCGCCTTGGCGCGGGACTTCCCGAAGTCACGGATGAGCTGCTGCTGCGGCACCGAGCTTCCCCCACGCAGCCACACGTTCGCGGTGCGGGCCCCGGTCAGCATCTTGTCCAGCCGCGCCGGACCGCACTTCTCATCCTCGGCATGAGCCCTCTTCGAACGAGCCGCGCTCGTTCCAGACCCACCGACACCGCGCCCACTCCGCCTCCAGAGCGGCGCGGGCAGTCGACGACACACGAAGCCGGTAGGTGTACCGGGCATGCCCGGCCTCCTCGGCCATCTGCGCTGTCGTCACGCGGTCAACCTAACCGAGGCCACTGACAATCCAAGAAAGTGCAGGTCCCGACAGATGCGCAGCGCGCTCCGCCGCTTCGCGGCTCCGCATCAAGAGCCCATTCCTCCCCGGGTTGAGTCCCGGGCCATCCTGGGAGAAATCAAGTGAGCACCACGACCTCCATTACCACCGCCGCCGCGACCCGCGCCGAGTACTGCGTGATCGCCTGCGCGGAGGCCTGGCGGGACAACGGCGAGGTGCTGGCCAGCCCGATGGGCCTGGTGCCCTCCTTCGGGGCCCGGCTGGCGAAGCGGACCTTCTCCCCCGACCTGCTGCTGACCGACGGCGAAGCCCTGCTGGTCGGGCTGGACGGCTCGGCCGAGGGCTGGCTCCCGTACCGCCGTCACCTGACGATGGTCACCGGGGGCCGCCGCCACGTGATGATGGGCGCCAGCCAGATCGACCGGTTCGGCAACCAGAACATCTCCTGCATCGGGGACTGGGAACAGCCCGCCCGCCAGCTCCTCGGAGTGCGCGGCGCCCCGGTGAACACCCTCAACAATCCGGTGAGCTACTGGATCCCCAAGCACTCCACCCGGGTGTTCGTCGAGCGCGTCGACATGGTGAGCGGCGTGGGCTACGACCGCGCGGAGGCGGCCGGGGTGACCCGGTTCCACCGGCTCCCCCGCGTGGTCAGCGATCTCGGCGTCTTCGATTTCGGCGGCCCGGACCACGCCATGCGCCTGGTCTCCCTGCATCCCGGGGTCACGGTGGAGCAGGTCCGGGCGGCGACCGGATTCGAGCTGGACCTGCCCGGGGAGGTCCCGTGCACGCGGGAGCCGACGCCGCAGGAGCTGCGGCTGATCCGCGAGGTCATCGACCCCAAGGGCCTGCGCGACCGCGAAGTGCGGGTCTGAGCCGATGGAGACGGCATTCACCGAGCTGGTCGGGGTCCAGCATCCGATCGTGCAGACGGGCATGGGCTGGGTGGCCGGTCCGCGGCTGGTGTCGGGGGCGGCCAATGCGGGCGCGCTCGGCATCCTGGCCTCGGCGACCATGACGATGGAGCAGCTGCGGGCGGCGGTCCGCGAGGTCAAGTCCCGTACGGACGCCCCGTTCGGGGTCAATCTGCGCGCGGACGCCGGGGACGCGGCCGAGCGGGCGCGGCTGATCATCGACGAGGGCGTCCGGGTGGCCTCCTTCGCGCTGGCCCCGTCCCGGGAGCTGATCGCGCGGCTCAAGGACGCGGGCGTGGTCGTGATCCCCTCGATCGGGGCCCGCCGGCACGCCGAGAAGGTCGCGGCGTGGGGCGCCGACGCGGTGATCGTGCAGGGCGGCGAGGGCGGCGGGCACACCGGTGACGTGGCCACGACCGTGCTGCTGCCGCAGGTGGTCGACGCGGTGGACATCCCGGTGATCGCGGCGGGCGGGTTCAGCGACGGCCGCGGCCTGGTGGCGGCGCTGGGCTACGGGGCCGCGGGCATCGCCATGGGCACCCGGTTCCTGCTGACCTCCGACTCGACGGTCCCGGACGCGGTGAAGGCCGAGTACCTGAAGGCGACCGTGAAGGACGTCACCGTCACCACGGCCGTGGACGGGCTCCCGCACCGGATGCTGCGCAGCGAGCTGGTCGCCTCCCTGGAGCGGGCCGGCCGGGCGAAGGCGCTGGCCAAGGCGGTGCGGCACGCCGCCGGCTTCAAGAAGCTTTCGGGCCTGACCTGGGCCGAGATGGTCCGGGACGGCCTCGCGATGAAACACGGCAAGGACCTGTCCTGGAGCCAGGTGCTGCTCGCCGCGAACACCCCCATGCTCCTCAAGGCGTCCATGGTCGAGGGCCGTACGGACCTCGGTGTCATGGCATCGGGCCAGGTCGCGGGCGTGATCGAGGATCTGCCGTCCTGTGCGGAGCTCGTCACCCGCGTCATGGCCGAGGCGTACGCCGTGCTGGAACGGCTGAACGGCCTCACTCCCCCACAGCATCTCTCCCTCCCCCCGCACCCGCTCGGCACCCTGCCACCACCAGGGTGATCCCCCTTCTCCGTGACAGGAGTTGCCCCAGATGAGCCGTGCCAGAATCCGCCTGGCGACCGCGGTGCTCGCTTCCGCCCTCGCCATCGGCACCCTGCCCGCCGCCGCGTACGCCGCGCCGGCCGACAGCGTCGCCGCCTCGCGTCACCACACGCACACACAGCCGGCCGAAACGATCCGCCAGATCCCCCTCCAGGGCGCGGTCAACGTCCGCGACCTCGGTGGCTACCGCACCTGGACGGGAGGCCAGGTTCGTCAGGGACTGGTCTACCGCGCCGACGCACTGGGCAAGCTGACCGCCTCGGACATCACGGCCGTGGGCGGTCTGGGCCTCACGAAGGTCCTCGATTTCCGCATCCCCATGGAGGTCCAGTACGACGGGGCCGACAAGCTCCCCGCCGGTCTGACCTCCACCGCGCGCCCGGTCAACGACAACGGCCTGTACGGGCTGCTGATCTCCGCGATAGGCAGCGGTGATCCCGTGAAGCAGGAGCAGATGCTCGGCGGCGGCCGCGCCGAGGCGTACATGCGCGACGTCTACCGCGCGTTCGTGACCAACCCCGAGAACCGGGCGCAGTTCGCGACCACCCTCCGCGAGATCGCCGACGGCAAGCAGGGCCCGCTGCTGTACCACTGCACCTCGGGCAAGGACCGGACGGGCTGGATGAGCTATGTCCTGCTGAACGCCCTGGCCGTCCCGAAGGCCACGGCCGAGCGGGACTACCTGGCCTCGAACACCTTCCGCGCGGCGTACGACGCCCAGGTGCGGGCGGGCGTCAAGGCGTCCGGCCGGATGCAGAACCCCGATCTGCTGATCCCGCTCCAGGAGGTCCGCCAGGACTACCTGGACGCGGCGACCGCGCAGATGGAGGCCGATTACGGCAGCCTCTACGGCTATCTCACCGACGGCCTCGGCCTGGATCTGCGGACCCTGGCGAAGCTCCAGGTGAAGCTGGTCCGCTAGGCAGCCGAAAACACCCCTGCGCCGGGCGGCGGCTGCCGCCCGGCGCAGGGGTGCGTACGAAGTGCTCCGGGTCAGGCGGAGCGGCGGCGGCCCTGGCCGGCGCCACCCACCCGGCTGCGGGCCGAGGCCGCGGCCGCGCCACCCGAGGGGGCGCCGCCGGTACGCCGGCCGCGCTCGCCGGAGCCGCCCGTGGAGCCGCCCTGTCCGCCCTGGCCACGGCGGGCCTGGCCGGAGCCGGAGGCCGGAGCCTGCCCGGTGGCGCCGCCACCGGTGCGACGGCCGCGGCCGCCCCCGGCTGCCGGAGCCGCGCCCGCGGTGGAGCCCGTACGCGGTCCGCCCGAGCGGCGGCGCGCGCCGGAGCCCGAGCCCCCGCCGGCCTGGCCGGCGGAACGCTGACGCGGCGGGGTGGCCTGCGGCACCTCCATGACGACCGGGATGCCCGAGGGCTCCTTGGCGCCGGTGATGCGCGCGAGCTCCTCGTCGGAGGACTTGATCTGCGCGGTGCGCGGGGAGATCCCGGCGTCCGACATCAGGCGGGTCATGTCGCGCTTCTGGTCGGGCAGGACCAGGGTGACGACGCTGCCGGACTCGCCGGCGCGGGCGGTACGGCCGCCGCGGTGCAGGTAGTCCTTGTGGTCGGTCGGCGGGTCCACGTTGACGACGAGGTCGAGGTCGTCGATGTGGATGCCGCGCGCGGCCACGTTGGTGGCGACCAGCGCGGTGACCTCGCCCGTCTTGAACCAGTCGAGGGTCCGGTTGCGCTGCGGCTGCGAGCGGCCGCCGTGCAGGCCGGAGGCGCGGACGCCGTCGGCGAGGAGCTTCTTGACCATGCGGTCGACCCCGCGCTTGGTGTCGACGAACATGATCACCCGGCCGTCACGAGCGGCTATGCGCGTGGCCACGGCCTTCTTGTCGGTCTCGTCCATGACGTACAGGACGTGGTGCTCCATCGTGCTGACCGCACCGGCGGACGGGTCGACGGAGAAGGCGACCGGGTCGGTGAGGAACATCTTGACGAGTTTGTCGATGTTCTTGTCGAGGGTCGCCGAGAACAGCATGGTCTGGCCGCCGGACTGGACCTGCTTGAGCAGCGAGGTGACCTGCGGCATGAAGCCCATGTCGGTCATCTGGTCGGCCTCGTCGAGGACGGTGATGGAGACCTGGGAGAGGTCGGCGTCACCGCGGTCGATGAGGTCCTTCAGCCGGCCGGGGGTGGCGACGAGCACCTCGGCGCCGCGGCGCAGGGCGCCGGACTGCCGGTTGATCGACATGCCGCCAACGACGGTCGTGATCCGCAGGTTGACGGCCGTGGCGTACGGGGCCATGGCGTCGGTCACCTGCTGCGCGAGCTCGCGGGTCGGTACGAGGACCAGCGCGAGCGGCTGCTTCGGCTGGGCGCGGCGGCCGGCGGTGCGGGCCAGCAGGGCCAGGCCGAAAGCCAGCGTCTTGCCGGAGCCGGTACGGCCGCGGCCGAGCAGGTCACGGCCGACCAGCGAGTTCGGGATGGTCGCGGCCTGGATCGGGAACGGCTGGGTGACGCCCTGGGCGGCGAGGGTCTTCAGCAGCGCCTCGGGCATGTCCATGTCCTCGAACGCTTCCACCGGCGGCAGGGCCGGGGTCAGCGGGTCGGGCATGGTGAATTCTTGGGGCCTGGCCACGGGGGCGGACTTCTGCCGTCCCGCGCCAGCCTTCGGACGTCCCTGAGCCGCACCTCGACCCCGGGTGGGGCGGCGGCTGGGTCGTGCGGAGCTGGAGCTGGTCATGCGAGAAAGCCCTCCTGAAACCGGCAGGTACTGCACAAAGCACTGCAAACAATTGGTGCGATACAGCAGACAAGCCGGGGCCCGCACCTACTCGGTGCGGACCCCGGCGTGCTGACTGCCTTAGGCGGGGAGGATGTTCTCCGCCTGGGGGCCCTTCTGGCCCTGGGTGACGTCGAAGGACACGCGCTGGCCCTCGTTGAGCTCACGGAAGCCCTGGGTGGCGATGTTCGAGTAGTGGGCGAAGACGTCCGGGCCGCCACCGTCCTGCTCGATGAAGCCGAAGCCCTTTTCCGAGTTGAACCACTTCACGGTGCCAAGTGCCATTTTTGAATCTCCTGAATAGGCGGCAAAGGGCCCCATCCGGAGATTCCGGCAAAACAATAAAAGCGCCTGTCGGAGCATTCCCGTCAGGCGCACATAAAGTTCATGGGTACCACAACTGCAACGAGCTCTAAGCTAGCACACGTCGGTCGGGGAGTGTCGCCGCGAGCATGTGACCTCCGTCCCGAGTGGATCCGGCGCGCAGCTTCCCGCCCACCTCCGTGAGGGCGCGCCGGAGCCCCGGAATGCCCATGCCGCCGGAGTCGAGGACGATCCGCTCCCCCTCCGGGGCGGTGTTGACCACGTCGAGGCGGACCTCCCCGTCGTCGGCGGAAAGATTCATCCGAACGGCGGAGCCGGGGGCGTACTTCGCCGCGTTGGTGAGCCCCTCGCGGGCGATCCGCAGCAGGAGGCGCCCGTCGGCCGCCGGGAAGGATCCCAGCCCGGGCTGGGTGTGGTGGGTGATCTCCATGCCGGTGGCCCGCATGTTCCGGACCAGGGAACCGAGGAAGCGGCCCACGTCCACGGGGGAGGTGTGCGCACGGCTGCCCGCGGGGTCGGTCAGCATGTCCAGCACCTCCCTGACCTCGGCCATCGCGGCCCGCGCCGATTCCTCCACGGCCCCCGCGGCCTCCCGGACCCGCGGATCGGCCTCCGCGTCCAGACGCAGGGCCGCGGCCTGCATCGTGAGGGCCGTGAGGCGGTGACCGAGCCCGTCGTGGGTGCGCTGGGCCAAACGGGTGCGTTCCTGGACGACGGCGAGGTCGGCCGCCTGGTCCACGGCGGCGTGGGCCTGGCGGGCCCGCTCGCGCAGCGCGGCCATGACGTGCCGGTTGCGGCGCACGGTCTCCCCGTACAGGGCGGGCACGAGGATGGAGCCGAGGACGAAGGAGGCGGGGTCGCGCCCCGCGTACCCGAGGGGCAGGAACACGTCACGGGTGGCCGCGTAGACGACGGCCATCAGCAGGACCCCGCCCCAGCGGTGGGCGCGGCCGTACGCGGCCAGGGCGTAGGCCCCGAAGACGAGGGGGCCGCGGTCGTCGGAGACGAGGGTGGCGGCGGTGGCCGCGAGGGCCGGTATCCAGGGGTGGGAGCGGCGCCAGAGCAGGGAGAGCGCCGCGAGCCAGCCGGCGGCCAGGCTGGTGGGGTAGTCGGTGACGAGGCCGAAGCGGTGGACGTCGTGGAGGTTGAGGGTGGTGAGCAGCCCGCAGACCAGGGCGAGCCAGATGTCGGTGCGGCGGGCGCGCACCGGGTCCGGCGCCCCGCTGCTCTCCCCGGTCAGGGTCCGCAGACCCCGTTCCAGCAGTTGTCCGGCGCGACCGGGCACGGCCTGCATGACGTCACCACCCCCCGTCGGCGCACAGAAGCGCGCAGAACATGCCAAAACGTCCCCCCAGGTTGCCCTTCTTCCGCCGAAGGGGCATCCCGGGGGGACGTGTGTGTGGGTCAACCGGCCTTGGCGAACCGGCGCGTGACGGCCCGGGGCGTCGCTCGTGCCGCTTATACGGAGACGCCGAGGCCGTTCAGCCAGGAGACCGGGTTGACGTCGGCGCCGTAGCTGTTGCTGGAGCGGACCTCGAAGTGGAGGTGCGGGCCGGTGGAGTTGCCGGTGTTGCCGGAGCGGCCGATCCGCTCGCCGGCGGAAACGCGCTCGCCTTCGGAGGCGGTCGCCGAGGAGAGGTGGGCGGAGAGGGTGTAGCGGCCGTCGTCGTGCTTGATGACGACGGCGTTGCCGTACGCGCCCTGCCAGCCGGAGGAGACGACCGTGCCCGCGGCGGCCGCCCTGACCGGGGTGCCGGTGGACACCGCGAAGTCGATGCCGGTGTGGTGGCCGGCGGCCCAGCCGCCCGCCTGGTGGTAGCGCGCGGAGATGCTGCCGCCCGAGACGGGCAGGGCGCCCTCGGCGCTGCTGCCGGAGCCGCTGCCGGAGGAGTCCTCGGAACCGGAGGAGTCCGAGGAGGCGGAGGAGTCCGAGGAGCTGGACGAACTGGACGAGCTCGACGAGCTCGACGAACTCGACGAGCTGGCGGACTTCGGCGCGGCCGCGGCGCCGCCGCCGGAGTCGGAGCCGTACGCGAGGCGCTGGCCCGGGAAGATCATGTCCGGGTCGGACCCGATCACCGAGCGGTTCGCGGAGTAGAGGGACTCCCAGCTGACGCCGAGTTCGGAGCCGATGGTGCCGAGGGTGTCGCCGCCGACCACGGTGTAGTTGTTCTTGCCCTGGGCCTTCGGGGCGGCCTGGGCCTCGGCGCCCTCGTCGGCGGTCGAGGTACCGGTGCCCCGGGCGGGCGCCTCGGGGGCCGGACCGCCGCGCTGCAGGCCGGCGAGCTTGCCGCAGGAGGGCCAGGCGCCGGGGCCCTGGGTCGCCAGGACCTTCTCGGCGACGGCTATCTGCTGCGCCTTGGTGGCCTGGTCGGCCTGGGGGGCGTACTGCCGGCCGCCGAACTCCGCCCACGTGCTGGAGGAGAACTGCAGACCGCCGTAGTAGCCGTTGCCGGTGTCGATGCTCCAGTCGTTGGTGGACTCGCACTGGGCGACCTTGTCCCACGTGCCGACCGACGCGGCGGACGCGGGCTGTGCCACGAGACCCACGGCGGCGGGTGCGGCGATACCGGCGACAACGAGACCGGCGAGGGTGCGAGCAGAGGGGAAAGACATGCGGAGTTCCTGACATCGGGGACATTGGGGAGGCCGGTGCACCGGGTGAAGCGGTGGTGCGTTCTGCCTCGGTAACCACCGTCCGGGAAGACGGGGGGTGCCCGAAGTCGCCGAAAGAGGACAAGCGGGACAGCAAAAGGGGACTGGGGAGGGAGGGTTGGGCGGACTTAAGTCCCTATATGGCGGTAATGTCCGTAATGAGACGGGGATTCAGGGGAGGTGGGTCATGACGATCCGCGTGATGGTGGTCGACGACCAGAGCCTCATACGGTCGGGGCTGGTGACCCTGCTCGCGAGCGCCCCGGACATCGAGGTGGTCGCGGAAGCCGCCGACGGGGCCGAGGCCGTGCCGCTGGCCCGCACGTACCGGCCCGACGTCGTACTGATGGACCTGGTCATGCCGAAGGTCGACGGCATGGAGGCCACCTTGCAGCTGCTGCGGCTGCCTGATCCCCCGCGCGTGCTCGTCCTCACCGGCTATACGGCGGACGACCTGGTCCTGGACGCGCTGCGGGCCGGAGCGGCCGGGTTCCTGCTGAAGGACCTGCGCCCCGAGGAGCTCTTCGCCGGGATCCGCACGGTCGCGGCGGGCGGCAGCGCCCTGGCGCCCGGGGTGATGCGGGTGCTGCTGGAACGGGCGGACACCCGCACCGGGGCGCCCGACCACGCGGAGCAGCTCTCCACCCTGTCCCCCGGCGAGCGGGACGTCCTCGCGCTGGTCGGCGAGGGCCGGACGAACCTGCAGATAGCCGAGGCCCTGCACCTGTCCCCGGCGAGCGTGAAGACGTACGTCTCGCGGATCCTGACGCAGCTCGACCTCTCGAACCGGACCCAGGCCGCGATCCTCGCCTACGAGGCGGGGCTGGTCCGCGCCGCGTAGCCGCTCCCCCGCAGCCGCTCCTGAAGCACCGCCGCCCGGCACTGCGAGGGGCTTCCCCAGGCGTCGCGGAGCGGGCGGGCCTTGCGCAGCCACAGGGAGAGGTCGAGTTCCTCGGTGTAGCCGACGGCGCCGTGCAGCTGGAGCGCGGTCATGGCGGCCGCGTACGCCGCTTCGCCCGCGGTCAGCTTCGCCGCCGCGACCTCCCCGGGGTCCAGGGAGAGCGCGGCCGCCCAGAGCAGCGGCCGGGCGAACTCCAGGGCGATCAGGGTGTCGGCGAGCCGGTGCTTGACCGCCTGGAAGGCGCCGATCGCCGTGCCGAACTGCGTGCGCTGCTTCGCGTACTCCACGGTGCGGGCGAGGAGGGCCTCGCCGGTGCCGAGGCACTGGGCGGCGGTGAGCAGCCGGGCCCAGTCGGCGGCGTCCCGGGCCGCCGCGGTGACGGCCGGGCCGGCGGCGAGGAGTTCGCCGCCGCCGTCCGGGAGGGCCAGGCGGCGGGCGGGGTCGGTGGAGGTGCGCGGCGGTCCGGCGCCGGGGGCCAGGCGGAGCTCCCCGGCCGGGGACACCGTGAAGAGGTGGGTGGCCGCGTCGGCGTCCAGGGCGTATGGGCCCCCGCCGGGCAGGGTGAGGGTGGCCGGGGTCTCCCCCGCCGCCAGCCCGGGGAGGAACCGCTCGGCCAGGGCCTCGTCGCCGAGCCGGGTCAGGAGTACGGCGGCGGCGGCCGTCTCCACGACCGGGCCGGGGACCCCGGCGCGGCCCAGCTCCACGAACCCGGCCGTCATCTCCAGCGGCATCAGGCCCATGCCCTCGTGGGCCTCGTCGGCCGCGAGGGCGAACAGTCCGGTGGCGGCGATCCGCGCCCACAGCGCCCGGCCGGGGACGTGGTCGCCCGCGCCCCAGGCCCGTACCGCCGCCGGGACGTCCGAGGCGCCGAGCAGGGCGCGCAGGGTGCGGGCGAAGTCCGACTGTTCCTCGGACGGCAGGAAGCGCATCAGCGGCGGCCCTTCGGGAGGCCGAGCAGCCGCTCGGCGATGATGTCGCGCTGGATCTCGTTGGTCCCCGCGTAGATGGGACCGGCGAGGGAGAAGATCCACGGCTCGGCCCATTCCCCGTCGGCGAGTTCGGCGTCGGGGCCGAGCAGGTCGAGGGCGCTCTCGTGGAGGGCGATGTCGTACCGGGACCAGAAGACCTTGTTCAGGCTGGACTCGGCGCCGATCGTCTCTCCGGCGGCGAAGCGGGAGGCGTTGGCCCAGGTGAACAGCTGGTAGGCGCGGGCTCCGACGACCGCGTCGGCGACCCGGTCGCGCTGGGCGGTGTCGGCCGGGTCGCCGTGGCTCCGCCAGAGCTCCACGAGGCGGTCGGCGGAGGCGAGGAAGCGGCCGGGGGCGCGCAGGGTGAGCCCGCGCTCGTTGCCGGTGGTGGACATGGCGATCCGCCAGCCCTGTCCGGGCTCGCCGATGACGTCCGCGTCGGGGACGAAGACCTCGTCGAGGAAGAGTTCCGCGAAGGCCGGCTTGCCGTCGAGGCGGCCGATGGGCCGCACCGTGACCCCGGGGGCGCGCAGGTCGAACATCAGGTAGGTGAGGCCCTGGTGGGGTTTGGGGGCGTCGGGGTCGGTGCGGAAGATGCCGAAGGCGCGGTCGGCGAAGGCGGCCCGCGAGGACCAGGTCTTCTGCCCGGACAGCAGCCAGCCGCCCTCGGTGCGCACCGCCCGGGAGGTGAGGGAGGCGAGGTCGGAGCCGGATTCGGGCTCGGACCAGGCCTGGGCCCAGATGGTCTCGCCACTGGCCATGGAGGGCAGGACGCGGGCGCGCTGTGCGTCCGTGGCGTGGTCGAAGAGGGTGGGGGCGAGCAGGTTGATGCCGTTCTGCGAGACCCGGCCGGGTGCGCCGGCGGCCCAGTACTCCTCCTCGAAGACCAGCCAGTGCTCGATGTCGACGCCGCGGCCGCCGTACTCCTCGGGCCAGGACACCACCGCCCAGCGGGCGGAGTGCAGGAGCGCCTCCCATTCCCGGTGGGCGGCGAAGCCCTCCCGGGTCTCCAGGGAGGGCAGGGGGGTGGCGGGCACGTGGGCGGCGAGCCAGTCGCGCGCCTCGGCCCGGAAGGCCTCCACGTCCGCCGAGTGGTTCAGGTCCATCAGCCGTTCGCCTCCTTCATCGCGGCATCGTTCATCGCGACACCTTTCATCGCGGCATCGTTCATCGCGACACCTTTCATTCCTGAAATGTTCATGCCGCCGAGCGAGTCCGCCGCCGTTTCGGCGTTGTGGGCGTGCGCGAGGTGGTGCAGGCCGAAGACGGAGTCCATGCCGGTGTGCAGACCCTGGAGGTCCTCGGCCTGGTTGACGGCCCGCTTGGTGAGGGCGAGGCCGAAGGAGGGCATCTCGGCGATCCGCAGGGCGAGCCGGTCGGTGGCTTCCGCCAGTTCGGCCCGCTCGACGACCCGGTTGACCATGCCGATCTCGTAGGCCCGGCGGGCGGGCATCCGGTCGCCGGTGTAGAGGAACTCCTTGGCGATGCGCGGGGGCATGGCCCACGGGTGGGCGAAGTACTCGACGCCCGGGATGCCCATGCGGACGACGGGGTCGGCGAAGAAGGCGTCCTCGCTCGCCACGATCAGGTCGCAGACCCAGGCGAGCATCAGCCCGCCGGCCACGCACGCGCCCTGGACGGAGGCGATGACGGGCTTGGGCAGTTCGCGCCAGCGCCGGCACATGCCGAGGTAGACCTCGGATTCGCGGGCGAAGCGGGATTCGGCGCCGGAGCGCTGGGAGTGGTCCCACCACAGGCCGGCCCGGCGTTCGAAGGGCAGGTGCGCGTCCCGCTCGGGGGTGCCGATGTCGTGGCCGGCGGAGAAGTGCTCGCCGGCCCCGGCCAGGACGAGCACCTTGACCGCGGGATCGTCCGCGGCCCGGTAGAAGGCGTCGTCGAGGGCGTAGGTCATCGCGCTGTTCTGGGCATTGCGGTACCGGGGGCGGTTCATGGTCACGTACGCGACCGGTCCGCGGCGCTCATAGAGCACGGTGGTGTCATCGGGCATCGGCATCCCAGGATCCTTCCCTAACAAGTGTTTGGTAGGTTAACGTACGGCCATGAGCAGCGTCGAGGAGTTCCGCACCGGGGTTCGGAGTTGGCTACGGACCCACCTCACCGGTGAGTTCGCCGCCCTCAAAGGCCGCGGCGGACCGGGCCGGGAGCACGAGGCCTTCGCCGAACGCCTCGCGTGGGAGCGGCACATGGCGGCGCACGGCTGGACCTGCGTGGGCTGGCCCGTCGAGTACGGCGGCCGCGGCGCGAGCACGGAGCAGCAGATCGCCTTCCACGAGGAGTACGCGCTGGCCGACGCGCCCGCGCGCGTGAACCACATAGGCGAGCAGCTCCTCGGCCCCACCCTCATCGCACACGGCACCGAGGAGCAGCGGCGGCGCTTCCTGCCGCCCATCCGGGCCGTGGAGGAGCTGTGGTGCCAGGGCTACAGCGAGCCCGACGCCGGCTCGGACCTGGCGAACATCCGCACCCGGGCCGCCCTGGTGGACGGCGCGTGGGTGGTGGACGGCCAGAAGATCTGGACCTCCCTGGCCCACGCCTCGCAGTGGTGCTTCGTCGTCGCCCGCACCGAACCGGGCTCCCGCCGGCACGCCGGGCTCTCCTACCTCCTGGTCCCGATGGACCAGCCCGGGGTGGAGGTCCGGCCCATCGTGCAGCTGACCGGGACCTCCGAGTTCAACGAGGTCTTCTTCGACGGGGCCCGCGCCGACGCCGCCCACGTGGTCGGCGCGCCCGGCGAGGGCTGGGCCGTCGCCATGGCCACCCTCGGCTTCGAACGCGGCGTCTCCACCCTCGGCCAGCAGGTCGGCTTCCGCCGCGAACTCGAAGACCTGGGGGCGCTGGCCAAGCAGAACGGCGCCCTCACCGATCCGCTGATCCGCGACCGGCTCGTCCGGGCCTGGATCGGTCTGGAGACCATGCGCGCCTCCGCGCTGCGGCCCGGGGTCGCCCCGTCCACGGCCAAGCTGTACTGGGCCCGCTGGCACCGGGACCTCGGCGAGCTGGCCATGGACGTCCGCGGAGCCGCCTCCCTCCTGGCGGCGGGGGCGCACGGGGACCCGTACGACCTCGACGACTGGCAGCGGCTCTTCCTCTTCTCCCGCTCCGACACCCTCTACGCGGGCTCCGACGAGATCCAGCGCACCATCGTCGCCGAGCGCATCCTCGGCCTTCCGAAGGAGGTACGGCCATGAACGCGAGGGGCAACGCACCCGAGTACGTGGCCGGGCACGGGCTGCTGACCGGCCGGAGCGCCGTGATCACCGCCGCCGCCGGGGCCGGCATCGGCGGGGCCACCGCGCGCCGGTTCCTGGAGGAGGGGGCCCGGGTCCTCATCGGCGACGCGCACGCCCGGCGGCTCAAGGAGAGCGAGGAGGCGCTGGCCGCTGAGTTCGGCGCGGACAAGGTCGCCTCCCTGCCCTGCGACGTCACCGACGAGGAGCAGGTGGCCGCCTTCTTCGCGCTCGCCGAACGGCTCCACGGCAGCCTCGACCTCGTCGTCAACAACGCCGGGCTCGGCGGCACGGCGAACCTCGTCGACATGACCGACGACCAGTGGTCCCGCGTCCTGGACGTCACGCTGAACGGCACCTTCCGCTGCACCCGCGCCGCGATGCGCGCGATGCGGGCCTCCGGAACGGGCGGGGTGATCGTCAACAACGCCTCCGTCATCGGCTGGCGCGCCCAGACCGGGCAGGCCCACTACGCCGCCGCCAAGGCCGGGGTGATGGCGCTGACCCGCTGCGCGGCGCTGGAGGCGGCGGAGTTCGGCGTACGGATCAACGCGGTCGCGCCGAGCCTGGCCATGCACCCGCACCTGGTGAAGGTGACCAGCGAGGAGCTGCTCACCGAACTCACCGCCCGCGAGGCCTTCGGCCGCTACGCCGAGCCCTGGGAGGTGGCCAACGTCATCGTGTTCCTGGCCAGCGGCTACTCGTCGTACATGACGGGCGAGACCGTGTCGGTCAGCAGTCAGCACGCGTAGGGCGACCTATGACGAGAATGGCCGGGTGCCAACGAACAAGCCGATCGCATCGACGGCCAAGAAGAAGCCCCAGGTGACGGCGTCACCCGAACGCCGCCGCGAACTCCTCGACACCGCCGCCGAGGTCTTCGCCGCGCAGGGCTACAACGCCACCACCGTCCGCAAGATCGCCGACGCCGCCGGCATGCTCGCCGGCAGCCTCTACTACCACTTCGATTCCAAGGAATCGATGCTCGACGAGATCCTCTCCGCCTTCCTGACCGAGCTCTGGGAGGGGTACGACACCGTCCTCGCCGCAGGCCGGGGACCCAGGGAGACCATCGAGGCCCTCGTCACCGAATCGTTCAGGGAGATCGACCGGCACCGCGCCGCGGTCGCCATCTACCAGAAGGAATCCCGGACCCTGTCGGTCCAGCCCCGCTTCCACTACCTCTCCGACTCGCAGGTCAAGTTCGAGAAGGCGTGGCTGGGGACGCTGGAGCGCGGGGTCGCGGACGGGGTCTTCCGCGCCGACCTGGACATCCGCCTCACCTACCGCTTCGTGCGCGACACGGTGTGGGTGGCGGCGTCCTGGTACCGGCCGGGCGGCCAGCACAGCCCCGAAGAGATCGCCCGCCAGTACCTGTCGATGGTCCTGGACGGCATCGCCACACGCACGTAATCCATCCCCGGCACCTGCCTGGATATCCCTGAGGAGTTCCGATGCCCGAGGCCTACATAGTCGAAGCGGTACGCACCCCCGTGGGGCGGCGCAAGGGAGGCCTGTCCGAGGTCCACCCGGCCGACCTGGGGGCGCACGTCCTCGAGGCGCTCGTCGAACGGTCCGGGATCGACCCCTCGGCCGTGGAGGACGTGGTCTTCGGCTGCCTCGACACGGTGGGGCCGCAGGCCGGCGACATCGCCCGGACGGCCTGGCTGGCGGCGGGACTCCCCGAGGAGGTCCCCGGCGTCACCATCGACCGCCAGTGCGGATCCTCGCAGCAGGCCGTGCACTTCGCGGCGCAGGGCGTCATGTCCGGCACCCAGGACCTGGTGGTCGCGGGCGGCACCCAGAACATGTCGATGATCCCGATCGCCTTCGCCTCGCGGCAGGCGGCGGAACCGCTCGGCTTCACCGAGGGCCCCTACCTGGGCTCGGCGGGGTGGCGGGCCCGGTACGGGGACTCCCCCGTCAACCAGTTCCACGGGGCCCAGCTGATCGCCGAGAAGTGGGGCATCTCCCGCCTCGACATGGAGGAGTTCGCCCTGCGCTCCCACCAGCGGGCGCTGCGCGCGATCGACGAGGGCCGCTTCGAGCGGGAGATCGTGCCGTACGGGTCGGTGTCGGTGGACGAAGGGCCGCGCCGCGACACCACCCTCGAAAAGATGGCGGGGCTGAAGCCGGTCATGGAGGGCGGCACGATCACGGCGGCGGTCTCCTCCCAGGTCTCGGACGGCGCGGCGGCGATGCTGCTGGCCTCGGAGCGGGCGGTACGGGAACACGGGCTGCGCCCGCGGGCCCGCATCCACCACCTGTCGGTGCGCGGCGAGGACCCGATCCGCATGCTGTCGGCGCCGATCCCGGCGACGGCGTACGCCCTGAAGAAGACGGGCATGTCCCTCTCCGACATCGACCTGGTCGAGATCAACGAGGCCTTCGCCCCGGTGGCCCTGGCCTGGCTGAAGGAAACGGGCGCGGACCCGGAGCGGGTCAACGTCAACGGCGGCGCGATCGCCCTGGGACACCCCCTGGGAGCGACGGGCGTCAAGCTGATGACGACCCTCCTGCACGAACTGGAGCGCACGGGCGGCCGCTTCGGCCTCCAGACCATGTGCGAGGGCGGCGGCCAGGCCAACGTCACGATCATCGAGCGCCTTTAGCCACCGGCGGAGCACGGACCGATGCTCACGTGCGGCGCCCCCGCACGGGGGCCGGCCCCCGGCGCGAGAGGCGGGTCAGGGAGACCGTCTGGGTCAGGGCCAGGACGCCGGTCAGGACCTGCCAGAGGAGGGCCGGGTCGGCTTCGTCCAGGGCGCGGGCCGCGCACAGCGCGATCGCCACCGCGCCCAGCGCCAGCACGACCCGGTGGACGAAGCCGGCCTCGGTGCCGTGCGGCAGTCCCGACACGAGGGCGACCAGGCCGAGCATGACCGGCAGCCAGTGCGGCTGGAAGCCTCGCATCAGCAGCGCGGCGGCGAACTCCGCTGCCAGGGCGAGGGAGTTGCGCGCCAGGGCCCCCGGGACCGATATCGACATGCGCACATCATGCCGGGGATATTCGGGTGCGCACCCGCCGGGCCGTGCCTAGGATCCACCGCAAGGGCTGGGTCGTAGCACAGAGGTAGTGCGCCTACACATCATGGAGGAGGACGCCGGTTCGAATCCGGCCGCCCAGCCCCCTCCTCCTCTACGGCGTTCCCGTCGCCGCCACCCACGCCCCCGCCGCCCCGATCGCCGAGGCCGCGGCCGTCAGCGGCAGGCCGAGGAAGCCGTGGAAGACCCCGGGGACCAGGTGGATCCCGCAGTCGACTCCGGCCCCGCCCAGCCGGCGCCCGTAGGCCAGGCCCTCGTCCCGCAGGACGTCGCAGTCGGCCAGCACCAGCAGCGTGCGCGGCAGCCCCGAGAGGTCGGGGGCGCGCAGCGGGGAGACGTGGGGGTGGTCCGGGTCGCCGCCGTACTGGTCCCAGTACCAGGCCATGTGCGCGGCCGTGTGGAAGTACCCCCGCGCGAACTCCGCCACCGAGGGGTGCTCCATCGAGGCGTCCAGCGGCGGGTAGAACAGGAGTTGGCCGGCGATGAGTTCGGGGGCCCGCAGGGCCGTGACGGCCGCGAGGTTGCCTCCGCTGGAGTCCCCGGCGACGACCAGCCGCGCGGGGTCGCAGCCCAGTACGGCCGCCCTCGCCCGGGCCCACAGGAGCACCGTCAGCGCGTCGTCGGGCGCGGCCGGCCAGGGGTGTTCGGGCGCGAGCCGGTAGTCCGCGGAGACCACCACCGCGCCCGAGGCCACGGCCAGGGCCCGGCACAGCGCGTCATGGGTGTCCAGGCCGCACATCACCCAGCCCCCGCCGTGGAAGAACACCGTCAGCGGGCGGCCCCCGCCACCGCCCGGCGCCGGGTCGTAGATCCGTACGGGGACCCCGTCCGCGTCGGCATCCCGTACGGAGGCCACCACCGCGCCGCCGCCCGCGGAGCCGGAGGCGGCCGCGCGCAGGGCGGCCGGGTCCCCCGGTCCGGGGAAGACCGCCGCCATGGCGTCGCACAGCCGGCGGGCCGCCGGGGACAGCCGGTCGGCGCCGCTCATCGGGCCGTTCTTCGGGCCGCTCATCGCGCCGTCATCCCGCCGTCGACCGTGAACTCCGCGCCCGTGATGTACGAGGACCCGTCCGAGCAGAGGAAGAGGACCAGCTCCGCGACCTCCTCGGGCCGCCCGATCCGCCCCAGTGGCAGGTGCGACCAGTCCCGTCCCGCGACGGCCTCGCTGACCATCGGGGTGTCGATCGCCCCCGGGTGCACGGAGTTGATCCGGATCCGGTCCCCCGCCAGGTCCAGCGCGGCCGACTTGGTCAGCCCGCGCAGGGCGAACTTGCTGGAGCCGTACGCCGCGTGGCCCGGGATGCCGACCAGCCCGGCGGTGGAGGAGACGTTGACGATCGAGCCGCCTCCGCCTGCGCGCAGCACCGGGGCCACGGCCTGGATGCCGAGGAACGGTCCGAGGAGGTTGACCCGGAGCAGGGCTTCGAAGTCCTCCAGGCCCTGGCGCTCCACGTGGGCCGTGCGCCACAGCGCGGCGTTGTTGACCAGCGCGGAGACCGTGCCGAAGGCGCGTACGGCCTCGCGGACCACCTCCGCCCAGCTGTCGGCGTCGGCCACGTCGTGGCGCACGTAGAGCCCCTGGTCGCCGAGCGGGGCGGCGACCTCGCGGCCCTCCTCCTCCCGGATGTCGGTGACCACGACCCGCGCTCCGGCCTCGGCGCACAGCCGGGCCTCGGCCGCGCCCTGGCCGCGTCCGGCGCCGGTGATGACGACGACCTTGCCGTCGAGGGAGAGCGAGAGGGGGTGGGAGCGGGGGAGGGAGCGGGGGACGGTCACGGCTCAGCCCTCCAGGGCGCGGAAGTGCGGGATGACGACCTCGCCCCACTGGCGGATGGTCTCCATGCAGGCCTCCTGGGGGACGGTGCCCATCTGGATCAGGCACATGACCTCGTCGACGCCGATCTCGCGCAGCTGCTCGACGTAGGCGATGGCCGTCCGGGCGTCGCCGTAGGCATGCTCGGCGTTGTAGGTGCCGGTGTCTACGGGGCGGGCCGGGATGTTCGCCCCGTGGAGCTTGGCGACCAGCTCCTCGCGGCCCCGGTCCAGGGCCGCCACGTGCTCCTCGGCGGTCTCGTCCTCGGAGTAGCCGGTGGGTTCGGGGGCGTTGCCGTACCAGTGGGCGATGGACTCGGCGAAGAAGCGCTGGCCCCGGGTGCCCAGGCGCAGGGCGCGTTCGGCGTCGTCGAGGACGATGGTGGGGCAGAGCGCGGAGAGGTGGTCGTTGACCTCGGTGGAGACGAAGCGGTCGCCGGTGCGGGTCGCGATGGCCTCGTCGTAGACCTTGCGCATGGCGCGCACGTCGTCGGCGCCGGCGAAGCCCATGACGAGGGCCCCGATGCCCAGTTCGGCGGCGAGCTTGAGGGTGTCGTGCTTGGAGCAGGCCATGAAGAGCGGCGGGTGCGGGTCCTGGACCGGCCGGGGCAGGATCGCGCCGGGGCCGATGTCGATGGAGCCGTGCCACTCGAACTTCTCCTCGCGCCAGGCGGAGGAGAAGATCCGCAGCGCCTCTTCCATCTGCGGGTAGGTGTTCTCGGGGCGGACCCCGTACATGGACATCTCCTGGCGGGTGGCGCCGCGGCCGGCGCCGATGTCCACGCGGCCGCCGGAGAGCACGTCGAGCATGGCGGCGCGTTCGGCCACGCGCACGGGGTGCTGGTAGCCGAAGGGCATGGTGACGACGCCGTGGCCGATGCGGATCTTCTCGGTCCGGGCGGCGACCCAGGTCAGGAAGATCTCGGAGGCGCTCATGTGGGCGTACTGGGTGAGGGCGTGGTGCTCCACGGCCCAGATCCGGTCGAAGCCCATCTCCTCGGCGAACACGGCCTGTTCGACGCAGTCGTGGATGACCTGGCGCTCGCGTTCGGGCGTCGGGTCGACGAGCTGCGCCTCGAAGATCATCGAGAACTTCACGGGGGACCTCCCAGCCGTGCGCTGCGCACGGCACGTCGGTGATGTATTTCGAATAGGAATACTTCTAGCAGTCATACCGGGCCGGGGGAAGGGCTGCCGCGAAGACCGGTCGTAGACTGCGCTGCGTGACCAACGAGGCGGCAGAAGAGACGAACGGGCGCACGCTCCCCGCGACCAGCTGGGCGGTGCTCGGGCTGCTCTCCTTCGGGGAGGAGCTCTCCGGTTACGACCTGAAGAAGTGGTCGGACTGGTCGCTGCGCTTCTTCTACTGGAGCCCGTCCTTCAGCCAGATCTACAGCGAGCTCAAGCGGCTGGAGAAGGCCGGCTACGCCTCTTCGCGGATGGTCGCCCAGGAGACCGGCACCCGCGACAAGCGGGTGTACCGGATCACGGACGAGGGCATGACGGCCGTACGGCGCTGGGCGCGCGAGGCGCCCGTCGACCCGCCGGTGCTCAAGCACGGACCGATGCTGCGGCTGTGGCTCGGCCACCTGCTGGAGCCGGAGCAGATGCGCGAAGTCCTCGTACAGCACCAGGAGTTCGCGGAGAAGATGCGGCGGCGCGCGGTGGCCGACGCGGACGGGGCCCGGGAAGAGGCCTCGTGGGCGTACCCGACGCTCACCCTCAAGTGGGCCGAGCGGTACTACGCCTCGGAGCGCGACCTGGCGGCGGCCATGCTCGACGACATCGCCGCGCTGGAGAGCGGGCGCACCCTGGCCCCCTCGCCGGACCCGGCGCCGGGCAAGCCCGGCAAGCGCCCGTAGGTGCGCCGGAAGTAGAGCAGCGGCGCGCCCTCGCGGTGCGCCGTCAGGGCGGTGACCCGGCCCAGCGCGATGGCGTGGTCGCCGCCGTCCAGGACGGCCTCCAGATCGCACTCGACGGTGGCGAGGACCCCGTCCAGCAGGGGCGCGCCGTTGCCGCCGGCCCGCCAGGGGACCCCGGTGAACTTGTCGCCCCCGGTGACGGCGAAGCGGCGGCACAGTTCCTGCTGGTCGGCGGCGAGGATGTTGACGGCGAAGGCCCCCGCCGCCTGGATCCGGGGCCAGGTGGAGGACGTGCGCGCCGGGCAGAAGCACACCAGCGGCGGGTCCAGAGACACGGACGAGAAGGACTGGACGGCCATCCCGGCGGGACGGCCGCCGGCTCCGCGTGCCGTGATGACGGCAACGCCGGTGCAGAAGCTGGACAGGACCGACTTCATGTCGGACATGGCTTCCTCCCTCATGAGAACCCTCCCTGATTATTCCTACTAGGTATACGCCTAACCGAAACACCTGTGATTGGATACCGCCCACGCTCGCTCGTCAAGTAGGGAGGGTCCGATCCGATGCCACCACCCCCGCCCCGGTCAGAGGCACAGCCACAACCGCAGCCGCAGCCGCCCGCCACGCTCGCCCGGCTCCCCGCGTACGCCGCCGCCGCGTACGGGGAGCGCGAGGCGCTCGCCGACGGAGAGGTCCGCTGGACCTTCGCCCGCCTCGCCGCCGAGATCTCCGCGGCCGCCCGCGCCGCCATCGCCCACGGCGTCCGCCCCGGCGACCGGGTCGCCGTCTGGGCCCCCAACAGCCGCCGGTGGATCACCGCCGCCCTGGGCGCCGTCGGCGCCGGAGCGGTCCTCGTACCGGTCAACACCCGCTACAAGCCCGCCGAGGCCGCCGACATCATCCGGCGCAGCGGGGCCCGCGTGCTGCTCACCGAGCGCGGGTTCCTCGGTACCGACTACGCCCGTGACCTGCACGCCTCCGGCGAGGACCTCGGGGCGCTCGCCTCGACGGTGATCCTGCGCGACGAACACGAGGGACACGAGGGACGCCGCCGACGCGGCGGACACGAGGACACGGGTCCCGGCGGCCCGCCCGGGAGCGTCTCCTGGGAGGCCTACCTGCGCGCCGGCGAGGCCGTCCCCGACGCCGAGCGGGCCGCGCGCGCCGGCGCCGTACGCCCCGATGACCTCAGCGACATCCTCTACACCTCCGGCACCACCGGCCGTTCCAAGGGCGTCATGACCACCCACGGCCAGACCCTGCGGCTCTACGCCTCCTGGTCCGGCCTCGTCGGCCTGCGCCCCGGCGACCGCTACCTGCTGGTGAACCCCTTCTTCCACACCTTCGGTTACAAGGCCGGGGTGCTCGCCTGCCTGCTGCGCGGGGTCACCATGCTCCCCGAGGCCGTCTACGACACCGACCGCATCCTGCGCCGCATGGCCGCCGAGCGCGTGACCTGCCTGATGGGCCCGCCGACCGTGTTCCACGGCCTGATCCGCCACCCGGCCCGGGCCGCGCACGACCTGTCCGCGCTGCGCCTGGCCGGCACCGGAGCCGCCTCGGTGCCCACCTCGCTCGTCGAGAAGATCCGCGGCGAACTGGGGGCGCCCGAGGTGTTCACCGCGTACGGGCTCACCGAGTCCGGCGGGGTCGTGTCCGTCTGCCCCACCGACGCCGACGCCTGGACCCTCGCGCACACCGTCGGCCCGCCGCTGCCGGACACCGCGGTACGGATCACCGACCCGCTCGGCGCGGTACTGCCCGCCGGGGAGCCGGGCGAGGTGCAGGTCCGCGGCTACCACGTCACCCCCGGCTACCTGGACGATCCGGCGAGCACCGCCGAAGCCGTCCTGCCCGGCGGCTGGCTGCGCACCGGCGACATCGGCGTGCTCGACGGGCGGGGCTACCTCGCGATCACCGACCGACTGAAGGACATGTACGTGGTCGGCGGCTTCAACGCCTACCCGGCGGAGGTGGAGAACGTGCTGCTGACCCACCCCGCCATCACCGACGCGGCGGTCGTCGGCGCCCCCGACGAGCGGCTCGGCGAGGTCGGGGTGGCCTACGTCGTCACCACCGGGCCGGTCACCTCCGCGGAGCTGACCGCCTGGACCCGGGAACGACTGGCCAACTTCAAGGTGCCGCGCCGGTTCACCCGGCTGGAGGAGCTCCCGCGCAACGCGGGCGGCAAGCTGCTGAAGACGGAGCTGCGCCGCACGGCGCGAGGGGAGTCGGCATGAGGCCGCTGGAGCCGACCGGCGAACAGGAGGAACTCCGCGACGCGGTACGGGCCGTCCTGGCCCGCCACCCCGGCCACACGGCCTGGGCTCCGCTGACGGCGCGGATCGGGGTGGCCGCGCTGGCGGTCCCCGAGGAGTACGGCGGGCTCGGCTGCGGTCCGGCCGAGGTCGGGGTGGTCATGGCGGAGTTGGGGCGCGCGCTGAGCCCCGTACCGTACCTGGGTTCGGCGGTGCTGACCGTGGCGGCCCTGCTCGCGTCCGGCGACCGCGAGGCCTGCGCGAAGCACCTGCCGCACCTGGCGGAGGGCACGGCCGTGGGAGCCCTGGCCTGGGCGGAGACCCCGGACGGGCGACCCGACGGGCGACCCGACGGGCGGCCGGACGGCGGCTGGGAGGCGGACGCCCTGTCCGCCCGGGCCGAGCCCGCCGGGGCGCACTGGCTGCTCACGGGCACGAAGCGGTACGTCCTGGCGGGCCCGGCCGAACCGTCCCTGCTGCTGGCGTTCGCCCGGCTGGACGGCGCCGCCGGCACGGACCCGGGCCGCCTCGGGCTGTTCGAACTCCTCGCCGCGCCGGCGGCCTTCACCGTACGGTCCACGATGGACCGCACCCGGCCCCTCGCGGAGCTCACCCTGGACCGGACCCCGGCCCGGCTGCTCTCGGCCGACGGCGCCGGGGTCCTCGCCCGGGTCCGGGACCTGGCCTGTACGGCGCTCGCCGCCGAGCAGGTGGGGGCGGCCGCGCGGGCACTGGAGGTGACGGTCCGGTACGCGAAGGACCGGGTGCAGTTCGGGCGGCCCATCGGCTCCTTCCAGGCCGTCAAACACCGGCTCGCCGACCTGCACACCGCGGTGGAGGGCGCCCGCTCGCTCGCCCTCGCGGCGGCCGCCGCCGACGCGGCCCCGGACCTGGCGGCCGCCGCCAAGTCGGCCTGCTCGGAGGCGTACGCGTACGTGGCGGCCGAGATGATCCAGCTGCACGGCGGCATCGGCATCACCTGGGAGCACGAGGCGCACGAGTACTTCAAGCGGGCCCACGGCTCGGCCCTGCTCTTCGGCTCCCCCGCCGCACACCGTGAACGGCTGGCGTCCCGGCTGGGGTTCCTCCCGAACGACGGCGTGGGGACCGCGCGCTGCCGTAGCCTCGGCCCATGACCGGCAGCGCGATAGACCTCCGGAAGATCGAACGGACCGCTCCGGCGCTCGTGAGCCTCTACAAAAGCGCCGGGGTCTCACTCCGCAAACACGGCCTGGAGGGCGGACGCGCCGCGGTCTACCTCGTCCTCGATTACTCCGGCTCGATGCGCCCGTACTACGAGGACGGCAGCGTGCAGGCCCTCGCCGACCAGGTACTTGGGCTGTCGGCCCACCTGGACGACGACGCTCGCGTACCCGTCGTGTTCTTCTCCACGGAGGTCGACGCGCTGGAGGAGATCTCCCTGGCCGGCCACGAGGGGCGCGTCACCGCGATCGCAGCAGGCCTCGGCCACATGGGCAAGACGGCTTACCACGCGGCGATGGACGCGGTGATCGATCACTACCTGGATTCGGGGTCGTCCGCCCCGGCATTCGTCGTCTTCCAGACCGACGGCGGCCCCACCAGTAAGACGGCCGCCGAGAAGTACCTGTGCAAGGCGGCCCGGCTGCCGCTCTTCTGGCAGTTCGTCGGCTTCGGAAACACCCGCAGCTCGCAGTTCGACTTCCTGCGACGGCTGGACGAACTGCCTGTCCCGGCCAAACGGGTCGTGGACAACGCGGGCTACTTCCACGCCGGCCCCGACCCGCGGGCCGTCACTGACTCGGAGTTGTACGACCGGTTGCTCGGAGAGTTCCCAGCATGGCTGGCCGCGGCCCGGGCGGCGGGAATCGTGCGCGCCTGAGCGGCGGTTGTCACCGCCTCGCGCTTTGATGGGGCTATGACGACGAACAACTGGGCCGTATTCGAAAAGGCGGAACCGGACTTCGCGGCGGCCGTGCAGGCCCGCTTCGCACAGTTCCCGCACCACGTCCTGGCGACCCTGCGCAAGGACGGCTCGCCGCGCGCGACCGGGCTGAACGTCGAGATCCGCGGCGGCGAGCTGTGGCTGGGCATGATGCCGGGTTCGATGAAGGGCAAGGACCTGCGGCGCGACGGACGCTTCGCCCTGCACACCAACCCGGGCGCGGGCGAGACGATGCCCGACGGGGACGTACGGATCTCCGGGCGCGCGGTGGAGATCGTGGAGCAGCCCGAGCTCCACCGGTACGCGGAGGAGGCCGAGGAGAACGACACCCCGCACCCCTTCGACCTGTTCCGCGCCGAGCTGACCGAGGTGGTGCACGTCGGCGTCGAGGGCGACGACCTGGTGGTCCGCTCGTGGACCCCGGAGCACGGACTGCGCACCCTGCGCCGGGGCAACGACGACGAGCCGGCCCGCGAGGAGCCCGCGGCCGGCTGAGCTTCGGATCAGGTCCTGGCAGGGGTCCGGGGCAGGACGTCCGCCAGGATCCCGGGCGGGGTCTTGGCGGGGGCCTTCGGGTTCTTGGCGGGGGCCTTGGAGGTCTTGGCGGGGGCCTTGGAGGTCTTGGGCGTCTTGCCCGGGGCCTTCGGAGTCTTCGGAGCCTTCGCCGGGGCCGGGGCCTTCACGGCCGGGGCGCCGACTTCCAGCCAGCTCCGGTCGATGTTGAGCGTCACGTCCCCGTACGTGGCGTCGTGGTCCCCGCGGAACTGGTGGGCGCGGCGGCCCCCCGTCCACTGGCCGGTCCCGGCGGGGAGTCCCAGGTCGGCGTCGGTGACCGAGGCCGCCCCGTTCCAGCGGGCCACCCACAGCACGTCGGGCATGGCGTCCGGGGCCTGGGCGTAGTGGGCGCTCAGCGCCTTGGCCCCGGAGCTCGCGGAGACGTAGGCGGCGGCCCCGTAGCCCAGTTCGTGCAGGCGGACCGTCCAGGCGGTGAGGTAGGCGACGACCGGGGCGTCCCAGGTGGCCCGGTCGGTGTAGTTCTCCAGATCGTTGTAGAGGACCGTGCCCTCGGCCATGCCCAGTGCCGCGGCCGCGTGGGCCGCGCCCTCGGCCTCGGCCCGGCCCTGTTCGTTGGCCTCCGAGGGGTCGGTGGAGAGCCCCGTGGAGGAACTGTTCCAGGGCTGGGGCCCGACCCAGATCGGCATGAGGTGCCAGCCCGCCTCGGCCTGCCGGCTCACCCATCCGGCGGTGAGCTGCGGCTGGGCGCAGGCGCGGGCGCGGCCGCCGATGTAGACGCCGACGGCGCCGAAGGGCGACTCGGCCCGCCAGGCGTTCATGGTGCGCTGGGTGGGGGCGGTGCAGGCGTCGAACCCCTCGCCGGTGAAGGGTGCCTGGACGGTGGTGCGGGAACCCCCGCCGACCACGCCGACCGGATCGGCGGGGACCGGGCCGGGGGCGGCCGGGGGCGTGAGGGCGCGGGCCCGGGTGAGGACGGCGCGGACGGCCTCGGGGGTGGACGCGTAGGAGACGGTGGCCATCACCCCGGCGCGGCGCAGGGCGTAGCGGATCTCGTTGCTGTCGCCCCGGACCTTGGGCAGCGGGTCTCCCCCGTCGCCTCCGACGGTGGGGATGTCGGCGCGCGCCGGGGCCCCGTCGAGCGGCTCCAGGTGCAGGGTGTCGGAACGGGGGGCCGCGGCGCGGGCGGCCGCGCATTCGCCCTGGCCGCCGGCGTGCCCGAGGTAGAGGGTGGGCAGGTCGAGGCGCAGGCAGGCCTCGGGGTTGCGGTCGAGGTCGACGACCCGCCAGTCGGCGGGGACGGTGAGGCGCATCCCGCGGTAGTCGACGGTGCGACCGTCGGCGCCGGTGCCGGTGCGGCTCTCCGCGGCCCCGAGCGGGACGGGAGCGAGCAGCGCGGCGCCCAGGAGACAGCTCAACATCATGTGGGAGGGGAGCATGTGACCCACTGTTACCAGACGGCCCGGGGGTTGACGCAGAGGCACGAGAGCCCGCGGTCACCTGTTGACGGGACGGCCGCACCGCACCGCGGACGCGCCCCTCGCTCCCCCTCCCCAGTCCCCCCTACTCCTGTTCCCGGAAGGCGGGCAGGGCGAAGATCCGCTCCTTCCCGGTCTCCTCCATGAGCTCGACGAGCGGCAGCACCAGCTCCCACAGGTCCTGCTTGTCGACCTCCCGTACGAGTCCTTCGAGCTCCGCGTCGCCCAGCCCGGCGGCGGCATCGGCCACCACCTTGCGCGCCTCCTCGGGCAGTACGCCGACCAGCGGCAGGAAGGCGCCCCAGAGCGCGGTCGCCACGACGGCCCGTACCACTCCGGCCAGCACGAGCGGATCCCGCAGGGACTCCAGCCGGGCCACCGCGAGCCGGTCCTCCTCGCCGAGCAGCGCCACGAGCGGGAGCAGGGACTCCCACAGCCCCTCGGCGTGCGTCACCCGTACGAGCGAGTCGAGTTCGGCGGCGTCGAGGCGGGCGGTGAGCTCGGCGATCCGCAGCCGCTGGTCGCCGCCGACCATCGCGGCGACGCCGAGGGCCTCCTCCCAGAGCCCCTCGGCGGCGGCGGCCCGTACGACCGCGCCGAGGCGGTCGTCGCCCATGAGCTCCAGGATCCGGGGCAGCCGCTCGGGCAGATCCACGTAGAAGCCGGCGCGCAGCACCGCCGCGTCGTCGACCTGGTCGAGGATCCGGCGGAGCACCTGGTCCCGTATGTGGCCGACGAACCGGCCCATGGTGAGGTGGTCGCGGTTCTCGGCGAGGGTGGTGGCGATGCGTACGACGAGCCCCTCGTCGAGGCGGTCGACGATTCCGGAGATCTTCCGGGGGTCCAGGTGTCCGCAGGCCTCGGCCGTGAAGGAGACGGGGAGCTTCTCGATGATGGCGGCGGCCCGGCCCGCCTCCAGCCGGCCGGCCACGCCGGCGGCCAGCCGGGGCCCGAGGGCCTTCTGCGAGATGGCGGCCGCGATCCCGGCCGGCACCAGTTTGGTCGCCGCGGCGATCCGGTCGAGCATCTCGGGCGCGCCGTCGTTCAGTACGCCGCTGACCTGCTCGCGGAACGCCCGTACGTCCTCGTCCGGCAGCCCGCGCAGGAAGCCGAGGTCTCCGGCGTCCGTGCCCACCAGCCGGGCGATCTTCTCCACTTCGGCGCGGCTCACCGGAACAGCACCTTGCGCACGGCCCCGCGCGCGAGGGCCGGGACCAGTCCCAGCGCCTCCTCGGCGGCCTGGTTCAGCCCTTCGGCCTGCCGCGCCCGCTCCGCCTTGAGCGCCTCGGCGAGCCGTACGAGCTCCCCGGCGTCCAGCTCCGCGAACGACGCGGGAGGCCGGGCTCCCGCCAACTCCCTGCTCAAACAGCCCATTTCCTCATCTGTACGCACGGGACGACCTCCCACACCAGAGACGACACGACGGCTCGCGTCGAGCGTGGGCCCGAATTGACTATTAGTCAATACTCGCGGGTAGGGCCGCCGGCGGCGACCTCAGCTCCCGCTCTCCACCAGCTCCTTGAGGACCAGGTCCAGCGCGGTGGCCCGTACGCCGAGCACAGCCTCGGTCTCGGAGGCGTCGAGGCGCAGCGCCCGGTCGTACATGTACGCCATCTCCGGGACCTCGGCCATCACCGCGTCCCGGGCGACCAGCTCCGCCAGCTCTCCGGGCGTCATCCGCCGCAGCCGCGGGCCCGGCGCGCCCGCGGCTGCGGCGAGCCGGTCGGCCAGTGCCCGGATGGACAGCTCCGAGGTGGACGGCACGTGCCAGGCGCGGCCCCAGCCGTCCTCCCGGCCGCCGACGGCGACGAGGGTACGGGCCACATCGCCCACGTAGGACCAGGCGTGCGCCTGGTCCAGGCCGACGGGGAAGACCGCCTCCGTGCCCGCGAGCACCGCCGGGACGGCCGTCCAGGTGAACAGGGAGAGCGCACCTTCGCCGAGGAAGTCGCTGGCACGGACCTCGGCGGCGCGCACGCGCCCGGCCTCGTGGGCGGTCAGCGCCTCCTCCCAGATCGCGGCGCGCACCCGCCCTTTGTCCGAGGTCGGCCGCAGGGGCAGACCGGGGGTGAGGGGCTCCGCCGCGGATCCGTACCCGTAGAGGTTCCCCAGCATCACGTAGTCCGTGCCGGTCCGCTCGGCGGCGGTGAGCAGGGAGGCCGCCAGCGGGGGGAAGGCGGTGCGCCAGTCCTGATAGGCGGGCGCGGCCGCGCTGTAGAGGGTGCGCGCACCCCGGAGCAGCTCGGTGAGGCGGTCGGTGTCGGTGATGTCGGCGGCAACCCGCTCGACGAGCGGATGCTCGGGCCCGCCGCCGCCACGGGTGATGACACGGACCCGCTCGCCGGACGCGGCGAGCAGGCGGGCGGTGGCGGTGCCGATCGGGCCGGCTCCGGTGACGACGTGCACGGACATGGCCGTACTCCCTTGCTGGAGGCATGAGTTGATCATGCGATGGATCAACTCTCGCCCCGGGCAGCGCCGTACAGTAGTGGCCTGAATGCCAGCCGTCCGGAGATTCGAGCCATGACGACCCCTCTTGCGACCCACCGTCCGGCCCGCCGTCCGCACCGGGTGACGGTCATCGCGGTCCCCCCGGTGACCACTTTCGACTTGTCGATCCCGGAGATGGTCTTCGGCGCGACGCGCCTCGGGGAGGACCCGGCCTACGAGGTGACGGTCTGCACCCCCACCCCCGGCGTCGTCACCGCGGCGATCGGCATCGACATCGTCGTACGCCACGGCCTGGAGGCGATCGAGCGGGCCGACACGGTGATGGTGACGGGGACGGGCGCCCGGGTCAGCGCCGACCCGCGGATCCTGGACGCCCTGCGGGCCGCCGCCGCGCGGGGCCGGCGGATCGCGTCCATCTGCACGGGCGCGTTCGTCCTCGCGCAGGCCGGTCTCCTCGACTCCCGGCGCGCCACGACCTTCTGGAGCATGTCGGAGGAGTTCAAGGAGCGCTTCCCCGCGGTCGACATCGTGCCGGGCGTGCTGTTCGTCGAGGACGACGGAGTGCTGACCTCGGCGGGGCTCTCCGCGGGGATCGACCTGTGCCTGCACATGGTGCGCGGCGACTACGGGGCCGCCGTCGCGAACGCCACCGCCCGCCTGGTGGTCGCGGCCCCCGCACGGCCGGGCGGCCAGGCCCAGTTCATCGAGACGCCGCTCCCGGCCGACCGCGGCACCTCCCTGGCCGCGACCCGCGCCTGGGCCCTGGCCCGCCTGCACGAACCGACGACCCTGGCCGAACTGGCCCGGCACGCGGGCCTGAGCGTGCGCACCCTGACCCGCCACTTCCGCGCCGAAACCGGTCTCAGCCCCCTGCAGTGGCTCCTGCACCAGCGTCTCCACCGCGCCCGCGAGATCCTGGAGACGACCGCCCTCCCCGTGGACCAGGTGGCCGCCCGGAGCGGCCTCGGCACGGCGGACTCCCTCCGCGCCCACCTGGTCCGCTCCACGGGCCTCACCCCGACGGCCTACCGGGCCACGGCGCGGGTGCGGCGCCCGTAAAGTCGAGAGGGCGGCCGAAGCCGGTTGCGTCGGCTTCGGCCGCCCTTCGCGGCGCCGTCCGTCAGGCCAGGCGGCGCAGCCACCAGGAGCAGAAGCCGGCCAGCAGCCCGGAGAGGGCGAGGAAGATTCCCGTCTCGATCCACTGGAAGCTCCAGTAGCGGTCGGCGGGCTGGTACTCCACCACCGCGTGGAGGTCGGACCGGGCGAAGCATTCCAGGGGGTCGACCTTGGGGTCGGCGCATCCCTCGGCGCCCCGGAGCTCCTTGCCGGCCGGGTTCAGCACCGGCCCGGGGTCGGAGACGACCCAGTCGCCGGGCCGGTACACCCCCACCGTCACGCGGGCGTTGTCGCCGGAGCCCGTGAGCCGGATGTCGCTGCCCTGCCAGCCGTCCTTCGCGCCGACGGGCTTGGCGTCGGACCCGGGCGGGGCCATGCCCAGCGCGTTCAGCGCGACGTCCGCGCGCTCCGGAGTCGTGTAGTGCGGCCGGATCGCGAAGGGCACGAGGATCTGGACCGCCGTGAAGAGGACCAGGGTGGCCGCCATCGCGGGCACGGTGCGCCGCAAGAGCAGACCCGCGCACGCCCCCGCGGTGAAGGCGAAGGCCGCGTAGCCGAGGGGGGCGATCGCGCGCCCGCCGAACAGCAGGGGACTGAACCGGTCCAGGGTGATCCGGTCGACGGGAGAGGCCCACCAGGTCACCAGGAGGCTGAGCAGTCCGGTGACGGCGACCGCGGCCAGGCCGACGGTTGCGAGCTTGACCAGGAGCCAGCGGCCGCGGGTGATGCTCTGGTTCCAGACGAGCCGGTGGGTGCCGGCCTCCAGTTCGCGGGCGATCAGCGGAGCGCCCCAGAAGACGCCGATGATGCCGGGGACGGCGATGAGCAGGGCCGTGACGTAGTAGGACAGGGTCTTGTACTCGGCGACCAGCGCGTCCTTGGCCGTTTCGCAGGCGCCGCCCTGGCAGCCGGCGACCGTACTGTCGTACGTGTCCCGCATCTGGAAGCCGGTGACCACGAGGAATATCGCGAGTGCGGCCAGGGCGGCGAGGGCCGCGAGCGTCTGGACGCGGTATTGGCGCCAGGTCAGCCAGATCATCGCTAGTTCTCCAGGGTGGTTCGGCGGCCGGTCCCGGCCGTGGCTGCCTGACTCATGTAGGTGAGGACCAGGTCCTCCAGGTTGAGCGGCTCAAGGACCCAGGAAGGATCCTGGACCGCCTTCTCGGCCCGCACGATGAAGGTGCTCTGCCGCTCGGTGTGGGTTTCCTGGATGACCCGCATGGCCTCCGGCAGGCCGGCGGCGTCCCGTCGGGCGGTGGTGAGGCGGAAGTGGCTGGCGAGCAGATCGTCCACGTCCCCCGCCACCTGGACCCGTGAGGCGACCAGCGAGACCAGGTGGTCGCAGACCCGCTCCAGGTCGGAGACCAGGTGCGAGGAGAGCACGACGGTGACCCCCTCCTCGGCCACGAACTCCATCAAACTCTGCAGGAACTCCCGCCGGGCCAGCGGGTCCAGAGCGGCGACCGGCTCGTCGAGGAGCAGCAGCTCGGGCCTCTTGGCCACCGCGAGGGTCAGGGCGACCTGGGCACGCTGACCGCCGGAGAGCTTGCCGGCCTTCTGCGCCGGGTCCAGCCCGAGCCGCCGGATCCGCTCCTGCGCCAGCCCCGCGTCCCAGCCCTGGTTGAGCCGGGCGCCCAGTTCCAGGTGGTCGGCGATGGAAAGCCCCGCGTATGTGGGCGTGTCCTGGGCGACGAACCCGACCTTGGACAGCTGCCCGGGCCCGGACGCGGGCCGCCCGCCGAGCACTTCGATGCTGCCGGAAGTCGGCCCGATCAGCCCGCAGGCCAGCTGCAGCAGGGTCGACTTCCCGGCCCCGTTGGGTCCGACCAGTCCGACGACCCGCCCGGCCGGCAGGCTCAGGGTGCAATCGGAAAGCGCCTGTTTGCGGCCGTACCGCTTGCCCAGCGCACGGGCTTCCAAAACGGCGGTCATGTCCCCTCCTCGGTATGCGTGTCCGTACGACTGCGGGTACGGAAGGTGCTCAGGAACAGCGCCTCGATGCTCTCCTCGTCCAACCCGGCAGCCCGCGCCGCGTCGAGCCACCGCCGCAACTCCTGCCGCAGCGGCTCGTGCGCGGACAGCGAGGTGTCGCCGAGCGTGCCGGAGATAAAGGTGCCGACCCCGGGCTTCTTCGTGACCAGGCCTTCGTATTCGAGCTCCCGGTACGCCTTGAGCACGGTGTTCGGGTTGATCGCCACCTGTGCGGCGACGTCCTTGACCGTCGGCAGCCGATCCCCCTCGACCAGCAGCCCCAGCCGCAGGGCTTGGCGCACCTGGTGGATCAACTGCATGTACGGAGCGACGCCGGACCGGCCATCGAGGTGAAACTCGATCACTGTCCTCCTCTATTCATCTAGCTTCCTAGCACTATAGGACTCTAGCCATGCCGTGCCTGTCAAGCGACAGCCGCCGGGCATGACGAAGGACCCGGTCGCCACCGATGGCGGCGACCGGGTCCCGGCTTTCAGGATGTCCGCACCCGGACGGGGGCTACCCGGCGGCGGCCGGGGCGGCAGCCGCCGGGGCGGCGGCCCGTTCCAGCACCTCCAGGACGGTGTCGCGGAACAGGGTCGCCTTGTAGCCGGTCTGCGGCAGCGGCCGGCAGCGGGCCAGTACCGTCGCGGCCGCGGCTGCGAGGGCATCGGGGGTGGCCTCCCGGCCGATCAGGACGGTCTCCACCTCCGGCAGCCGCAGCGGTACCCGCGCCACGCCGCCCGCCGCGACGGCGGCGTGCGTGACGGTCGCCCCGTCGAACCCGAGCCGGGCGGTGGCCTCGACCAGGGGCCATTCGCCGTGGGCCCGGCTGGTGGCCCGGTGGTAGGCGGCGCGTTCGCCCGGCAGGGGCGGCGGCAGCAGGACCGCGGTGAGGACGCGGTCCGGTGCCAGCAGGTGGTCGGCCCGGTGGAGCCGGTCGCCGTCCCCGTACACCTCGGCCACCGTGCGCGGCGATTCGCCGTGGATCTCGACCCCGGCGTCGTAAGTGAGCAGGGCCATCGCGAGGGTCGACGGGTGCGGGGCGACGCACGGGCCGTCGCCGCTGACCACGCCGAAGTGGTGGTCGCCCTCGCGCGCGGGGCAGCCGGAGCCGCCCTTCTGCAGGCAGCTGAAGTGCGGATTGCGGTAGTACCAGCAGCGGTTGCGCTGGAGCAGGTTGCCGCCCAGGGTGCCGGCGGCGCGGACCTGCGGGGTCGCCGCGGCCCCGGCCGACACCGCCAGGGCGGGCCAGCCGGAGCGCACCCGCGGATCGATGGCCAGCTCGGTGAGCGTGGTCAGGGCGCCGATCCGCAAGCCCCCGCCGGGCAGCGTCGTACAGCCGCGCAGGCTGTCCGCGCCGTCGAGGTCGGTGAACGGGCCCGGGGCGATGCCCGCTCGGTGGCGGGCGGTGGTGTCGGTGCCGCCGGCGCGCAGCTCCCCGCCGCGCGCCAGGACGGAGGCCGAGAGAGCGGTGAGGGTGGGCTCGGTGCTCACGTACCCAGTCCTTCCAGGAGCCGGTCGGGGCGGATGGGCATGTCGTACGGGCGCCAGCCGGTCGCGTCGTGGACGGCGTTGGCCAGGGCGGCCGCGGTGGGCAGGGTGGAGATCTCCCCGAGGCCGACTCCGCCGCCGGGGACGTGCTCGAAGCCCTCCTGGTGGAAGTGGACGGTGATCTCGGGGGTGTCCCCGATGCCGGGGATGCGGTAGTCCTCCAGGTTGTCGGTCAGCACCCGTCCCGTGACCGGGTCGGTGCGCCGCTCCTCGAACAGGGCGTAGCCGACGCCCTGGACGACGGCGCCCTCGCACTGGCTGCGGGCGAGCCGTTCCTCGTGGATGCGGCCCGCGGCGATGCCGCTCCACACGCGCAGCGGGCGGATCCGGCCGAGCCGGGTGTCCACCTCCACCTCGGCGACCTGCACCGATCCGGTGAAGCCGCGGCCGATCGCCACGCCCCCCATGGTCAGGCTGAGGGGGGTCACGAAGCCCCGGCGGTCGCGGGGGCGCCGGCCGGTGACCCGTACGCCGTTCGCAAGCCCCAGCCGGGAGGCCACGTCGCCGTCACCGCCGCCGAGCGCGTCGCGCAGCCGTTCGGCGGCGTCCATGGCGGCGGGCACGATGGACGGCGTGGTGCGGCTGCCGCCGGAGGTGGGCCCGTGCACGGTGTCGCTGTGCCCGACCTCGGCGCGCACCCTCTCCTCCGGCACGCCGAGCCCTTCGGCGACGGCCCGGCGCAGTACGGTGCGCGAGCCGGTGCCCATGTCCTGCACGGCGCAGCGGGCGACCACGATCCCGTCCTCGACGGTGAGCTCGACCTCGGTGACGGGGTCGAGGAAGTACAGCCAGTTGGCCGCGGCCACGCCGACGCCCCGGCGGAACCGTCCGGTGCCGCCGCGGGTCCCCGTCCAGGCCGGGAGCACCGCGGCCAGGTCGTACAGCGCGTGGCGCTTCGGGTTGCCGTCCCAGCGGCGGCGCAGCGCGATCGGGTCCTGGCCGAGCCGGTGGGCCATCTCGTCGACGGCCTGTTCCAGGGCCCAGCACATCGTGGGTCCGCCCGGGCCCCGGAAGGGGGCGCCCGGCGGCCGGTGGGTGACGGTGTCGAAGTCCCGTAGCCGGCGCGGGGCCTTGCCGTACATGAACCGGGCCAGCGCGGCGACGGTGCCGCCCACCGAGACCCCGCCGTCGGTGTCCACGTCCATGGCCAGCGCGCTCAGTTCCCCGGAGGCGTCCGCGGTCATCGCCAGCCGGATCCGGGTCCCGGGCCGGTACCCGCCGTCGGTGAGCTCCTCGTCGCGGTCCAGCACCACCCGCACCGGGGCGCCGTGCAGCCGGGCCAGCTCGACCGCGGCAACGACGTCCGACGTCAGCCCCATCTTGCAGCCGAAGCCTCCGCCCACGTGGACGGCCCGGGCCAGCACCCGTTCGACGGGCACGCCGAAGCGCTCGGCGGCGAGTACGGCCACCTGCTTGACCGACTGCGTGGACACCTCCAGGTGGAGGGTTCCGTCGTCCCACCAGGCCAGGCAGGCGTGCGGTTCGAGCGGGGTGTGCGTCTGCGCGGCGGTGGTGAACAGTCCCTCGACCACCCGCTCGGGGCTGTTCTTACGGGCCTCCGTGATCCGGCGTACGGCCGTGGCCGGGCGCTTGCTCATCGCGGAGGGGCCGCGCCGGTTGCCGCGCCAGCGGGCGGGCATCAGCTGCGGGGCCTCGCCGGACCCGGGCGCCAGCTTGCGCGCCGCCTTGTCCTCGTAGACCAGCGGCCCCTCGCCGGCCCGCGCCCGGCTCACGTCGAGGGCGGCCGGCAGCACCTCGTACTCCACCGTGACCCGCGCGGCGGCCGCCCGGGCGGATGCCCGGTCCGGCCCCGCGACGGCCGCCACCGGCTGCCCGACGTACCGCACCACGCCGTCGGGCGGCAGCATCGGCACCACCACCGCGTCCCCGGCCTCCAGGGACCGTACGTACGCGTGCGCGTGCGGCGAGCGGATGATCACCCCCTCCAGCAGCCCCTCGGGGCGCTGATCGGTGGTGTACCGCGCGGACCCGTCCACCTTCTCGGGAGCCTCGGCGCGCGGGACCGCGGCCGCCGTCTCCCCTTCGTAGTCGCCCGCACAGGCCGCGGCCACGGCGCTGAAGATCCCCTCGTACGCCCCGCACCGGCACAGGTGACCGGCCAGCGCCTCCGCGATCTCCTCCCGCCCCGGCCTGCTCCTTCCGTGCGCGGCCCGCCACCGCTCGAAGAACGCGGCGGCCTCGACCACGAACCCGGGCGTGCAGTAACCGCACTGGAGGGCGTCCTCACCCGCGAAGGCACGCCCGACCGGGTGACCGGCCAGCCCCTCCACGGTCGTCACCCGCCGCCCGGCCAGCCGCACCGCCGGCGTCAGACACGCCACCCGCGGCTCACCGTCGACCTGCACCGTGCACGCCCCGCACACCCCGCCGGCGCAGACCAGCTTGGTCCCGGTCAGCCCCAACTGCTCCCGCACCACCTCGACGGCGGCCGGATCACCGTCCACGTCCACCGCGCACGGGACGCCATTGACCTCGAACTCCACGGGACGCACTCCTCAGCGTGGGGGCGGCGACCCCCACACCACCCGGGCTCGCCTTCACCCCCCTTGATAACCCGCCCCCGCCCACCCCGCAGCTCGGCACGCTCCCCGGGCCACCGCGGGGCGTCCTCCCGGCCGAGCCACCGGGTCAGGTGACCGCGGGCGTCTACGACTTCGCCGGAGCGGTGGAGGTCTCCGCGGGCGCCGGAGACGCCACGGGCTCCGGCGTCACGGTGAAGATCTGCCTGGCGTCCTGGGCACACGGTTCGACCACGGCCTCCGTCCCCGGCTCGGCACCGCCGCCCTTGATGCCCACGCAGCCCTGATCGTTGACCCGGATGCGATAGCCGCTCGCGTTCGCGGCCCGCGCGGGCTCGAAGCGGAAGTGGCTGGCGAGGTCGCACCTGGCCCACGGCTCCAGCAGTTCGGCGCCCGCCCCCTGCCCGCGCAGCCGAAGGCATGCCGGTCCCATCTCGGGCCGGTACCACTGGATGCGGTACGTGCCGACGCCCGCGTTCAGCAGGGTCGTGCGGTGCGGCGCGGTCTCCTCGCACGGACGCTGTACGGCCACCAGGGAGTCGTAGCGGCGGTCCCGGACGACGCCGTCGGTCAGGCAGAGCCCCGGCGCCAGAGCCGGGCGGATCCACAGCGCGCTGCCGACGGGCAGCTGCGCCGCCGGTGTTTCGCGCAGAGCCGACTTCGCCGAGGCGCCGGAGCCGGCGCGCGGCCAGCCGGTGATGCCCGCGACCACGGCCGCTGCCGCCAGCACCCCGACGACCGCCAACACCATCAGGACGCGCCGGCGCCGGCCGGGCAGAGCGGGCGACTCCGCCGAGGGCGGGGCTGTCTGCCCGGTGAGAGCGGCGGGAACGGCGGGAACGGTGGGAACGGTGGGCGGCTGCGCGGCGATGCGGCTCCAGGACCTGAGCCACTCATCGGCCCTCGCACCGTCGCCGCAGGCCCGTACGAAGTCCGAGAGGAGTTCGGGGCGCGGAAGCTTCTTGCCCGCCAGCACGTCGGCGAGCGTACTGCGGGCGAGCACCCCGCCCTGGTCGGCGGCGCGGCGTTCGAGCTGCCGGTAGGTCAGTCCGGAGCGGCTCTTCAGCTCCCGGAGCAGAGCGATGAACGCGGCGGCGCTGTCGGCTCTTCGCGGTTCCAGGTCGTCGGCGGGATCCATGGTGCACATGGTTCCCAGCCCGAGGCACTGTCAGCTACAGCATAACTCGCCATCTTCCAGGCCGCGTTGCCGACCTCCTCACGCCCCTGACCAGCCCGGACAGCCGTCCGGTGTCCGGGACATGAAGATCGCTGGACGCTGCTTTCCGGTCCGGGTGATGGTCGGTCGGCGGGCATCCAGCCCTGGGCTCAGCCCCATGGGCCGGCTCACCGCCCCGCACCACCCACATCCGGTCCGACTTCGCGAGGTCATGCCATGACGACGCCAGCCCCCATGCCCCCGGCACCCGTTCACAGCACGGAACGGCACCGCACGCTCAAAGCCGTGGCCGTCCTGGCCCTGACGGCCGGCCTGACCCTCGGCGACCTCACCCTGGCGGGGGCGGCACAGGCCGCCACGCTCGGCGACGGCATAGCCGCGCAGGCACTCGGCCAGTACACGAGCGACAACGCCGAGGTCCGCAAGCGCAAGTACGAGGGCGCGGCCAACGGCGCGAACGCCAAGAACAACTGCAACTTCTACACGGGCTTCTGGACCGACCCGCGCAACCGTCGTTTCGACGGTACGAGCGCCCCGCGCACCGGCACCAACGGCGCGGCCTGCGGCAAGAGCAAGGGCTACGTCTACATCAACAACACCAAGACCTGGACCACCGTGAACTGGAAGTCCCGCGCCTGGTGCTCCGACTTCGCGAAGTACACGTGGTACTGGGGCGGCGCCAAAGTCACCGGCCTCAACGCCGCGGCAGCCTCCTTCCGCGACTACGGCCGCGCCAACGGCACCTGGCACACGCGGGCCCAGGTGGAGGCCAAGACGTACGTCCCCAGGAAGGGAGACGTCGTCAGCTACGACTGGAACCTTGACGGCGTCATCGACCACGTCGGCGTGCTGACCGCCTACAGCACCAGGTACACGGCCTACTTCTCCGTCGAGGGGAACTCCGGCGACAAACTCACCTACAAGAACACCAAGCAGTCGGCGACATCCCGGTACGTGGTCGGCTACACCTCCCCCAAGCCCCTCTGACGGCCCCCGAACCCGCACACCGCCGGTCGGCGACGAACCCTCAGGAGGCACCATGAACGACACCGGATGGACCGGCAGGCAAGCAACCGCACCTCGGACCGGGTAGCCCGCACCGCACACGCCACAACGCCCGCCACCCCTGGTCGGGGACGTGGCGGGCGTTGTGTCACCGTCACTCAGCTCACGTCGAGGCTAGCTTGAACCCAGCCCGGATCGTCTTGCCCACCCGCTCGTCGCGGATCTGGAACTCGTCCGCGAGCTCGACCACCAACCACAGCCCCCGGCCCCTCCGGGCGCAAAGGTCGGACTGCTGCACGACGGGGTGACCCGGGCCGCTGTCGCGAACCTCGATCGTCACGATCCCGCCCTCCCGCTCGAGGCGCACGGAGAACTCCCGCCCCAGCGGGACCCCGTGCAGAACCGCATTCGTGGCGAGCTCGGACACGCAGAGCCGTATGTCGTCCCGCCGCTCGCACACGCCCCAATCGCCAAGCGTGTCACCTGCGAACTGCCGGGCCGCGCGCACCGAGGCACGGGCCCGGGGGAACCGCTGCTGCCGAGACAAGGACATAGCACCCCACCGCCTTAACGCTGAGCTTCCAAGGCCACACAGAACGTATCGCTATTCGCGAAAAGCAGCAAGGTTTACAGGGTGGGATAGGGCAGAGGTGTCGCTTAACGTGGGCACCGGCAGAGAGCCACGGGCACTGAGGAGGCAGCGTGAGCGGCAGCGGATGGACCAGCACGTCGATGCCGTACTTGACCCCCCGCCCCGCCGGAGACTCGGACGCCTGGACCAATGAGGCGCAAGCCGCGGGTCGTCGCGGCGGGCAGCGCATCCTGCACGCCGGAGAGAGCGAGGCCCCGGCCGAGGTCACCCGGATGCTCGACCTCACGAGCGGGGAGACCGTCATCACCCGGCGCCGGATCATCGAACTCGACGGCGAGCCAACCGAGTTGACCGACACCTACTACCCGAATGACATCGCCGCAGGCACCCCGCTGGCCGGAACCGCGAAGATCCGAGGCGGCGCAGTAACCCTGCTGGCCGGGCTGGGACACATCGGCGTGCGGGCCGTCGAGAACGTGACGGCCCGGATGCCAGACCCCGAGGAACGGGAGCACCTGCTCCTCGGGCCCGTCGAGCCGGTCCTCCAACTCGCCCGGACCACCTACGACGCAGCGGGCCGGCCGATCCAGGCCGACGTGATGGTCATGCCTGCCGGACGCCAGCAGTTGCGGTACGAGATCGACATCGAGGTCGCATGACCCTGTCCAGTTCCGAAGCCGCGGGCCCCGACCCCCGGCCGCTACACGCCCGCATCGCCGCCGATCTGCGGGACGAGATCATGAGCGGCGGCCTCCCGCCTGGATCGAAGCTGCCTTCCACCGCGCAGCTGAAGGCCCGCTTCGATGCCTCCAACGCCACGATCCAGAAGGCCGTCCAGCTCCTCAAGGACGAAGGGCTGGCCCTGGGTCGTGCGGGCTCGGCCGTGACCGTACGGGACACCCGCCAGCGGACCGTTCGCCCGGCCGGCTCCCTCACCCCGGCCGTGGACGGGGCGGCCTACCCGTGGCTCGCCGAAGCCTCGGAACCGGGCCGTACCGGACCAGCGCACAGCACCCTGCTGGCGGTGGAAGAGGTGCCCGTCGTCGGTGATGTCGCTGCCGCGCTCGGCCTCCCCGAGGACAGCCCGGCCGTGTGCAGGCGCCAGCTGATCAGCATCGACGGCGAACCCGCCGAACTGGTGAGTTCGTACTACCCGCCGGACCTCGCGCGCGGCACCGCCCTCGCGGAGCCCCGCCGGATCCGGGGTGGCACTCCGACCCTGCTGACGGAACTCGGCTTCCCGCCCCGGCGCAGCGTGGACCGGCTCTCCGCCCGGGTAGCGACGCAGGAGCAGTACACCGCCCTGCGGCTACCCGGCGACCTCCCCGTCCTGCGGACCCTCCGTACGGTGTACGGCGACGAGGAACGGCCGATCGAGGTCACCGTGATGGTGAAGGCAGGCCACCTGTACGAGCTCCGGTACGAGTTCACACCCGAAGCCTGACCGCCCCGGAACGCCACAACGCCCGCCACCCCTGGTCGGGGACGTGGCGGGCGTTGTGTCAGAGTCCCGTACACCGTTGTACGGACCGTATGAGGGGTCCCGGCCGGGGCCGGGGGTGCTGCTCAACCTCAATGACCACCCGACGGCCGGAGGCCGGCGCAGCCGGGCGAAGCCCGGGAGGCCGCCTGCGGCCGAGCGGTGCGCGAGCACGGCGTCCAGAAGGAGTCGTGGCGGGCGTTGTGTCAGAGTCCCGTACACCGTTGTACGGACCGTATGAGGGGTCCCGGCCGGGGCCGGGGGTAACGCGGGTCAAGCGGGGTACTGCGGTCAGACGGTGATCGAGCGGTCCGTCGGCTTGACCGGGTACGGAAGGGCGCTGGTGCCGGTCAGGAAGCGGTCCACGCCGCGGGCGGCCGAGCGGCCTTCCGCGATGGCCCAGACGATGAGCGACTGGCCGCGGCCGGCGTCGCCGGCGACGAAGACGCCGTCGACGTTGGTCGCGTAGGAGGCGTCGCGCTCGATGTTGCCGCGGGCGTCCATCGCCAGGCCGAACTGCGCCGTGAGGCCGTTCTCCTGGTCGGTGCCGGTGAAGCCCATCGCCAGGGTGACCAGCTGCGCGGGGAGGACGCGCTCGGTGCCGGGCTTCTGGACGAGCTTGCCGTCCTCGAAGGCGACCTCGACCAGGTGGAGGGCCTGGACGTTGCCGTCCTCGTCGCCCTCGAAGTGGGTGGTGGAGACGGAGTAGATCCGCTCGCCGCCCTCCTCGTGAGCAGAGGTGACCTTGTACAGCATGGGGAAGGTCGGCCAGGGCTGGCCGGCCGGCCGGTCCTCGGAGGGACGCGGCATGATCTCCAGCTGCGTGACCGAGGCCGCGCCCTGGCGGTGGGCGGTGCCCACGCAGTCCGCGCCGGTGTCGCCGCCGCCGATGACGACCACGTGCTTGCCCTCGGCCGTGATGGGGGGCGCCATGAAGTCGCCCTCCTGGACCTTGTTCGCGAGGGGGAGGTACTCCATCGCGAAGTGGATGCCGTTCAGGTCGCGGCCCGGGACCGGCAGGTCGCGGGAGATCGTCGCGCCCGCCGCGATGACGACCGCGTCGAACCGCTTGCGCAGGTCGGTGGCGGTGACGTCGCGGCCGACCTCGACGCCGGTACGGAACTTGGTGCCCTCCGCGCGCATCTGCTCGATGCGGCGGTTGATGTGCACCTTCTCCATCTTGAACTCGGGGATGCCGTAGCGCAGCAGCCCGCCGATGCGGTCGGCGCGCTCGTACACCACCACGGTGTGGCCGGCCCGGGTCAGCTGCTGGGCCGCGGCGAGACCCGCCGGGCCGGAGCCGATGACCGCGGCGGTCTTGCCCGATAGGCGCTCGGGCGCCTGCGGGGTGACGTCGCCGTTGTCCCACGCCTTGTCGATGATCGAGACTTCGACGTTCTTGATGGTGACGGCCGGCTGGTTGATGCCGAGCACGCAGGCGGACTCGCACGGCGCCGGGCACAGCCGCCCGGTGAACTCCGGGAAGTTGTTCGTCGCGTGCAGCCGCTCGGAGGCGGCGGTCCAGTCCTCGCGGTACGCGAAGTCGTTCCACTCGGGGATCAGGTTCCCGAGCGGGCAGCCGTTGTGGCAGAACGGGATGCCGCAGTCCATGCAGCGGCCGGCCTGCTTGCTGATGATCGGCAGCAGCGAGCCCGGAACGTAGACCTCGTTCCAGTCCTTGAGGCGCTCGGCCACAGGACGGGTGCGGGCGGTCTCGCGGGGGGTGGTGAGGAAGCCCTTCGGGTCAGCCATTGGTCGCCGCCTCCATCATCTTCTCCGTGGTCTCGGACTCGGAGAGTCCGGCGAGCTCAGCGGCGTCCTTGGCGGCGAGCACTGCCTTGTACGTGGTCGGGATGATCTTGCTGAAGCGGGCCGCCGAGGCGGTCCAGTCAGCCAGGAGCTTCGCGGCCACGGTCGAGCCGGTCTCCTCCTCGTGGCGGCGCACCACATCGTGCAGCCACTGGGAGTCGGTGTCGGAGAGGGCTTCGAGCGCGCCCGTGTTGCCGACGTTGACGTTGGCAGGGTCCAGGTCGATGACGTACGCGACGCCGCCCGACATGCCCGCCGCGAAGTTGCGGCCCGTCTCGCCGAGGACGACCGCGGTGCCGCCGGTCATGTACTCGCAGCCGTGGTCGCCCACGCCTTCCGAGACGACCAGGGCGCCGGAGTTGCGGACGCAGAAGCGCTCGCCGGTGCGGCCGCGCAGGAACAGCTCGCCGCCGGTGGCGCCGTAGCCGATCGTGTTGCCCGCGATGGTCGAGTACTCGGCCAGGTGCTCGGCGCCGCGGTCGGGACGGACCACGACACGGCCGCCGGAGAGGCCCTTGCCGACGTAGTCGTTGGCGTCGCCCTCCAGGCGCAGCGTCACACCGCGCGGGAGGAAGGCGCCGAAGGACTGGCCGGCGGAGCCGGTGAAGGTCAGGTCGATGGTGTTGTCGGGCAGGCCCGCACCGCCGAACTTCTTCGTGACCTCGTGGCCGAGCATGGTGCCGACCGTACGGTTGATGTTGCGGATCGCGACCTGGGCGCGGACCGGCTGCGCGGTCTCGGCCGAGTCGGCGTTCAGCGCGTCCGCGGCGAGGCGGATGAGCTCGTTGTCGAGCGCCTTCTCCAGGCCGTGGTCCTGCTCGATCAGGGCGTGGCGGACCGCGCCCTCGGGCAGCTCCGGCACGTAGAAGAGCGGCTCCAGGTCGAGACCCTGCGCCTTCCAGTGCGTGACGGCCTTGCTGGTGTCGAGGAGCTCGGCGTGGCCGACGGCCTCCTCGATCGTGCGGAAGCCCAGCTCGGCGAGGAGCTCGCGCACCTCCTCCGCGATGAACTCGAAGAAGTTGACGACGAACTCCGGCTTGCCGGAGAAGCGGTCCCGCAGGACCGGGTTCTGGGTGGCGATGCCGACCGGGCAGGTGTCCAGGTGACAGACGCGCATCATGACGCAGCCGGAGACGACGAGCGGCGCGGTCGCGAAACCGAACTCCTCGGCGCCGAGCAGCGCGGCGATGATGACGTCGCGGCCGGTCTTGAGCTGGCCGTCCGTCTGGACCACGATGCGGTCGCGCAGCCCGTTGAGCAGCAGGGTCTGCTGGGTCTCGGCGAGGCCGAGCTCCCAGGGACCGCCCGCGTGCTTCAGCGAGGTGAGCGGGGAAGCGCCCGTACCGCCGTCGTGGCCGGAGATGAGGACGACGTCCGCGTGGGCCTTGGAGACACCGGCCGCGACGGTACCCACGCCGACCTCGGAGACCAGCTTCACGTGGATGCGGGCGACCGGGTTGGCGTTCTTGAGGTCGTGGATCAGCTGAGCCAGGTCCTCGATGGAGTAGATGTCGTGGTGCGGCGGCGGGGAGATCAGGCCGACGCCCGGGGTGGAGTGCCGGGTCTTGGCGACCCACGGGTAGACCTTGTGGCCGGGCAGCTGGCCGCCCTCGCCGGGCTTGGCACCCTGCGCCATCTTGATCTGGATGTCGTCCGCGTTGACCAGGTACTCGCTCGTGACACCGAAGCGGCCGGAGGCGACCTGCTTGATGGAGGAGCGGCGCGCCGGGTCGTACAGGCGGTCCGGGTCCTCGCCGCCCTCACCGGTGTTGGACTTGGCGCCCAACTGGTTCATGGCGATGGCGAGGGTCTCGTGCGCCTCCTTGGAGATGGAGCCGTACGACATGGCGCCGGTGGAGAAGCGCTTGACGATGTCGGCGACCGACTCGACCTCGTCGATGGAGATGGCTTGACGCCCGTCGGCTTCCGCAGTCTTGAAGCCGAAGAGCCCGCGCAGCGTCATCAGGCGCTCGGACTGCTCGTTCACCCGGTCCGTGTACTGCTTGAAGATGTCGTACCGGCGGTTGCGCGTGGCGTGCTGCAGGCGGAAGACCGTGTCCGGGTCGAACAGGTGCGGCTCGCCCTCGCGGCGCCACTGGTACTCGCCGCCGATCTCCAGCGCGCGGTGCGTGGCCGCGATGCCGGAGGCCGGGTACGCCTTGGTGTGGCGCGCGGCCACCTCCTTGGCGATGACGTCCAGGCCGGCGCCGCCGATCTTGGTGGCGGTGCCCGCGAAGTACGCGGCGACGAACTCCTCGTTCAGGCCGACGGCCTCGAAGACCTGCGCGCCGCGGTAGGAGGCGACGGTGGAGATGCCCATCTTGGACATGACCTTCAGGACGCCCTTGCCGAGCGCGTAGATCAGGTTCTTGATGGCCTGCTCCGGCTCCAGGCCGGTCAGGAAGGTACCGGCGCGCAGGAGGTCCTCGACGGACTCCATGGCGAGGTACGGGTTGACCGCGGCGGCGCCGTAGCCGATGAGCAGCGCGACGTGGTGGACCTCGCGGACGTCGCCGGCCTCGATCAGCAGACCCACCTGGGTGCGCTGCTTGGTGGCGATGAGGTGGTGGTGCACCGCGGAGGTGAGCAGCAGCGACGGGATCGGCGCGTGCTCGGCGTCGGAGTGACGGTCCGAGAGGACGATCAGGTGCGCGCCGTTCTCGATGGCCGCGTCGACCTCGCCGCGGATCTCCTCGATGCGGGCGGCCAGCGCCTGGCCGCCGCCCGAGACCCGGTACAGGCCCGAGAGGGTGGCGGCCTTCATGCCCGGCATGTCGCCGTCGGCGTTGACGTGGATGAGCTTGGCCAGCTCGTCGTTGTCGATCACCGGGAACGGCAGCGTGACGCTGCGGCAGGACGCGGCGGTCGGCTCCAGCAGGTTGCCCTGCGGGCCGAGCGAGGACAGCAGCGAGGTGACGAGCTCCTCGCGGATGGCGTCCAGCGGCGGGTTGGTGACCTGCGCGAAGAGCTGGGTGAAGTAGTCGAAGAGCAGCCGGGGGCGCTCGGACAGGGCCGCGATCGGGGAGTCCGTGCCCATGGAGCCCAGCGGCTCGCCGGCGCTGCGGGCCATCGGCGCGAGGATGACGCGGAGTTCTTCCTCGGTGTAGCCGAAGGTCTGCTGGCGGCGGGTGACCGAGGCGTGGGTGTGCACGATGTGCTCACGCTCGGGCAGGTCCGTCAGCTCGATCTCGCCCGTCTCCAGCCATTCGGCGTACGGGTGCTCGGCGGCCAGCGCGTCCTTGATCTCGTCGTCTTCGATGATCCGCTTCTGGGCGGTGTCGACGAGGAACATCTTGCCGGGCTGCAGGCGGCCCTTGCGGACGACCTTGGCCGGGTCGATGTCCAGGACGCCGACCTCGGAGGAGAGCACGACGAAGTCGTCGTCGGTGACCCAGTAGCGGCCGGGGCGCAGACCGTTGCGGTCGAGGACCGCGCCGACCTGGGTGCCGTCGGTGAAGGTGACGCAGGCGGGGCCGTCCCACGGCTCCATCTGCGTGGAGTGGTACTTGTAGAACGCGCGGCGGGCCGGCGACATGGAGGTGTGGTTCTCCCACGCCTCCGGGATCATCATCAGCACGCTGTGCGGCAGCGAACGGCCGCCGAGGTGGAGCAGCTCCAGGACCTCGTCGAAGGAGGCCGAGTCGGAGGCGTCCGGGGTGCAGATCGGGAAGATCCGCTCGAGGGCGCCCTCGCCGAAGAGGCCGGAGGCCAGCTGGGACTCGCGGGCCCGCATCCAGTTCCGGTTGCCCTTGACCGTGTTGATCTCGCCGTTGTGCGCGACGAAGCGGTACGGGTGGGCCAGCGGCCACGACGGGAAGGTGTTCGTCGAGAACCGGGAGTGGACCAGGGCGATCGCGGACGCGAAGCGGCGGTCGGAGAGGTCCGGGAAGAACGGCTCCAGCTGGCCGGTGGTCAGCATGCCCTTGTAGACGATCGTGCGGGTGGAGAGCGACGGGAAGTAGACCCCGGCCTCGCGCTCGGCGCGCTTGCGCAGCACGAAGGCCTTGCGGTCCAGCTCGATCCCGCTCGTCCCGTTGCTGACGAACAGCTGCGAGAAGGCCGGCATGGTGGCGCGGGCGCCGTTGCCGAGCAGGTCGGGGGTGACCGGAACCTCGCGCCAGCCGAGAACCGTCAGGTTCTCCTCGGCGGCGATGGCCTCGATCTGCTCCACGGCGACGGCCTGTGCGGTGCCGTCGGCGGGGAGGAAGGCGATGCCGACGGCGTACGCGCCGGCCTCGGGAAGGTCGAAACCGGTCACGTCGCGCAGGAACGCGTCCGGGACCTGGGAGAGGATGCCGGCGCCGTCGCCCGAGTCGGGCTCGGATCCGGTGGCGCCTCGGTGCTCGAGGTTCCGCAATACGGTCAGCGCCTGCTCGACCAGCATGTGGCTGGCCTCGCCGGTGAGGTTGGCCACAAAGCCGACGCCACAGGCGTCGTGCTCGTTGCGCGGGTCGTACATGCCCTGCTGGGCGGGGCGACCGTCCATGGGCGACCAGGCGGTGTTGCTGAGGCCGGTCGCGGAGTGCGTGGATGCGGAACGCATCGGCTCTCCCGTCGTCGTCGTGGCATATGTGCATAGCCGAGGGACGACGTTGGCCCTCTGCGAAATTTCGTGCAGATTACATGATGACGACAATCCCGCGAAGCGGATATGTCGTTCCAGCATGCGGACACTGCACGGAGCAGGCAAGAGGGGACTTTCGCAGGTGCCCTGCAATCGGGACACGGGTCGAAGGTCCCGGGGGAGGGGCGGGCCTCATTGCCCGGCGCCCAGGGTCTGATTGCCCGGCGGACATAGGATCGAAACCGCCGAGTAACTGACTACTTATGTTGCCTACTGCATAGTGTCTCACTCCCTGCACGGTCAGCCTACGGCTCCGCCGATCCAGGTTCCCAGGATGTACGTCACACCCGCGGCCGCGCCACCCAGGACGAGCTGGCGCAGCCCGCTGTACCACCAGGACCGGGCCGTGACCCGGGAGACCACCGCGCCGCAGAGGAAGAGCCCCACCAGGGCCGCGAGCACCGCGGGCCACAGGACGGTCACGCCGAGCAGGTAGGGCAGCAGCGGGACGAGCGCGCCGAGCGCGAACGATCCGAAGGAGGACACGGCCGCGACCATCGGCGACGGCAGGTCGTCCGGGTCGATCCCGAGCTCCTCGCGGGCGTGGATCTCCAGCGCCTGCTCCGGGTCGCGGGACAGCTGCATGGCCACCTCGCGGGCCAGCGCCGGCTCGACGCCGCGCGAGACGTAGAGCTCGGCCAGCTCCTCCATTTCGTCAATGGGGTGCTTGCGCAACTGCTGGCGCTCTATGTCCAGTTCGGCGAGCACGAGCTCGCGCTGCGAGGCGACCGAGGTGTACTCCCCCGCCGCCATGGAGAAGGCTCCGGCGGCGAGGCCGGCCAGGCCGGTGACCACGATGACGTGCGGGGCCACGGCGCCGCCGGCCACGCCGGTCATCAGCGCGAGGTTGGAGACGAGCCCGTCCATCGCACCGAAGACCGCCGGGCGCAGCCATCCGCCGTTGACGTCACGGTGGGTGTGGTTGTCGCGGTGGGCGGTGTGAAGCGGTGCTTCGATATCGATGATGGACATGCCGGCTATCTCCTCTTTTGTACGAGTGGGTGCACAGAGCTGTGCCATGGACGACGCGCTGACACCCACTCCCCCTGAACTCCTCGAAACTACGCACGATTTCCGGCCCCCGCCAGCAAGGAAGGCCGTACTTACCTGGGGTTTTGGGGATCGGCGACCGGGTGACGGCGGTGCGCGGCGGGTGTTTCGCGACGAGCGACAAACCACATGCCATGGCACAAATCCCCCAAGGGCTCAATATGAGTCCCATCAAGTGGAGAGGCGCGCCATGGAGCTGATTGCATGCAATCCGCAGGTCCTCCTCGAACGGGCCCGGGGCGCTCTTCTCGGACTCGCGGTGGGTGACGCGCTCGGCGCCCCCGCGGAGAACATGAAGCCCTCGGAGATCCGGGCGAAGTGGGGCCGGATCGAGGGCTTCGTCTCGGACGACCCGGCGGGTACGGACGACACCGAGTACGCGATCTTCTCGGGCCTGCTGCTGGCCCGCCACGGGTCGGCGCTGACGGTCGCCCACGTGGAACGGGCCTGGCACCACTGGATCGCGGACCTGGACGAAGGCCCGTTCCGCGGCGCGGGCTTCTCGGAACGCGGCACCCTGGAGAACCTCCGCCGGGGCCTGGCGGCCCCCATCTCCGCACAGCACCGGCACGCCTGGTCGGACGGTCTGGCCATGCGGGCGGCCCCCTTCGGCGTCTTCGCGGCGGGCCGGCCCGCCGAAGCCGCCCGGCTGGTCGCCATCGACGGCTGCGTCAGCCACGACGGCGAGGGCATCTACGGCGGCCAGGCCGTCGCGGCGGGCGTCGCGGCGGCGATGGCCGGGGGCTCGGCGGCCTCCGTCATCTCGGCAGCCCTCTCCGTCATCCCCTCCGACTCCTGGACGGCCCGCTCCCTGCGCCGGGCCGTGACCGCCGCCCCGCGCGGCGAGCGGGCGGTCCGTTCGGCGGTGGTCATCGGCGGCTACCCCTGGACGGACCTGGCCCCGGAGGCGGTCGGCCTCGCCTTCGGCGCGTTCGCCGCGTGCGGCGGCGACTTCTCCTCCTCCGTCCTCATGGCCGTCAACATGGGCCGCGACGCGGACACCACGGCGGCCGTCGCGGGTGCGCTCGCCGGAGCGATGTCCGGCGCCAACGCCATCCCGGCCGCCTGGTCCTCGGTGATCGGCCCGGTCCGCGGCAGCTGCCTCCCCTCGATGCGCGGCTACCACGTCCTGGACATCGCGGACCTCCTCACCCCGGAAACCGAGACCCCCCGATGACCCTGACCCCGACGACCCCGTCTCCCACCAACCCACCGCAGGAAGCCACCCCCCTGACGGGCCCCGCCCCGCGGGACGGCTCCGGGGCCGAGCGGACCCCGGAGGGCGACACCCGGACCGAGACGGCCCGTGACGGTGACGCCCTGCCGGAGCCACCCCCGAGAGCAGACCCCCGGGACCGGCGCCCCCGGCAGGACCACGCCCGGGCCGACCGGAGCCCGCAGGACCACGCCCGAGCCGACCGGAGCCCCCGGAGCGGTGCCCCCACCGGGGCGGCCCCGGCTACCGGGACGGCATACGACGCCCCGCCCCCGAACGCGACCGCCCCCGCCCGGGACGCCCCGGCGGCCGACGCCGCAGGTGGGACGGCGCAGCCCCGTACCGCGCATGCGGAACCCGCCTCCGGCCCGCCCGCCGCCCCGGCGGAACCCGCGCCGGCGCCGGCCCTCAGCGCCCCGCCAGAGGCCTGGACCGCGCCGGGCTCCGCGGCCCGCACCGCCCTGGGCGGCCCGCTCACCGCCCCGTCAGGGCCCGCCGAGGGGCACGCCCCGCCCCACCCGTCCCCGCCGGGACCCGCACCGCGGGCCACGCAGCCCCGTACGGCCACACCCACGGCCCGGGCCACCCCCCGAACCGAGGCCGCCCCCGTCGGCCCCCGCCGGATCGAGGGGCTGCTGCTCGGGCTCGCCGCCGGCGACGCCGCCGGGTGGCCGGCCGCCCGGCACCGTGCCAGCCGGATGCCCGAGTGGACCCGCCGCCTCACCCGCGAGCTCGACACCTTCGCCGAGCAGAACGCCACCACCACCCTCCCCGTCCCCATCGCCCTCAACCAGCCCCCGGAGCCGCTGCGCCTCGGCCCCTCCGACGACGCCGAGTGGGCCGCCTTCGCCGCCGAGTCGGTCCTCACCGCCGCCGGGGTGCTGCTCAGCGACCTCTCCCGGTCCCGCCGCATGCGCGCCGCGATCGACCTGGCCTGGAACGCCCTGGCCAGCGAGGTCGCCGCGGCGGCGGAACGCGCGCCCGAGGTCGAGTCCGCCGTCCTCCCCCTCCGTGCCCGGATCTCCGTCCGGGCCGGCCTCGGCAACCTCGCCGCCGGGCTGCGGCCGCCCGCCACCGGTCACGACAACCCGCACTACTTCGACGACGCCGCCTGCATCCGAGCCTGCGTCCTCGCCGTCGTCCATCCCGGGGACCCCGAGGCGGCCGCGGACCTCGCCGAGTTCGACGCCCGCTACACCCAGGACGGCGACGGGGTCCACGGCGCCCGCGCCATGGCCGCCGCCATCGCCACCGCCCTCGCGAGCACCGGGACCTGCACGGCGGCAGATACGGACGCGGCCGTCGACGCCGCCCTCGCGCAGCTCCCCGAGTCCACCGAGATCGGCCGCAACGCCCGGCACGCGGTGAAACTCGCCCGCGCCGAGAGCGGCGCGGCCGGCGGGGCCTTCGCGATCGTCCCGCTCCTGGAGCACCAGATCGTCGACCACGTCTACAGCTACGGCATCGCCGCCGCGGAAACCGTCCCCGTGGCCCTCGCCCTCGCCACCGCCGCCCGCGGCCGGGTCGGCGAGGCCGTCCCGGCCGCCGCCTGCCTGTCGCGCGTCGCGGACTCCGCCCCCGCCCTCGCCGGCGCGCTGACCGGCGCGCTCGGCGGCGGCGACTCGCTCCCCGCCGCCTGGCGCGAAGCGTGCCGCACCCTCTCCGGCTGCGCCCTCCCCCGGCTCGCGGGCACCGACCTCGTCGAACTGGCCGCGCTGCTCACCCGTACGGAACTCACCTCACCCAATCCCCAAGGAAAGCACCGCACATGACGACCCTGACCCCCGTGGACCCCACCCCGAACACCACCACCTCCCCCACCCCCACCCTGGACGACCGGATCACCGGCGCCCTCGTCGGCGCGGCCGTCGGCGACGCGCTGGGCGGCCCGGTGGAGGGCTGGACCCCGGAACAGATCGTGGAGCGGCACGGCGGCCGGGTGCGCGGCATCGTCGGCCCGTGGCACGAGGACTGGCGTACGGCCCGCCCGATCGCCCCGTACCACAAGGGCGACGGCCACGTCACCGACGACACCCTGATGACGCACGCGCTGGTCCGGGTCTACGAGGCCGTACGGGACCACCTGGACGCGTACGCGATCGCCGAGCACCTGGTCCCGGACCTGATGACGACCCCCCGCTGGATCCCCGAACTGGAGGCGGAGGCCCTCCCCCTCCAGCGGATCTTCCTCGCCGAGAAGTGGATCGTGACCCGGCTGCACTACGCGCACGCGGACCCCCGGGAGGCGGGCAGCGGCAACATCGTCAACTGCGGCGCGGCGATGTACATGGCGCCGGTCGGCCTCGTCAACGCGGGCAATCCGGCCGGGGCGTACGCGGAGGCGCTGGACGTCACCGGCGCGCACCAGTCCTCGTACGGCCGGGAGGCGGCGGGGGTGTTCGCGGCGGCGGTCGCGGCGGCGTGCGCACCGGGCGCCACGGCTGCCTCGGTGGTCGACACCGCCCTCGCCCTGGCCAAGGACGGCACCCGCGAGGCCATCGCGGCGGTCTGCGAAGTCGCCGCCCGCCACCGGGACTTCGAGTCGGCGCTGGCCCCGCTGCGGGCGGCGGTCGCCCCGTACGACTCGGTCGGCCCGGACTACCGCGCCCCGTCCCTGGGCGCACGGCGCCCGTCCCGCCTCCACTCCATCGAGGAACTCCCCGTCGCGCTCGGCATGCTGCTCGTCGCCGACGGCTGCTACGAGACCTCCGTGCTCGGCGCGGTCAACTACGGCCGGGACTGCGACTCCATCGCGACCATGGCCGGTGCGATCGCGGGCGCCCTGTCGGGCGGGGCGGCCGTCCCGCCCGCCTGGGCGGACCGGGTCGCGGAGGCCAGCCGCCTCGACCTGTGCGCACCGGCCGTTTCGCTGGCCGCGGTGACCCGGGAGGTCTTCGCCCTCGACCGCTCGCGCCGCCGCGCCCACGAAGCCGCCTTCGCAGCCCTGACGGCCCCCCGATGAGCTCTGCCTCCCCGACCTCGCCGCCACCGTCGAGGCCGGCCTCCGCGCCCCCGCTCCGAAGCCCGGCCCCGACCCCGGGCCTCCCGGCCCCGGGCCTCCCGGCCCCGGGCACGCGCGTGGCCCCGGGCACGCGCGTGGCCCCGGGCACCACCGGAGCCACGGGAGCTGCGGCCCACGGATCGGCCCCGCCGACGTCCGCCTCCCGGACCCCGGCCCCGGGCACGCGCGCGGCCCCGGCCACCACCGGAGCCACGGGAGCTGCGGCCCACGGATCGGCCTCGCCGACGTCCGCCTCCCGGGCCCCGGCCCCGGCCCCGGGCGCCCACGCACCCCGGCTGCCTTCCCCGCCCGCGCCCCTGGGCCCCCACGGAGCCACGGCAGCGGGGACGCCCGCCTCCGGGCCGGTGGCCCGCGGCCCGTTGCGGACCGGGGGGGAGATTTCCCCCACCCCACCCCTTCCCGGAACCGGGGGCAAGCCCCCGGCCCCCGGGCCCCCGGGACCGGCCGCCCCGGACGGCAGCACGACCCCGGCCCCGGCCCCCGGACCGGGCCCATCCGCCCCCGGCGGCGAAACGGCCCCGCCACCCGGATACGGGCCCGGCGAGCCCGTCCGGCTGACCTGGGTCCAGCCCGAGGACCTGGTCGGCCACGAGTTCCGGCAGGCCGCCGAGGACGGCCGCGGAGAGGCCGCGGAGCCGTTGCTGCGCGTCTGGCTCGCGGCGGGCGGCCACCTCGCCCCGGCCCGGGCGGGCGCCTCCCCCGCCCCGGCCCCACCGGAGCTCCGCGCCCTGGCCACCGACCTCCTGACGGCCCTCGCGGCCCTCCCCACCCCCGCCGAACCGCCCCCTCGGCCCGACCTCCCGATGCACGAGGCCGCCCACCCCCCGGGGTCCGGTGGCCTGCCCCCGGTGTCGGGAAGGGGCGGGCTGGGTGAACTCGCCCCCACCGCAGCCGGTCCGGGATCGGAGCCGAAGTCCGGACCAGGACCTGGACCGGGGCCAAGACCGGGACCGAGGCCAGAGCCGGGACCGAGGCCAGAGCCGGGACCGGGACCGGAACCAGAGCCGGGGCTCGGCCCCGTGCGACTGGCCCCGTCCGGGGCCGGGGCCGGGACCGAAGCCGGAACCGGGACCGAGGCCAGGGCCGAGGCCGGGACCGGGACCGAGGCCGGGGCCAAGGCCGGGGCCGGGGCCAAGGACGAGGACGGGGCCGGGGCCCGCTTCGCAGGGACCCGAGCCGAGGCCGGGGCCGGAACCGGGGCCGAGGCCAAGGCCGGAACCCGGGCCGAGGCCCGCTTCGCAGGGGCCCCGGCGGGCGCCGCCGCAGGCGGCCCCGCCCTGCGCCGGAGGCTGGAGGCCGGCTGGCTCGGGCGGGCCGTCGGGTGCGTGCTCGGGAAGCCCGTGGAGAAACTGCCCCTGCACGGGATCCGGGCCCTGGCCCGGGCCGCCGGAAACTGGCCCCTGGACGACTGGTTCACCGAGCGCGGCGTACCACCGGAGGTACTCGCCGCCCACCCCTGGAACCGCCGCTCCGCGCCCACCTCCCTCGCCGAGAACATCGACGGCACACCCGAGGACGACGACCTCAACTACCCCCTGCTCGGCCTGCTCCTCCTCCAGCGCCACGGCAAGGGCTTCACCACCGCCGACGTCGGCCGGCTCTGGCTCGACGAGCTCCCGGCCGGCCGCACCTTCACCGCCGAGCGGGTCGCGTACCGCAATCTGCTGCAAGGGCTGGAGCCCCCCGCCACCGCCACCCACCACAACCCCTTCCGCGAATGGATCGGCGCCCTGATCCGCGCCGACGTCCACGGCTGGACCAACCCGGGCGATCCGGCCGCCGCCGCGGCCCAGGCGTACCGGGACGCCGCCCTCACGCACACCGGCAACGGCGCCCACGCCGCCGCGTTCGTGGCCGCCGCCACCGCCGCCGCGGCCACCGGCCGGGCCAACGTGCACATCGCGCTCCGGGCCGGCCTGGCCGTCGTACCGCCCGGCTCCCGCCTCGCCGAGGCCGTCGGCTACGGGATCCGGGCGGCCTCGGACGCACACCGCACCGCCGCCGGCTTCGATACCGTCGTCGACCTGCTCCACGCCCGCTACGGCCACTACCACTGGGTCCACGCCGTCCCCAACGCCGCCGTGATCGCCGCCGCCCTCACCCACGCCGACGGGGACTTCACCCACTCCGTCTGCCGCGCCGTGTCCGGCGGCTGGGACACCGACTCCAACGGCGCCACCGCCGGCGCCCTCGCCGGACTGCTCGCCGGCTCCCCCGACGCCATCCCGCACCGCTGGACCGCCCCGCTGAAGAACCGCCTCGCCACCAGCGTCCCCGGCTTCGACGGCATCGGCTTCGACACCCTCGCCCACCTCACCGCACAGGAGGCAGCCCGCTCATGACGGCCATCGCCGTGCTCGGCAGTACCAACATGGACCTCGTCGCCTACGTCTCCAAGGCCCCCCGCCTCGGGGAGACCGTCACCGGCCGCGACTTCCGCACCGTCCCCGGCGGCAAGGGCGCCAACCAGGCCGTCGCCGCCGCCCGCTGCGGCGCGGAGGTGGTGATGATCGGTGCGGTCGGGGCCGACGGGTTCGGCGTACGGCTGCGCTCCGCGCTCACCGGCGCCGGGGTGGAGACGGCGGCCCTGCGCACCGTCGAGGGCGCCAGCGGCACCGCGCACATCACCGTGGACGACGAAGGCGGCAACAGCATCATCGTCATCCCCGGCGCCAATGCCCTGGTCACCTCCCTGGAGCCGGGCGACGCCGCCCGGATCGGCTCCGCCGACTCGCTGCTCCTCCAGCTCGAACTGCCCCTGGAGGCCGTGCTCGCCGGCGCGCTGGCCGCCCGCGCCCACGGCGTACGGACCATCCTCACCCCGGCCCCCGCCCAGCCGCTGCCCGCCGAACTCCTCGCCGCCACCGATCTGTTGGTTCCCAACGAGCACGAGGCCGCCGCCCTCACCGGGCTCACCGACGTGCACCTGGCCGCGGCCGCCCTGCTCCAGGACGTGCCGGAGGTGGTCGTCACCCTCGGCGCGGCCGGGGTGCTGTACGCCGCCCGCGGCCGCGAGCCGCTGTCCGTGCCCGCGCCGCGCGTACGGGCCGTGGACACCACCGCCGCCGGAGACACCTTCGTCGGCGCGCTCGCCGTGGCCCTGGGCGAGGGCCGGCCGATGCCCGACGCGCTGCGCTGGGCCTCGGCGGCCGCCGCCCTGTCCGTACAGCGCCCCGGCGCCCAGGACTCGATGCCCACCCGCTCCCAGACCGACGCCTTCGCCCGGTCCGGGCGGAGACCGGAGCCCGGGCCGCCGCCCGCACCCGGCGCCCGAACCGGCCCGGATCGGGCCGATGCCCCGGGCAACGGATCCCGGCCCCCGGCGGGAGGCGCCTCATGAGCGCCACTGGCGCAGGCCCTGCCCGGGAAGGCGCGGGCACAGGCCCCACCGCCGGCGGGCCCGGTCCCGAGCCCTGGCCCGGTCCCACCCCGGCCGACGCCCGGCCAGGGCAAGGGCCCCTGCGCGGGCTCCGCGTCCTCGACCTCGCCACCCTCTTCGCCGGTCCCCTCGCCGCCACCCTGCTCGGCGACTTCGGCGCCGAGGTCGTCAAGGTCGAGCACCCGACCCGCCCCGACCCCTCCCGCGGCCACGGCCCCGCCAAGGACGGCGTCGGCCTCTGGTGGAAGCTGCTGGGCCGCAACAAGCGGACGATGACCCTCGACCTGTCCTCCCCCGGCGGCCGGGACATCCTGCTGCGCCTGGTCGCCACCGCCGACGTGGTGATCGAGAACTTCCGCCCGGGAACCCTGGAGCGCTGGGGTCTGGGCTGGCCCGAGCTGTCCGCCGCGAACCCGCGGCTGATCCTGACCCGCGTGACGGCCTTCGGCCAGGAGGGCCCGTACTCCCACCGCCCCGGCTTCGGCACCCTCGCGGAGGCGATGAGCGGCTTCGCGGCGATCACCGGGGAGCCGGAGGGGCCGCCGACCCTGCCGCCGTTCGGGCTCGCGGACTCGATCGCCGCGCTGACCACCGCGTACGCCGTGATGGCGGCGCTCGCCGGGCGCGACCGCACCGGGCAGGGGCAGGTGGTGGACCTGGCGATCATCGAGCCGATCCTGACCGTCCTGGGCCCGCACCCGCTCTGGTACGACCAGCTCGGCTACGTCCAGCCGCGCACCGGCAACCGTTCCACCAACAACGCGCCCCGCAACACGTACCGCAGCCTGGACGGCCGCTGGCTGGCGGTCTCCACCTCCGCCCAGTCCATCGCCGAGCGCGTGATGCGGCTCGTGGGCCGGCCCGAGCTGATCTCCGAGCCCTGGTTCGGAGAAGGTTCCGGCCGGGCCGGTCACGCGGACGTGCTCGACGAGGCGGTCGGCGGCTGGATCGCCCGCCACAAGGCGGACGAGGTGACGGCCGCCTTCGAGGAGGCCGAAGCCGCGGTCGCGCTGGTCTACGACGTACGGGACGTCATGGCCGATCCGCAGTACGCGGCCCTGGACACGATCACCGAGGTCGAGGACCCGGAGCTGGGCCCGATCCGCATGCAGAACGTCCTCTTCCGGCTCTCGGACACCCCGGGCTCCATCCGCTGGGCGGGCCGCCCGCACGGCGCGGACACCGATGCCGTACTCACCGAGATCGGCCTCTCCCCGGCCGAGATCACCGCTCTCCGCACGGAAGGGGCCCTATGATCCTGACCTGGCTCTACGTACCCGGCGACCGCCCCGAGGTGGTGTCCAAGGCGCTGCACGCCGGGGCCGACGCCGTCATCGTGGACCTGGAGGACGCGGTGTCGGCCTCCCGCAAGGAGTACGCCCGCGCCGCCACCGCCGAACTGCTCGGCGACCGGCACCCGGTCCCCGTCCACGTCCGCGTCAACGCCCTGGACTCCCCCTGGGGCGGCGCCGACCTCAGCGCGCTGGGCGGGCTCCACGGCCTCGCCGGGCTGCGCCTGCCCAAGATCTCCTCGCCCGAGCAGATCGTCGCCACCGCCGACCGCGCCTCCGGCGTGGCCCTGTACGCCCTGCTGGAATCGGCGATCGGCGTGGAACGGGCCTACGAGATCGCCCGCGCGCACCCCGCCCTGCGCGGGCTGTCCCTGGGCGAGGCCGACCTGCGGGCCGACCTCGGCGTCACCGCGGAGTCGGGCCTGGACTGGCCGCGCTCCCGGGTGGTGGTCGCGGCCCGCGCGGCCGGGCTGGCGCCGCCGGCCCAGTCGGTGTTCCCCGACATCCGGGACCTGGAGGCACTGGCCGCCTCCTGCGCCCGGGGCCGCGCCCTCGGCTTCCTGGGCCGCGCGGCGATCCATCCGCGCCAGCTCCCGGTGATCGAGCGGGCCTACCTGCCCGGCCCGGCGGAGGTCAGCGCCGCCGAGGAGATCGTGGCCGCGGCCCGCCGCACCCCGGGCGCGCTGGCCCTCCCCGACGGCCGCTTCGTCGACCCGGCGGTGCTGGCGGGCGCAGAACGGATCATGACCCTGGCCCGCCGGGACGCGCCTGTACCCTCCTGATCGACAAGGCGCTGGCGCGCTGAGCAGGGGGATTTCCATGGCAGTTCTGAACGTGCACGAGCGGATGCTCCGGGCGGACGGGCAGCGGGTCGGCGAGCTCGTCGACTCGCTGGCCTCCGGACCGGCCGATCTCCTCTGGCCGACCCGCTCCTGGCCGCCGCTGCGGCTGGACCCGGGCCTGGAGGCCGGGGCGAAGGGCGGCCACGGGCCGATCCGGTACACGGTCTCGGCCTACGAGCCGGGGGTGCGGGCCCGCTTCGAGTTCACCGGCCCGCGCGGTTTCGACGGCTACCACGAGTTCACCGTCCGGCCGCTGGAAGACGGCGCACACACGCTGCTGCGCCACACCATCGCGATGACCACGCACGGTCCGGCGCGGTTCAGCTGGCCGCTGGTGTTCCGGTGGCTGCACGACGCGCTCGCCGAGGACGCCCTGGACCGCGCCGAGCTGGCCTGCTCCGGTACGGTCGCCCGGCCCGCGCGCTGGAGTCCGTACGTCCGCCTGCTGCGCGGGGTGATCACGCGGCTGCCGCGCCGGTGAACGGAAAACGGGAGGGGCGCCGCGCGTGTGCGCGGCGCCCCTCCCGTTCGACCGTTGCTCCGGTCAGAGCTTCTTGGCCCCGGGGGCCTCGGCCTTGTCTTCGGCCTTGTCTTCGGCCTTGTCTTCGCCCTCGGCCGCGCCGGCGGCCTCCGCCCCGGCGCCCTTCGGCTCGGCGTCGGCCTCTGCCCCGGCAGTGCCCCCGGCTTCGGTGTCCTCGGCGTCACCGGACTTCGCCCCGGCGTCCTCGGCCTTGGCCTTGGCCTCCCCGGCCGGGGTGTCCCCGTCCTTGGCGCCGGCCACGGCGTCAGCGTCAGCGTCAGCGTCCGGTTCGACGACCTCCTCGCGGCCCGGCCGCAGCTTCGCCGACAGCACCAGGTACACGACGGCGAGCACGAAGACGACGATCGAGGTCCAGACGTTGAGCCGCAGGCCGAGGATGTGGTGGGCCTCGTCGACCCGCATGTACTCGATCCAGCCGCGGCCCACGCAGTACGCGGCGACGTACAGCGCGAACGCCCGCCCGTGTCCGAGCTTGAAGCGGCGGTCGGCCCAGATCACCAGCAGGGCGACACCGACGCACCAGAGGGACTCGTAAAGGAAGGTCGGGTGGTAGGTCCCGGCGACCCGGTTCGGGCCGTCGGTGATCTTCACCGCCCAGGGCAGATCGGTGGCGCGTCCGTACAGCTCCTGGTTGAACCAGTTGCCCCAGCGTCCGCAGGCCTGGGCCAGTGCGATGCCGGGGGCCAGGGCGTCGGCCCAGGCCGGCAGCGGGATTCCGCGCCGGCGACAGCCGATCCAGGCGCCGACGGCGCCCAGCGCGATGGCGCCCCAGATGCCGAGGCCGCCCTCCCAGATCTTGAAGGCGTCGACCCAGTCGCGGCCCTCGCCGAAGTAGAGCTGGTAGTCGGTGATCACGTGGTAGAGGCGACCGCCGACCAGGCCGAACGGCACGGCCCACACGGCGATGTCCGCGACCGTGCCCGGCTTACCGCCGCGCGCGATCCAGCGCTTGTTGCCGAGCCAGACGGCGACGAAGACGCCGATGATGATGCAGAACGCGTAGCCGCGCAGCGGGATCGGCCCGAGATGGAGCACGCCCGTCGACGGACTGGGAATGAAGGCAAGGTTCATGGCAAGAGCCGACGCTACCTTGCCGGACGGTGGTGACCGCAACCCGTCCGGCAAGCTGCTGCCGAATCGAGACGGCCGTCAGTGCCCCATGGGCATCCCTTCGTGGTCCGGGGAGGCGTCGGCGGAGCCCGAGCCACCCGTAGCCGACCGTCCCGCCGAGCGGGCCGGCGAGGACGGGGAGGCCTTCGCCGAGCGCGAAGCGGAAGCGGATGCGGATGCGGAGGGTGACGGCGACCCGTACTTGGCCTTGGACTTGGAGTTGGAGCCGGACGCCGACGCGGACGCCGACGGGGACGCCGACGGGGACGGGGATCCCTTCACCCCGCCCGGGCCGCCCTTGCCGGCCGCCTCCACCTTCTCCTTCAGCTTCTGCGGGGTCAGCGGGTTGGCCTGGTCCGCGAAGATGTCCTTGCCGTCGAGCAGCACGGTCGGGGTCCCGCGGAAATTGCCCGCGCGGAAGGCGTCCTGCGACTTGTTCACCCAGCTGTCGTGCGTACCGTCCTCGACGCAGGTGCGGAACGCGGGGGTGTCCAGTCCGTCGACCTTCCCGGCCAGCTCCAGCAGCTTGGCGTTCTTGCCGAAGGCGTCGTTGGTCTCCTCGGGCTGGTTGTCGAAGAGCAGGTCGTGGTACGGGGCGAACTTCCCGGCGTCCTGCGCGCAGGCGGCCGCGTTGGCGCTCTTGAGCGAGCCGGTGCCGCCCATGTTCCCGTCGATCAGGGTGACGAGGTGGTACTCGACCTTGAGGAGGCCCTTGGCCTCCAGCTCGTGGACGGTGTCCCGGTAATTGGTCTCGAAGGCCTTGCAGGCCGGGCAGCGGAAGTCCTCCCACACGGTCAGCGTGGAGGGGGCCTCGCTCTTGCCGGTCTGGATGGCCAGCGCGTCCTTGCCCGTGGCCCCGGAGGGGGCCACCAGCGGGCCGCCCTTGGCGGAGGAGCCGCCCTTGCCGGTGTTCGCCGCGATCAGGCCGACGACGGCCGCCAGCCCGAGTACGCCGACCACCGCCGCCGACACGACGAGGGTCCGCCGTCGCTTGTCCCTCGCCTTCTGCTTCTCGCGCTCCACCTGGAGTCGCTCGCGGGCCGATCGTTTCGTCGCATCGCGGTTCGCACCGTCGTTCATGTCGCTCACGTTCGGCCAAACGAAGCAGGGAGGCACTCGCGTGCCTCCCTGCCCCTACTTCCACCCGATCGGGCTACAGAACCCGCTCAGGGGTCCGGCCGCGCGATCGAACGCGCCGCCCGTCGGCTCCCGGCGTACGCCTCAGCTCCGGCGCACGCCCGCGGCGAGCTCGCCCGCCAGCGCCTTGACGGCGGCCAGCCCGGCGGGCAGGTCCGGCGCGTCGAGCAGCAGCTTCACGAAGGCCGAGCCGACGATGACGCCGTCGGCGAAGCCCGCGACCTCCTTGGCCTGGGCGGCGTTGGAGACGCCCAGTCCGACGCAGACCGGCAGGTCGCTGGTGGCGCGGGTGCGGCGGACCAGGTCGGCCGCCTGGTTGCCGACGGACTCGCGGGTGCCGGTGACGCCCATCAGCGAAGCGGCGTAGACGAAGCCGGAGCCGGCCGCCGTGATGGTGGCGAGGCGCTGGTCCTTGCTGCTGGGAGCCACGACGAAGACGGTCGCCAGACCGTGCTTGGCCGCGTGCTCGCGCCACAGCGCGGACTCCTGGACCGGCAGGTCGGGCAGGATGCAGCCCGCGCCGCCGGCCTCGGCGAGCTCCGCGGTGAACCGCTCGACGCCGTAGCGGTCGATGGGGTTCCAGTAAGTCATGACGAGGATCGGGGCGCCCGTGGCCTCGTACGCCTCGCGGACGGTCCGCAGGGTGTCCGCGATCTTGACGCCGCCGCGCAGGGCGATGTCGTCGGCGGTCTGGATGATGGCGCCGTCCAGGACCGGGTCGCTGTGCGGGAGGCCGATCTCGACCACGTCCGCGCCGCCGGCGATGACGGCCTTGACGGCTTCGATGGCCCCGTCCACGGTCGGGAAGCCGGCCGGGAGGTAGGCGACGAGGGCCGCGCGGTCCTCGGACTTCGCCTTCGCGAGGGTGGCCGAGAGGAGTTCGATGGTGCCGCTCACTTGGTCTCCCCCTCGGAGGCGTCGTACAGGTCGAAGTAGCGGGCGGCGGTGTCCATGTCCTTGTCGCCGCGGCCGGACAGGTTGACGACGAGCAGCCCGTCCTTGCCGAGCTCCTTGCCCAGGTCCAGCGCGCCCGCGAGGGCGTGCGCCGACTCGATGGCCGGGATGATGCCCTCGGTGCGCGAGAGCAGCCGCAGGGCCTGCATCGCCTGGTCGTCGGTGACCGCGCGGTACTCGGCGCGGCCCGCGTCCTTGAGGTACGAGTGCTCCGGGCCGATGCCCGGGTAGTCCAGACCGGCCGAGATGGAGTAGGGCTCGGTGATCTGGCCCTCCTCGTCCTGCAGGACGTAGGAGCGCGATCCGTGCAGGATGCCGGGCTCGCCGGCGGTCAGCGTCGCCGCGTGCTCGCCGGTCTCCACGCCGTGTCCGGCGGGCTCGAAGCCGACCAGGCGGACGCCGGCGTCCGGGATGAAGGCGTGGAAGAGGCCGATGGCGTTGGAGCCGCCGCCGACGCACGCCGCGACGGCGTCGGGGAGGCGTCCGGCGCGCTCCAGGATCTGGCGGCGGGCCTCGACGCCGATGACCCGGTGGAAGTCGCGGACCATGGCGGGGAAGGGGTGGGGGCCCGCGACGGTGCCGAAGAGGTAGTGGGTGCGGTCCACGTTGGCGACCCAGTCGCGGAACGCCTCGTTGATGGCGTCCTTCAGCGTTCGGGAGCCGGACTTCACCGCGATGACCTCGGCGCCGAGGATGCGCATGCGGGCCACGTTCAGGGCCTGGCGCTGGGTGTCGATCTCGCCCATGTAGATCGTGCACTCGAGACCGAAGAGGGCGCAGGCGGTGGCGGTGGCCACCCCGTGCTGGCCGGCTCCGGTCTCCGCGATGACGCGGGTCTTGCCCATGCGCTTGGTGAGCAGCGCCTGGCCCAGCACGTTGTTGATCTTGTGCGAGCCGGTGTGGTTCAGGTCCTCGCGCTTGAGGAAGATCCGTGCGCCGCCCGCGTGCTCGGCGAACCGCGGCACCTCGGTCAGGGAGCTCGGACGGCCGGTGTAGTTGACCATCAGGTCGTTGAGCTCGGCCGCGAAGGCCGGGTCTCCCTTGGCCTTCTCGTACTCGACGGCGACCTCGTCCACGGCGGCGACGAGCGCCTCCGGGATGAACTTGCCGCCGAAGTCACCGAAGTAGCCCTCGGCGTTGGGGATGTGACCCTCGGGGTCCGGGATGAAGAAACTGCTGGCGCTGGACATGCCCAGGTACTCCTACGGATGCGACGCGGATGTCTTCACCGTATTGCGCCGTCCGCCCCGGGCGCGCACACCCCGCTGGGGCATGGGCGTACGAGGGTGCGGAGCGGCCCGCCCCGGAGCCGGCGGCTCGGGGGACGGATCGTACGGGGACGCCGAGGGAAGCGGTGTACGACGTACACCGTCCGGCGGGCCTCGTTACGACGCGACTCCGGGTCGCCATCGCATGCCGTTGACCTGACCGGGCTCGGAGCCGATCACGTACCGGACCCGCCGCCCGCGCACTCGCCGGGCCGGCGCGCGGCAGCCGCGAGGGCGGCAGCCGCGCGCCAGGGGCGCGTGCGCCGTCGGCACTCCGGCCAGGCCGGAGCCCGGTCGGGTGCGGACGGAGGGGCGGTTTCGGGCCATGGGTGCGGGTCAGCTCCGCCCGTGGCGCAGGGCGGGGTGGGCTCCGGCGGCGACGAGGTCGGCCACGGCCGCCTTCGGGTCGCGGCCGGTCACCAGGGACTCCCCGACGAGGACGGCGTCCGCGCCCTCGTTCGCATAGGCGATCAGGTCGTGCGGCCCGCGGATGCCGGATTCGGCAACCTTCACGATGTGGGCCGGGATCTCTCCGACGATCCGCTCGAAGGTGGAGCGGTCGACCTTGAGGTCCTTCAGGTTACGGGCGTTGACGCCGATGATCTTGGCGCCCGCCGCGACCGCACGCTCGATCTCCTCCTCGTCGTGGACCTCGACGAGCGGGGTGAGACCGATGGACTCGGCCCGCTCGATGAGGGAGACGAGGGCCTCCTGCTCCAGGGCCGCGACGATCAGCAGCACGAGGTCGGCGCCGTAGGCGCGGGCCTCCCACAGCTGGTACGCCGTGACGATGAAGTCCTTGCGCAGGATCGGGATGTCCACGCGGGCGCGGACGGCCTCCAGGTCGGCCAGCGAGCCACCGAAACGACGCTGCTCGGTGAGGACGGAAATGACCGCCGCACCGCCCGCTTCGTAGTCGGCGGCGAGCCCGGCCGGATCGGCGATGGCGGCCAGCGCACCCTTGGAGGGGCTGGACCGCTTGACCTCGCAGATCACCTTGACGCTGTCGCCGCGCAGGGCAGCGACGCCGTCCTTGGCCTGGGGCGCCTTGGCGGCACGCTCCTTGAGCTCGTCGAGGCTGACGCGCGCCTGCCGTTCGGCAAGGTCTTCGCGGACCCCTTCGATGATCTCGTCGAGCACACTCACGCGAGCGGCCCCCTTCCGGGTCGATGACGGTCGGCCGCCTTGCAGACACGTACAACTGCAAGGTCAGCACTTCAAATGGTATCCGCAGGACGCCTCGCCCTCCGCACGCGGTTGACGGCGTCCCATTAAATGGACATCTGGAATCTTTGCTTCAGCTATAGCTCAGGGCGCCAGGAAAGAGCCCATGGGCAGGTTCCGGACAACGGAGAAGACCAGGGCCACCGCACCGGTCCCCCACCAGACCGTGCCGATCCCCCACCAGTGCGGCGGCCGTACGACGAGCCTCGGGGCCGGTACCCCCCGATAGGCCCGAACCAGCCACAGGACCATGAAACCGGCGAAGAGGAAGTAGCCCGCGACCGCCAGGGCATTTGCCCCGATAGCCGTCACGAGATCGCCGTGGGCGAACGCGTGGGCACTGCGCAGCCCGCCGCAGCCGGGGCACAGGACCCCGGTCAGCCGGAACAGCGGGCAGACCGGATAGTGGCCCGGCTCGTTCGGATCCACGGTCCCCACGTACGCGAGGGCCGCGGCGGCCGCGGTCAGCGTGAGCGCCGGACGCACCAGCCGGCCGGCCCGGGACACGGGCGCGGGAGGCGGCGCGAGATCGGTCGTTCCAGAGGAGGCGTCCACCCGCTGATTCTCTCCGCTCATGACAAAAGGCGCAGCCCGACAGGGCCGCGCCTTTCGAAAACCGGCGTACCGGCTACCGCCCGGTCGGCCCGTCAGACCTTCGCGGCGACCCGGTTCGCGGCGATGACCTCGGAGAGGTCCTGGTGCGCGGCCTTGGGCGCGCCCATGCCCGCGGCCTTCATCGCCATGCCCACGACTCCGCCGAGGACGACGACGACGAGGCCCGCGTAGAAGCCCAGCGGGTTCGCCAGCACCATGAAGGCGCCGGAGATGCAGAAACCGATGACCGCGATGATGACACCGGTCCAGGCGGCCGGGGTGTGTCCGTGGCTAGTGCCCGCCATGAGTTGCTCCTCGTACTCGGGTGTGCTCTGTCGCACGCCGCACGTGCTGTGTCGAACGGTGCTGTGGTCAACGCTCGGTGGTCATTGTCCCGCACCGGGCCCCGGACTCGTTCACGGGGTCGGGTCCGGACCGGTGGGGTCCTCGCCCCGGTCCAGAGCCTTCCACAAGTCCTCCGGCCGGTCCGGGTCCACCACGGCCGCCTTGCGCGGTCGCGGGCTGCCGTCACGCTCGTAACGGCCGCCCATCGTGGGCCAGGTGCTCCCGAAGCGCAGCGCGAGCAGTCCCGCCAGCAGGATCAGCGCGCCGCCGGCCGCCGTCACGTAGGGCCAGGCGGTCTGGGTCAGGCCGGCCACGTGGGCCGCGGCGTCGGCCGTCGTACGGGCCGCCTCCGCGTCCAGCGCGCCACGGCCGTCGGCATTGGCCAGCGCGGCCAGCGCCGCGCCCAGGCCGCTCAGCGCGAGCAGCCCCGAGACCAGCAGGCGGCTGCGGCCACGCACGGCGAAGACGGCGACCAGGGCGGCGAGGCCGACGATGGCCAGGGCGGCGGGCAGGCCGGTGACGGCCCGCCCGTCGGCGGTCACCGGCAGCGAGCCGCCGCCGACCGCGGCGACGCCCCGGGCCCAGACGCGGCCGGAGGCGAGCAGGACGACGGTGGCGCCGAGCGCGCCGAGCAGCAGGGCGACGGCCACGCTGCGGCGGCCGCCGCGGCCCGAGGGGGCCTCGGGTTCGGCGGCGGCATCGGCGTGTTCGGTTCGGGGCGGGGGTACGGCACTCACGTACCCCACTATCCCCTACCGGCTCAGGCGCCGTGGAGGCGGTTCGCCGCTGCCACCGCGCGGAGCACCGCGGCGGCCTTGTTGCGGCACTCGGCGTCCTCCAGCTCGGGCACCGAGTCGGCGACGACCCCGGCGCCGGCCTGCACGTACGCCTTCCCGTCGCGCAGCAGCGCGGTGCGGATGGCGATGGCGGTGTCGGAGTCCCCGGCGAAGTCGAGGTAGCCGACGCAGCCGCCGTAGAGCCCGCGGCGGGTCGGCTCCAGCTCCTCGATGATCTGCATGGCGCGCGGCTTGGGCGCGCCGGACAGGGTGCCGGCCGGGAAGCAGGCGGTGAGCACGTCGAAGGCGGTCTTCCCCTCGGCGACGCGCCCGGTGACGGTGGAGACGATGTGCATGACGTGCGAGTACCGCTCGATGCTCATGAAGTCGACGACCTCCACCGAGCCCGGCTCGCAGACCCGGCCGAGGTCGTTGCGGCCGAGGTCGACGAGCATGAGGTGCTCGGCGCGCTCCTTGGGGTCGGCGAGCAGCTCGTCGGCGAGCTCGTTGTCCTGCTGCGGGGTGGTGCCCCGGTGCCGGGTGCCGGCGATGGGGTGGACCATGGCCCGCCCGTCCTCGACCTTGACCAGGGCCTCGGGGCTGGACCCGACGACGTCGAAGCCGTTCTCGAAGCGGAAGAGGTACATGTACGGGGAGGGGTTGGTGGCCCGCAGCACCCGGTACACGTCGAGCGCGGAGGCGCTGCACAGGGTCTCGAACCGCTGCGAGGGCACCACCTGGAAGGCCTCGCCGGCCCGGATCCGCTCCTTCACGTCCTCCACGGCCGCCTGGTACTTCTCGCCGCCCCACAAGACCGAGACCGTGCCGTCTTCAAAACTCGGCAGTTCGGCGTCGGGCAGCGGCATCGGCGCGTACGGGGCGGGCCGCGCGAGGTCGGCCTCCATGGCGTCGAGGCGGGCCACGGCGTCCGCGTGGGCCTCGTCCACGCCCGCGGCGAGGTCGTTGTGGTTGATGGCGTTCGCGATGAGCTGGACGGTGCCGTCCCAGTGGTCCAGGACCGCCAGGTCTGAGGTGAGCAGCATCGTCAGCTCGGGCAGCTCGAGGTCGTCCTCGGTGTGCTCGCCGATGCGCTCGAGGCGGCGCACGATGTCGTAGCCGAGGTAGCCGACCATGCCGCCGGTGAAGGGCGGCATGCCGGAGGCCAGGTCCCGGGGGGTGTGCAGGGCCTCCACGGTCTGCCGCAGGGCCTCCAGGGGGTCGCCGGAGGTCGGGACGCCAACGGGCGGGGTGCCGATCCAGTGGGCCTGGCCGTCCCGGACCGTGAGGGTGGAGGCGCTGCGGACGCCGACGAAGGAGTAGCGCGACCAGGAGCGGCCGTTCTCGGCGGACTCCAGGAGGAACGTCCCGGGGCGTTCTGCGGCCAGCTTGCGGTAGAGCCCGACGGGCGTGTCGCCGTCCGCCAGCAGCTTGCGGCTGACGGGGATGACGCGGCGGTCGGCCGCGAGCTTGCGGAACGTCTCAAGATCCATGGCGTGGGACCTTACTTGTGATCGGCTTCGGCTATTCGGCTTCGGCGGTGGGGCCGGAGGGACCGGCCAGGGGGAGGACGTCGGCATCGAAACACGTCCGGGCACCGGTGTGGCAGGCCGCGCCCACCTGGTCCACCTGCACGAGCACGGTGTCGGCGTCGCAGTCGAGCGCGACGGACTTCACGTGCTGGAAGTGGCCGGAAGTGTCGCCCTTCACCCAGTACTCCTGACGGCTGCGCGACCAGTACGTGCACCGGCCGGTGGTCAGGGTGCGGTGGAGGGCCTCGTCGTCCATCCAGCCGAGCATGAGCACCTCACCGGTGTCGTACTGCTGGGCGATGGCCGGGACCAGACCGTCCGCGGAGCGCTTGAGGCGGGCGGCGATGGCGGGATCGAGGGAGGACGTACTCATGGGGCCATTGTGCCGGGCCCGGGGGACGATCAAGGATCCCTGTCCGCCTGATGGGCAGGCATCGGGCGGGTTCCAGCCGTAGGCTGGCTCGCATGTCTACCCATGCGAAGCGTGAACGACTGTTGCTGGCCGACCTGTTGGAGTCCGCCGGCCCGGAGGCGCCGACACTCTGCGAAGGCTGGCGGACGCGGGAGCTCGCCGCGCACGTGGTGGTCCGGGAGCGTCGCCCGGACGCGGCGGGCGGACTGCTGCTGAACGCGCTGAAGCCCCGCCTGGACAAGGCGATGGAGGAGTACGGGGCCAAGCCGTACGAGGAACTCATCCAGCTGATCCGCACGGGCCCGCCGAGGATGTCCCTCTACTCGCTGAAGCAGATCGACGAGCTGGCGAACGCGGTGGAGTTCTACGTCCACTCCGAGGACGTCCGCCGGGCCCAGCCGGACTGGTCCCCCCGCGTCCTGGACCCGGTCTTCTCCGACTCCCTCTGGTCCCGCCTGGAGAAGCTGTCCCGCCTGACGGGCCGCCGCTCCCCGGTGGGCCTGGTCCTGCGCCGCCCGAACGGCCAGACGGCGGTGGCGCACAAGGGGGCTCCGGTGGTGACGGTGACGGGCGAGCCGGGAGAACTGACCCTGTTCTGCTTCGGCCGCCAGGACGCCGCCGCGGTGGAACTGGACGGCCCGAAGGAAGCCATCGCGAAGCTCACGGTGGCCCGGCTGGGCATGTGAACCCCCCGCAGGAACCCGCAGGCACCCCGCACGAAGCCCCAGGAACCCCGCAGTGACCCCGCAGGGCCGACCGCTCAGGCGAAGGCGAGTTCCGCGCGGCGGACCGCGGGGGCCGAGGTGCCCACTATCGCGCCCGCCATGCTCACCGCCGCCCCCGCCAGGAAGACCGGGGTCACGCCCCAGAGGTCGGCGGCGAAGCCGAAGGCGGGGTAGGCCAGCGGGGCCAGGCCCACCGCCGTGAAGGCCATGACGGAGCTGACCCGCCCCAGGTAGGAGGGGTCCGTGGCCGTCTGGATGAGGGCGATGGCCAGGCCGCCGCAGATCCCGCAGACGAGCCCCGTCAGTACGGCCAGCCCCACCGCCACCGGCAGGCTCGGCGCCAGCACCAGACCGCCGATGCCCGCGGAGCCGATGATCAGGGTGAGGTTCTGGATCGCCCCGGCCCGCGGGAACCTCGGGATCAGGGTCAGCACCAGCGCGCTCGACGCCGCGCCCAGACCCATCCCGCCGATGATCCAGCCGACCCCGCCCGGTCCCCAGCCGCGCTCCTCGGAGACCAGGATCAGCCCCAGTGTCATCGGCGCGGACGTGCCGAGCTGACTCAGTGCCCCCGACAGGACCAGGGGCCCGATCAGCCCGTGCCGCCGGATGTAGGCGAGTCCCGAGCGGAGCTGTCGCCAAGGGCTCTCGCGGACGGAAGCCTCGGCGGAAGCCGCGGTGGAAGCCGCGGTGGAAGCCGCGGCGCAATCCTCGGCGGGCTCCGCGGAGGCCGGCAGCGGCGCGATCCGTACCGCCACCAGCAGCACCAGTGAGATCCCGAACAGCCCCGATGCCACGGCGAAGGCCGACGCCGGCCCGCCCAGTCCCATCGCCAGCCCCGCCACCGGCGGCCCGGCGGTGTGCCCGACGCGTTCCGCGAGGCTGCGCAGCCCCTGGACCCGTACCAGTTGCCCGGGCCCCGCGATCCGCGGCGGCAGCGCGCCGACGGCCGGCATGAACAGGGCGTCGACGATGCCGAAGACCAGCGCGACCAGCACCAGGACCCACAGGCCCGGGGAGCCGAGGGCCAGGACGAGCGCCAGGCCCAGGACGACACCGCAGCGCACCGCGTCGGAGGAGATGACCACCAGCCGGGGCCCGAAGCGGTCGGCGACCACCCCGCCGCCCAGCATGAGCAGCGCCCTCGGTATCGCGCCGACGGCCATGACCAGGCCGACCTCGGCCGGGCCGGCGCTCTGGGCGGCCGCCCAGCCGAGGGCGAGGAAGTAGACCCCGTCCCCGACGAGCGAAGCCCCGTAGGCGGCCAGCCAGCGCAGGACGTTGCCGTCCCGCCAGACGTTCCCGTTCACGAACCGGCCCCCCACGGGCGAAGCGAACCTCAGCGGACCGGGTGGCCCGCTTCCCTCAGCGCGTCCTTGACCTGCCCGATGCGCAGGTCTCCGAAGTGGAACACCGACGCCGCGAGCACCGCGTCGGCGCCCGCCGCGATCGCCGGCGGGAAGTGCGCGAGCCTGCCCGCGCCGCCCGAGGCGATCACCGGGACCGTGACGTGCTTGCGCACGGCCGCGATCATCTCGGTGTCGTAGCCGTCCTTGGTACCGTCCGCGTCCATCGAGTTCAACAGGATTTCCCCGGCGCCCAGTTCGGCCGCCCGGTGCGCCCACTCGACGGCGTCGATGCCGGCGCTCTGCCGGCCGCCGTGGGTGGTCACCTCGAAGGAGCCGGAGGCGGTGCGGCGGGCGTCGACCGACAGGACGAGCACCTGGCGGCCGAAGCGCTCCGCGATCTCCTGGATCAGCTCGGGCCGGGCGATGGCGGCGGTGTTGACTCCGACCTTGTCGGCGCCGGCCCGCAGCAGCTTGTCCACGTCGTCGGCGGTGCGGACGCCGCCGCCCACGGTCAGCGGGATGAAGACCTGCTCGGCGGTGCGGCGCACCACGTCGTAGGTGGTCTCCCGGTTGCCGGAGGACGCGGTGATGTCGAGGAAGGTCAGCTCGTCGGCGCCTTCGGCGTCGTAGAGCTTGGCCATCTCGACGGGGTCGCCGGCGTCGCGCAGGTTCTGGAAGTTGACGCCCTTGACCACGCGGCCGTTGTCCACGTCCAGGCAGGGGATCACCCGTACGGCGAGGGTCATGCCGAGCCTCCCCCGACGGGGCCGAAGGCCTCGACCTCCACCTCGACGACCATGCCCGGGTCCACGAACCCGTTGACGATGATCAGCGTCGAGGCGGGGCGGTTCGTGTCGAAGAGCTCGCTGTGGGCGCGGCCGACTTCGTCCACGTCACGGGCGTGCGTGAGGTAGAGCCGGGTGCGGACCACGTGCTCCGCGCCGAGTCCGGCCTGCTCCAGCGCCTCGAAGGCCACGCTGAAGGCCTTCTTGGTCTGGTCGTACGGGCCGCCCGCGTCGGCCCCGGTGCAGCCGGAGACCAGGACCAGCCCGTTGGGGAGCTGGACGGCGCGGGAGTAGCCGAGCACGTCCTCGTAGGCGCCGCCGGACGAGATGCGCCGGACGTCGGAACTGTTCGCGGACGTGTGCGCGGAACCGTTGTCGGAACTCATGCGGAGACCACCTTCAGGGCTTCTTCGAGCGTGAACGCCTTGGCGTACAGGGCCTTGCCTACGATGGCGCCCTCGACGCCGGCCCCGACGAGCCCGGCCAGTGCGCGCAGGTCGTCGAGGGAGGAGATGCCGCCGGAGGCGACGACGGGCCGGTCGGTGGCGGCGCAGACGTTCTTCAGCAGCTCCAGGTTGGGGCCGGTGAGGGTGCCGTCCTTGCCGATGTCGGTGACGACGTACCGGGCGCAGCCCTCGGAGTCCAGGCGTGCGAGAGTCTCGTAGAGGTCCCCGCCCTCGCTGGTCCAGCCGCGGCCCTTGAGGGTGGTGCCGCGTACGTCGAGGCCCACCGCGATCTTGTCGCCGTGCTCGGCGATGGCCTTGGCGGCCCACTCGGGGGTCTCCAGGGCGGCGGTGCCGAGGTTGACGCGGGTGCAGCCGGTGGCGAGGGCCGCGGCGAGCGTGGCGTCGTCGCGGATGCCGCCGGACAGTTCGACCTTGATGTCCATGGCGCCGGTGATCTCGGCGACGAGCGCGCGGTTGTCACCGGTGCCGAAGGCGGCGTCCAGGTCGACCAGGTGCAGCCATTCGGCGCCGGAGGACTGCCAGGCCAGGGCGGCCTGGAGCGGGGAGCCGTAGGAGGTCTCGCTGCCGGACACGCCGTGCACGAGGCGGACGGCCTGGCCGTCGCGGACGTCGACGGCGGGGAGCAGTTCGAGCTTCTTCGACGTCGTCATCACAGGGTCTCGATCCAGTTGGTGAGGAGCTGGGCGCCGGCGTCCCCGGACTTCTCGGGGTGGAACTGGGTGGCCCACAGGGCCCCGTTCTCCACCGCCGCGACGAACCGCTCGCCGTGCGTGGCCCACGTGACCTTGGGGGCCTTGATCAGCGGGTTGGTGACTTCCAGCGACCAGTCGTGGGCCGCGTAGGAGTGCACGAAGTAGAAGCGGGCGTCCTCGTCCAGGCCGGCGAAGGCCTGGCTGTCGGCCGGCGCGTCCACGGTGTTCCAGCCCATGTGGGGGACGATCGGGGCCTGGAGCGGGCCGACCGTGCCGGGCCACTCGTCCAGTCCCTCGGTCTCCACGCCGTGCTCGATGCCGCGCTCGAAGAGGATCTGCATGCCGACGCAGATGCCCATGACCGGGCGGCCGCCGGAGAGCCGGCGGCCGATGATCCAGTCGCCGCGCGCGTCCTTGAGCCCCTGCATGCAGGCGGAGAAGGCTCCGACGCCGGGGACGAGGAGGCCGTCGGCGTCCATGGCCTTGTCGTAGTCGCGGGTGATCTCCACGTCCGCGCCGGCGCGCGCGAGGGCGCGCTCGGCGGAGCGGACGTTGCCGAAGCCGTAGTCGAAGACCACGACCTTCTTGGTGGGGCTGACTGCGCTCATTCCCAAATTCCCTGGATCCGCAGGACTCCGGCGACCAGGCACATCACGGAGCCGATGGCGAGCAGGACGATGACCGAGGCGGGCATCTCCTGCTTCTTGAAGGAGTAGACGCCGCCGGCCAGGAACAGGCCGAGGACGATCAGGATCGTGTTGAGCCCGTTCACGCTAGAGGGCGCCCTTCGTGGAGGGCAGGATCCCGGCGGCGCGCGGGTCGAACTCGGCGGCGTAGCGCAGGGCCCGGGCCAGCGCCTTGAACTGGCACTCCACGATGTGGTGGGCGTTGCGGCCGTACGGCACGTGGATGTGCAGGGCGATCTGGGCCTGCGCGACGAAGGACTCGAAGATGTGCCGGGTCATCGTCGTGTCGTACGAGCCGATCATCGGCGCCATGTTCTCGGGCTCGGTGTGCACGAGGTACGGGCGGCCGGACAGGTCGACGGTCACCTGGGCGAGGGACTCGTCGAGCGGCACGGTGCAGTTGCCGAAGCGGTAGATGCCGACCTTGTCGCCGAGGGCCTGCTTGAAGGCGGCGCCCAGCGCCAGCGCGCTGTCCTCGATGGTGTGGTGGCTGTCGATGTGCAGGTCGCCCTCGGTCTTGACCGTGAGGTCGAAGAGGCCGTGGCGGCCGAGCTGGTCGAGCATGTGGTCGTAGAAGCCCACGCCCGTCGAGACGTCGACCTTGCCGGTGCCGTCGAGGTTTATCTCGACGAGGACCGAGGTCTCCTTCGTGGTCCGTTCGACCCGTCCGATGCGGCTCATGCGTGCTGCTCCTTCTTCAGTGCGCGAACCGCTTCCAGGAACGCGTCGTTCTCGGCCGGGGTGCCCGCGGTGACCCGCAGCCATCCCGGTACGCCGTTGTCCCGGACCAGGACGCCCTGGTCGAGGATCTTCTGCCAGGCGGTGTGGGAGTTCTCGAACCGGCCGAACTGTACGAAGTTCGAGTCGGAGTCGGTGACCTCGAAGCCGATCCCCCGCAGCTCGGTGACCAGGCGGTCGCGCTCGGCCTTGAGCTGCTCGACGTAGCCGAGCAGGGTGTCGGTGAATTCCAGGGCGGCCAGCGCGGTCGCCTGGGTGACGGCCGACAGGTGGTACGGCAGGCGTACGAGCTGTACGGCGTCGACCACGGCGGGGTGCGCGGCGAGGTAGCCCAGGCGCAGGCCCGCGGCGCCGAAGGCCTTGGACATGGTCCGGGAGACCACCAGGTTCGGGCGGCCCTCGATGAGCGGCAGCAGCGAGTCGCGGTGGCTGAACTCCACGTAGGCCTCGTCCACGACGACCAGGCTGGGCCCGGCCGCCTGCGCGGCCTCGTAGAGGGCCAGGACCGTCTCCGCCCCGACCGCGGTGCCCGTGGGGTTGTTGGGCGAGGTGATGAAGACGACGTTGGGCGCGTGCTCGGCGATCGCCCGCTCGGCCGTCTCCACGTCGATGGTGAAGTCCTCGCTCCGCGGACCGGAGATCCAGTCGGTCCCGGTGCCGCGCGCGATCAGCGCGTGCATCGAGTACGAGGGCTCGAAGCCGATCGCGGTGCGGCCGGGCCCGCCGAAGGTTTGCAGCAGCTGCTGGAGGACCTCGTTGGAGCCGTTGGCGGCCCATACGTTCTCGCGCGCGACCGGGTGCTTGCCGGTACGGGTGAGGTAGGCGGCGAGCTCGGTGCGCAGCTCGACGGCGTCCCGGTCGGGGTACCGGTTGAGGGTGCGGGCGGCCTCGGCGACGCGCTCGGCGATGCGCGCGACGAGCGCCTCGGGCAGCCCGTACGGGTTCTCGTTGGTGTTGAGCTGGACGGGCACGTCCAGCTGCGGGGCGCCGTACGGGGTCTTGCCGCGCAGCTCGTCCCGGATGGGGAGGTCGTCGATGCCGATGACGGCCGCGGTGCCCGGGGCGTCAGTGCTGTCAGTGGTGCCGGTCATGCCTGGGGAACCTTCCACCCGAAACGTGCCTTGAGGGCCGCGCCGTGCGCGGGCAGGTCCTCGGCCTCGGCGAGGGTCACCACGTGGTGGGTGACCTCGGCGAGGGCGTCGCGCGTGTAGTCGACGATGTGGATGCCGCGCAGGAAGGACTGCACGGACAGGCCCGAGGAGTGGCAGGCGCAGCCCCCGGTGGGCAGCACGTGGTTGGAGCCGGCGCAGTAGTCGCCGAGCGAGACCGGGGACCACGGCCCGACGAAGATCGCTCCGGCGTTGCGCACGCGGGCGGCCCAGGCGGCCGCGTCGGCGGTCTGGATCTCCAGGTGCTCGGCGCCGTACGCGTCGACGACCTTGAGGCCGTCCTCCAGGCTGTCGACCAGCACGATCGCGGACTGGCGGCCGGCCAGCGCGGGCTTGATCCGGTCCTCGATGTGCTTGGTGGCCGCGACCTGCGGCTCCAGCTCCTTCTCGACGGCGACCGCGAGCTCCTCGGAGTCCGTCACCAGGACGGCGGCGGCCAGCGGGTCGTGCTCGGCCTGGCTGATCAGGTCGGCGGCGACGTGCACCGGGTCGGCCGTGGAGTCCGCGAGGACCGCGATCTCGGTGGGGCCGGCCTCGGTGTCGATGCCGATCTTGCCGGTGAAGTAGCGCTTGGCGGCGGCGACCCAGATGTTGCCGGGGCCGGTCACCATGTTGGCGGGGGCGCAGCCGTCCTCGCCGGTGGTCCCGTACGCGAACATCGCGACGGCCTGGGCGCCGCCCGCGGCGTACACCTCGTCGACGCCGAGCAGCGCGCACGCGGCGAGGATCGTCGGGTGCGGCAGGCCGTCGAAGTCGGCCTGCGGCGGGGACGCGAGCGCGATGGACTCGACGCCCGCCTCCTGGGCCGGCACGACGTTCATGACGACGGAGGACGGGTACACCGAGCGGCCGCCCGGGGCGTACAGCCCCACGCGCTCCACCGGAACCCACTTCTCGGTCACCGTTCCGCCGGGCACCACCTGGGTGGTGTGCTCGGAGCGGCGCTGGCTCCGGTGCACGATCCGGGCGCGCCGGATCGACTCCTCCAGGGCGGCGCGGACGGCCGGGTCGAGCTGTTCCAGAGCGGTCTTGAGCGCCTCGACGGGCACCCTGACCTGCTTGAGCTCGACCCCGTCGAACTTCCGCGCGTACTCGATCAGCGCCGCCGTCCCACGATGGTGGACGTCCTCGCAGATGGGCCGCACCTTCTCCAGGGCGGCTTCTACGTCGAACTCGGCACGGGGCAGCAGATCGCGCAGGGCGCCACCCTCGGGGAGGGTGTCGCCGCGCAGGTCGATACGAGAGATCACCCGGCAATTCTCTCAGACCGCCTCGCGCCACCGTTCGTCCGTATCACTGGCTGATACACGCCACGGACGTTTCCCGATGTCACAGCGGCCCTCTAGCGTGCGGGTAGGCGCGGTGGTGTCCGCGCGGACGAGCGGAGGGGGGCCGCCATGGCCGAAGCACGCCCGGACGGGGAACCGGACGGTCTCACCGGCCCCGAGCGGCTCATGTGGGACGCGTACCGGACCGGCAGCGTCTGCGATCTCAGCTCCCGCACCGCCGAACGGGACGATCCGCACGCCGACCGGGTCTGGGGCCCCGAGCGCAGTGTCCGCGCGGCCGTGGTGGCCCTGCTGCTGCTCCACGGGCCGGGCCCGGTGCCGGGCCGGGTGGCCTCCCTGAAGCTGCGCGGCGTACGGATCACGGGCCGCCTCGACCTGTCCGGCGGCACGGTCACCCCGTACGTGGAGCTCCAGTCCTGCCGCTTCGACGGCGAGGTGCAGCTCTCCGAGACCCGCTTCGGCACCCTGCGCCTGGTCAACTGCGCGATACCCCGGCTGGACGCCGCCCGGCTGCACACCGAGGGCGATCTGCACCTGGCGCGCTGCCGGGTGGCGCGCGGGATCCGGCTGACCGACGCGCAGATCGGCACCGACCTGCTGATCAGCGAGGCGGTACTGCAGCGCGACGGCAAGGGGCGGGCCCTGGCCGCCGACGGCCTGTCGGTGGCCCAGGACTTCCAGGGCGAGCTGCTCCAGACGTACGGGGAGCTGAGCCTGCGCGGCGCCAAGGTCGGCGTGTCGATGAGCCTGCGCGGGGCCCGCCTGAGCAATCCGGACGGGAAGCGGGCGCTGAACGCGCCGCAGCTCACCGTGGAGCGCACCCTCTACCTGACCTCCATCGCCCTGGACTACGCCTCGGGCGACTCCGGCTCCTCCACTCCCTCCTACGGGCAGGGCTACACCCCGCTGCGGGGCGAGCCCGCGCGGCACTTCGAGTGCCGGGGCGGCCTGCGCCTGGACGACGGCCGCTTCGGGGACGCCGTGGACTTCTACGGGGCCCGGTTCACCCTCACGGAGGACCAGGAGGTCTCGCTGCGCCGCATCCACACCCCGGAGCTGCGGTTCGTGGGCGAGCGCCCGGAGCGGGGGCGGGTGGTGCTGTCGGGCTCGCGGGTGGTCAAGCTCGTGGACACGGCCACGAGCTGGCCGGCCCGCCCGGGCCTGCTGTCCATCGAGGGTTTCGCCTACGAGAACCTCGCGCCCCGGGGCCTTTTCCCGCCGGCCCGCCGGCTGGAGTGGGTCGAGGCGGCCACCCCCGAGTACTCCCCGGAACCGTACGAGCGGCTCGCCGCGGTCCTGCGGGCCTCCGGGGAGGACTCGGACGCCCGCGGGGTGCTGCTGGCCAAACAGCGGCGCCGGCGGTCGACGCTGCCGCCGGCGCTGCGCGCGTGGGGTTACCTCCAGGACTGGACGGTGGTCTACGGCTACCGGCCGGGGCGGGCGGCGCTGTGGATGGCCCTGCTGTGGGCGGCCGGGGCCGTGCTCTTCGCGGTGCACGGCAAGCCCCCGCCGCTGAAGGCGGAGGAGGCCCCGGACTGGAACCCCGCACTGTTCGCGCTGGACCTGCTGCTGCCGGTGATCGACCTGGGCCAGCAGGACCAGTGGATTCTGCGCGGCGGCTGGCAGTGGGGCACGGCCGCCCTGGTCATCCTGGGCTGGATCCTGGCCACCACGGTCGCGGCGGGCGCCTCCCGCGTCCTGAGGCGGGGGTGACCGCCCCCCGGCCACGGCCATTACCCTGTGCCTCGTGACCACCGTTCGCCTGCCCCTCTTCCCGCTGAACTCGGTGCTGTTCCCGGGACTCGTCCTCCCGCTGAACATCTTCGAGGAGCGTTATCGCGCCATGATGCGCGAGCTGCTGAAGGCGGGAGAGGACGAGCCCCGCCGTTTCGCGGTCGTCGCGATCCGCGACGGCCGGGAGGTCGCCCCGACCGCGCCCGGTCTGCCCGACCAGACGGCCGTGCCCGAGCGCGGCCCGGCCGCCGGCTTCGGAGCGGACCCGGTCCAGGCCTTCCACCGGGTGGGCTGCATCGCGGACGCGGCCTCCATCCGCGAGCGGGAGGACGGCAGCTTCGAGGTGATGGCGACCGGCACGGTCCGCGTCCGGCTCCTGTCGGTCGACGCGTCCGGCCCGTTCCTCGTGGCGGAGCTGGAGGAACTCCCGGAGGACGCGGGCGACGGCGCGGGAGCGCTGGCCGAGGGCGTGCTGCGGGCGTTCCGCACGTACCAGAAGCGGCTCGCCGGAGCCCGCGAACGGTCCCTGACCGGCATGGACCTCCCCGACGAGCCGTCGGTGGTCTCGTACCTGGTCGCGGCCGCCGCGGTGCTGGACATCCCGGCGAAGCAGCGCCTCCTCCAGGCCCCCGACACCGCGACCCGCCTCGCGGAGGAGCTGAAGCTGCTGCGCACCGAGACGGCCGTCATCCGCCACCTCCCCTCGCTCCCGGCCGTGGACCTCACCCGCGCCCCGACGAGCCCCAACTGACGAAGGACCCATGGCGAAGAAGAAGCCGGCGGGCACTCCGGCGATCGTGACCCTGACGGCGGCCGGCGCCGATTTCACCGTGCACGCCTACGAGCACGACCCGGCCCACCCGTCCTACGGCGAGGAGGCGGCGCAGGCCCTCGGGGTCTCCCCCGCGCAGGTCTTCAAGACGCTCCTCGCCGACGTGGACGGCTCCCTGGTGGTCGCCGTGGTCCCGGTCTCGGGCAGCCTCGACCTGAAGGCCCTGGCCGCCGCGGCGGGCGGCAAGCGGGCGGCGATGGCCGACCCGGCCCTGGCGGAACGCACCACGGGCTACGTCCTGGGCGGCATCTCCCCGCTGGGCCAGCGCAAGCGCCTCCCCACGGTCCTGGACGCCTCGGCCTCGGCCTTCCCCACGATCTGCGTCTCGGCGGGCCGCCGCGGCCTGGAGGTCGAACTCGCCCCCGCCACCCTGGCCGCCCTGACCGCAGCCACCCTGGCCCCGATCGCCCGCGACTGACGTCACCGGACGGGCTGGATGTGCCGCTGCGCGGCACATCCGGCCTCGCCGGCGTTTGAGGCGCGGGGTCTGGGGCGGAGCCCCGGGGCCTCGGGCGCGGCCCGGGGCCCGACGGGTCCGGGCAGCGCCCGGGGAACGGTGGAAGGGTGGGTAGGGGACAGCCCCCGCAGGGCGCCCCTCCCAGCCGGGCCTACGGCCGCGGGGGCTGCGTACCGGACGGGTCCGGAGACGGGTGCCCGGCAGAGTCCGCGGGGGCGGGACCGGCAGGGGCCTGGTAGTACCCGGACGGCCAGACCGAGAGCTCCGGCGCCGGATCCCGGGTCCCCCACAGCGCGGTCAGCGCGAGGTGCACGACGACCGCGGCCATCGGCCACCCGAGCAGCGCGCCGTGCGCGAGCAACTCCAGCGGGGCGTCGAACGGGACGCCCTTCCCCGCCTTCCGGGCGACCGCGACCAGGTCCGAGGACGGCCCCAGCCACAGTCCCACCCGCCAGCCGACCAGCGCGGCGAAGACCGACCCGACCGCGAGCCCGACGACCTGCGCCGCACCCCCACCGCGCCGCCACAGGAACACGGCCACCGCGCTCAGCACGCCGAATCCGACGGACAGCAGCAGGAAGGTCCCGTCGGCCCCGATCCGCGCCTCGCTCTCGGTGTCCCGCAGGAACACGGCCTCGCCGTTGGAGACGTACTGCACGCGCGGCGCGAGCCAGACCCACAGCAGCCCGAGGAGCACGCCGGCCACACCGAGCACGAGGGCGATGGCGGCCCCGTCGCGGATGTCGGACGGGGAAAAGGCGGGCTCGGACGCGGGCGCGGCGCCGGCCTCCGTCGCGGCGCAGGACGCCTCCGACGGCGGCTGATCGGACTTGTCATAGGGGGTCACGGCTTCGGTCACCCCCACATCGTGCCAGGAAGTGTTTGATTTAACGATCGGCGCCGCCATGCCCCCTGGCGGGCGTCAGCGGACCGCTGCCCGCCGGTAGGCCCAGGTCGCGACGGCGAGCGACAGCACGCCCACCCCCGCGCACACGCCGAGGTCGAGGAGGACCGCCGCCCAGTCGGGGTGGGGCTCGAAGGTCCGGGCGAACGCCTCCACGCCGTACGTGGACGGCAGCAGGTCCCGCGCCCAGACGATGACGTCCGGCATCCGCTCGGGCGGCAGCACGCCGAGCAGCAGGGCCGCCGACATGCCGAGCTGTCCGGCGAGGGTGGCCAGCTCCTGCCGGGGGGCGAGCAGGCCCAGCGCCGCGCCGAGCCCGGCGAGGGCGGCGCCGGCCAGCGGCACCACGGCGGCCAGGATCCACAGTCCGCCCATCGGCAGCCCGAACAGCACGCTGCCGAACACGGCGGTCACCAGCGTGCCGGGCAGCGTGAAGGAGGCGTACGCGGCTGCCGCGCCCAGCACCACGGACGCGGGCGGCACGGGCAGGGTGGCGTAGTGGTCGAGCCCGCCGCTGGCCCGGAGCTGGCCGAAGTACTGGGCGAGCAGGTTCAGCGCGACGAAGGCGACGACCAGCACGGAGGAACCGGCGACGACGGCCCGCGCCTCGGAGCCCCCGTCGACGACGCCTCGCATCAGGATCATGATCCCGACGGACTGGAAGGTGGCCACGAACAGCAGCGGGATCCGCGAGACCCGCGCGCGGGACAGCTGGGCCCGGTAGACGGCGGCCAGCGCCGGGAAGAACCGGGCGCGCGGAGCCAGTACGCCGACGGCGGTGACGGGTGCGGCGGCGGTGTCGGCGGTGGCGGTTTCGGCGGCGGCCGTTTCGGCGGCGGTGGCGCTCACGCCTTCACCAGTCCCTTCGAGGTGCGTCCGCCCAGGGCGAGGTACACGTCCTCCAGGCTCGGCGTGGCCAGCGTGAAATCGTCGAGGGCGGCGAAGGCCGGGCCGCCGGTCACGGCGGCGACCGCCGCCCGCGCCTCGTCGGGTCCGAGCCGCAGCACCCAGCGCCGCCCGGACTCGGTGGCCGCGGCGGCGAGCGCGGCGACCTCCGGGAGCTCCAGCGGCGGCGCGGTGCGCCAGACCAGTTCGAGCCGGACCTCGCCGGACACCCGCGCCTTGAGCCCGGCGGGGGTGTCGCAGGCGATGACCCGGCCCTGGTCGATGACGGCGACCCGGTCGAGGACGGTCTCCGCCTCGATGACGTTGTGGGTGACCAGCAGCACGGTGGCCCCGGTCTCGGCGCGGCGGCGGTCGACGGCGGCCCAGACGGCCCGCCGGGCCACCGGGTCCATGCCGGTCGTGGGTTCGTCGAGCACCAGCACGGGCCGCTCACCCACCAGCGCCGCCGCGAAGCACGCGAGGCGCCGCTGCCCGCCGGACAGCTTCTTCAGGGGGCGTCCGGCGATGCCCGTCAGGCCGAGCTCCTCCAGTACGGAGTCCCGGGCGGCCCGCGCCTCGCGCAGGCCGAGGCCGCGCAGCCGGCCGGTCGTCTCGGCGGCCAGCGAGACCGTGAGCTCGTCGAGGGCGGTGGATTCCTGACCCAGGTAGGAGAGCAGCCGGGCGGACCGGTCGGGGTGGCGTACGAGGTCGTGGCCGAGCAGGTTCACCGAGCCGGAATCGGGCCGCAGGAGGCCGGTCAGCTGGCGGACCAGGGTCGATTTGCCGGCGCCGTTGGGGCCGAGCAGCCCGAAGATCTCACCGCGCCGCACGTCCAGGGTGATCCCGTCGGTGGCACGGGTCTCGGGCAGGGCCGGGGCCCCGCGCCGTCCTCGTACCGCGGGATACGTCTTGACCAGGTCACGTACCGCGCAGACCACGTCGGAAGCCGGTCCCGCGGCCCCTGCCGTGTCCGTATCCGCCTGTGCTGTCCCCGTACTCACGAGGGAGCAGCCTACGGGGTTGCGGCCCCTACTCGGCTGCCGGGGCCGCCTGGGCCACCGCCACGGGGGCCGCGGGGGCGCCGGGCGCCGGGGCCGGGGTGGCGGCCGGACCGCCGCCGGCCACGTGTTCCGCGGCCGCCCGTACGTCGATCTCGCGCCAGAAGCCGGCCCGGATGGCGTAGCGGTCGTGCTCGTCGATCTGGTCGTCCTTGTGCGCGAGGAGCCCGAAGCGGGCGGCGTAGCGCAGCAGCTCCCCGTCGATCCGGTGCGGGATCCGCGGGTACATGGTAGCGAGCTTCTGCAGGTGCACGGTCTCCGGGAGCCGCTCCATCCAGCGCCGGGCGAACACCTGGCCGACCTCGAAGGGGTCGCCGCCGACGGTGGTGATGTCCTCCTCGCGGTCCGCCCAGCGCTGCTCGGCGGAGGTGAGCTGGGCGAGGGTGGGCAGCGAGGCGGTCTCGGCGGGCTCGCCGAGCGGCCCGGCGCGGTCGACCCACCCCTTGTCGGAAGACCAGCGCAGGGCACTGCCCGCCGGGGCCGCACCGAGGGGCTGGCCGCCGGGCCCGGGGGCGGGTGCGGCGGTGCCGGGGGCGCGCAGGGCGCCCGCGAGGTCCTTCGGGGTCGGGACGGCCTTGCCGTTGGCGGTGGCGGCCGCGGAGGCGGCCGGTACGCCGCCCTCCTCGGGCTCCACGGGGGCCTCGGGCCGGGTTCCGCTGCCGCGGGCGGCCTCGGCGAGGGCGGCCTCGGGCAGCGGCGCGGAGAGGATGGCGGCGATCTCGGGGCGCGGGGCCGGCGCGGGGGCGCAGAGTCCGGTGAGGTCGCGGGCGCGGACGGCGCGGGTGATCCAGGTGCGGTCCAGGACGCGGCGTTCGTCGGCTTCGGCGACGAGGTCCTCGGACTGGTTGTAGTCCCCGTCGGCGGCCTGGACGGCCCACAGGTGGACGGCGACCCCGTGTTCCTTGGCGGACATCAGCCCGGGCAGCAGGTCACCGTCGCCGGTGACGAGCACGACGTCCGAGCAGGCCCGGTTGCGGGCGAGCTCGGTGAGCTCGGCGTGCATGGCCGCGTCGACGCCCTTCTGGGCCCAGCGGCCGTCGCTGCGGGTCAGGGCGCCCAGGCGGACGGTGACGCGGGGCATGACGCGCAGGCGCCGGTGCTCGGGCTGGGGCACCCGGTCGGGTGCGCCGTCGAACCAGTAGATCCGCAGGAGCGGCTGCTCGGTGTCGGCTTCGGCGCGTTCGCGCAGGCCCTGGATGAGCGCCGCATGGTCGACGGTGATCCGGGAGCGGGACGGCTCTCCTGCGAGGAGGCTCGCGGCGGCGCCCAGCAGATAGCCGGCGTCCACCAGGACGACGCAGCGGTCCACGCGTACCACCCTCTTCCCCTGGGGGTCCTCTGTGTCTTTCGCGGTTTCCACGAGTCTGCCCGACGGCAACGGCCTTGACGGCCGGAACTCGATCATCGGCGTGGCGTATCTCACGGAGCTCCCCGGCGGGAGCCCCGACTACGCGCGGTAATGATCCAAAATGCGCCGTTTACGGCGCTGTGTGAGTGTGAAGGCGGCCCTGGCCCCTACACCCCCCACGGAGGCATCCCATGGCCAAGAACAAGAACCGCCAGCAGCCCGCCAAGTCCGAAGAGCGCTCGGCTTCACAGGATCCGGCGAAGAGCTCGATGGACTCCTCGTCCTCCACCTCGACCCCGGCGGCCCCGAGTCCGCTGCACATGGCCGGCAAGAAGAGGGAAAAGAAGTTCGGCCACAACTGACGCCTCCACCCGCATCACCCCGCACCACTCCGTATGCGGGAAGGCCCGCCCCTGTCGACAGGGGCGGGCCTTCCCGCATACGGAGTGGGCGGTGCCTAGCCGGCCAGGCAGGACGGGCCGAGCAGCACCTTGAGGTCGCCGAAGAGCGCCGGGTCCGGCTTGACCCGGTGCTTGTCGAGCCGGAGCACGGTGGTGGTGCGCGGCCCCTGGAGCTTGATGCGGACCTCGCTGTTGCCCTGGTGGTGGCGCAGGATCTCGCCGAGCCGGGTCACCATCGGCGGGGTGACCTTGACGGTGGGGATGGTGAGGACGACGGGGGCGTTGGTCCCCGCGTTCGAGACGTCGGGGACCATCATCTCCATGGCGACCAGCCGGGGGACGTCCTCGCGCTTGTCCAGGCGCCCCTTGACGAAGACGACGGTGTCCTCGACCAGCTGCGTGGAGACGAGCTGATAGGTCGCGGGGAAGAACATGCATTCGATGGAGCCGGCCAGGTCCTCGACGGTGGCGATGGCCCAGGCGTTGCCCTGCTTGGTCATCTTGCGCTGGAGGCCCGAGATGATGCCGCCGATGGTGACGACCGCGCCGTCGCCGTGCTCCCCGCCGGTGAGCTGGGAGATGCCGGCGTCCGTCTTGTCGGACAGGACGTGCTCCAGGCCGAAGAGCGGGTGGTCGGAGACGTAGAGCCCGAGCATCTCGCGCTCCTGGGCGAGCAGGTAGGACTTCTCCCACTCGACGTCGGAGAACTCCACGTCGAGACCGAAGCCGGGCTCGTCGCTCGCGTCCTCGTCACCCATTCCGCCGAAGAGGTCGAACTGCCCCTCGGCCTCCTTGCGCTTGACGGCGACCACGTTGTCGATCATCGGTTCGTGGTGGGCGACCAGGCCCTTGCGGGTGTGGCCCATCTCGTCGAAGGCGCCGGCCTTGATCAGGGACTCGACCGTGCGCTTGTTGCAGACGACGGCCTCGACCTTGTCCAGGAAGTCGGGGAAGGAGGAGTACTTCCCCTTCGCCTTCCTGCTCTTGATGATCGACTCCACGACGTTGGTGCCGACGTTGCGCACGGCCGTGAGGCCGAAGAGGATCACGTCGTCGCCCTGGGCGGCGAAGTTCGCCTCCGACTCGTTCACGTTCGGCGGGAGCACCTTGATGCCCATCCGGCGGCACTCGTTCAGGTAGATCGCGGACTTGTCCTTGTCGTCCTTGACCGAGGTGAGCAGGCCCGCCATGTACTCGGCCGGGAAATTGGCCTTGAGGTAGGCGGTCCAGTAGGAGACCAGGCCGTACGCGGCGGAGTGGGCCTTGTTGAAGGCGTAGCCGGCGAAGGGGACCAGGACGTCCCACAGCGCCTTGATCGCCTGGTCGCTGAAGCCCTTCTCCTTGGCGCCGGCCTCGAAGATGACGAAGTTCTTCGCCAGTTCGTCGGGCTTCTTCTTGCCCATCACGCGGCGCAGGATGTCGGCCTCGCCGAGCGAGTAGCCGGCGATGATCTGGGCGGCCTTCTGGACCTGCTCCTGGTACACGATGAGGCCGTAGGTGACGCCGAGGATCTCCCTGAGCGGCTCCTCCAGCTCCGGGTGGATCGGGGTGATCTCCTGCTGCTTGTTCTTGCGCAGGGCGTAGTTCGTGTGCGAGTTCATGCCCATCGGGCCCGGCCGGTACAGGGCCGAGACGGCGGAGATGTCCTCGAAGTTGTCGGGCTTCATCAGGCGCAGCAGGGAGCGCATGGGCCCGCCGTCGAACTGGAAGACGCCGAGGGTGTCGCCGCGGCCGAGCAGTTCGAAGGTCTTGGGGTCGTCGAGCGGCAGGCCCAGGAGATCGAGGTCGATCCCCTTGTTGGCCTTCACCATCTTGACGGCGTCGTCCATGATCGTGAGGTTGCGCAGGCCCAGGAAGTCCATCTTGATCAGGCCGAGCGACTCGCACTGCGGGTAGTCCCACTGCGTGATCGTCACGCCGTCCGTGTGCCGCACCCAGACCGGGGCGTGGTCGACGATCGGCTCGCTGGACATGATCACGCCGGCGGCGTGCACGCCCATCTGGCGGACCAGGCCCTCGACGCCGCGGGCGGTGTCGATGACCTTCTTGACGTCCGGCTCGTTCTCGTACATCGCCCGGATCTCGCCGGCTTCGCCGTAGCGCGGGTGCGAGGGGTCGGTGATGCCGTTGAGGTCGATGCCCTTGCCGAGGACGTCGGCGGGCATGGCCTTGGTGAGCCGGTCGCCCATGGCGTACGGGTAGCCGAGGACCCGGGCCGAGTCCTTGATGGCGTTCTTCGCCTTGATCTTTCCGTACGTGCCGATCATGGCGACCTTGTCGTCGCCGTACTTGTCGGTCACGTACCGGATCACTTCGACGCGCCTGCGCTCGTCGAAGTCGATGTCGACGTCGGGCATGGAGACGCGCTCGGGGTTCAGGAACCGCTCGAAGATCAGGCCGTGGGTGATCGGGTCGAGGTCGGTGATGCCCATGGCGTACGCGACGATCGAGCCGGCGGCGGAGCCTCGGCCGGGGCCGACCGCGATGCCCTGCTTCTTGGCCCACATGATGAAGTCGGCGACGACGAGGAAGTAGCCCGGGAACCCCATCTGGATGATGACGTCCAGCTCGTACTCGGCCTGCTTCTGCCGGTCCTCGGGGACGCCTCCGGGGTAGCGGCGGGCCATGCCGCGCCGCACTTCCTCCTTGAACCAGGTGACCTCGGTGTAGCCGTCTTCGGGGATCTCGAACTTCGGCATGAGGTTCTTGGCCTCGAACATGCCGGTGGTATCGACCTGCTCGGCCACCAGGAGGGTGTTGCGGCAGCCCTCCTGCCAGGCGTCCGAGGAGTCGACGGCGTACATCTCCTCCGTGGACTTCAGGTAGTAGCCGGTGCCGTCGAAGCGGAAGCGGTCCGGGTCGGAGAGGTTCTTGCCGGTCTGGATGCAGAGCAGGGCGTCGTGCGCGGCCGACTCGTGCGCGTACGTGTAGTGCGAGTCGTTCGTCACCAGCGGCGGGATGCCGAGCTTCTTGCCGACCTCCAGCAGCCCGTCGCGGACCCGGCGCTCGATCTCGATGCCGTGGTCCATCAGCTCCAGGAAGTACCGGTCCTTGCCGAAGATGTCCTGGTACTCCGACGCCGCCTTCAGGGCCTCGTCGAACTGGCCGAGGCGCAGCCTGGTCTGCAGCTCGCCGGACGGGCAGCCGGTGGAGGCGATCAGGCCCTCCGACCACTGGGAGATGGTCTCCCTGTCCATGCGCGGCCACTTCGTCAGCCAGCCCTCGGCATACGCGTCGGAGGACAGCCGGAAGAGGTTGTGCAGCCCGGTGGAGTTCGCCGCCCAGATCGTCTTGTGGGTGTAACCGCCGGAACCGGACACGTCGTCGCGCTTCTGGTGGGGCTGGCCCCATTGGATGCGCCGCTTGTTGCGCCGGGACTCCGGAGCCACGTACGCCTCGATGCCGATGATCGGCGTGACCCCGGCCTTCTTCGCGGTGTGGAAGAAGTCATACGCCCCGTGCAGATTGCCGTGGTCGGACATGGCGATGTGCGTCATGCCCATCTCGTTGCACGCGTTGAACATGTCCTTCAGCCGCGCGGCACCGTCCAGCAGGGAGTACTGGGTGTGGACGTGCAGGTGCGTGAACGGCGTCTTGGTCACGGTGGGGGCCTCCGGGCGGGGAGAGAGGGGCGGCAGCTATGAATCCTACGTGGCCCCAGTGACAGAACACGGGCACTGACGGGTACGGTCATGCGTTGCACGACCCAACGGCAGTGTCCGAAATGCGATCCACCCCGCACCACCTGGAGGCACCCGCCATGGCGGTTCCCGAGACGACCGACGAGCAGCGCGCCGAGCAGATACTCGACGTGTTCGACATCGCATTCGGCGAGCTGATCACCGCGGACCCCGCGGCCTTCCGCGTCAAGTTCCGCAAGATGGCGGCCTCGGCCTTCGCCTTCTACCGGGGCACCGCCTGCCTCTTCTATGCCGACCTAGAGCGCGAGCGGCACGGCGGCCCCTACCTGGACGAGCGCACCGGCCGGGTGTGGATCCACGGCGATCTGCACGCCGAGAACTTCGGCACCTACATGAACGCGCAGGGCCGGCTGGTCTTCAACGTCAACGACTTCGACGAGGCCTACGTCGGCCCCTTCACCTGGGACCTGAAGCGGTTCTCCGCCTCCGTCGCCCTGCTCGGCTACACCAAGGCGCTCAGCGACGACCAGATCAGCGAGCTGGTCCGGATCTACGCGGCCGCCTACCGGGAGCGCATCCACGCGCTGGCGACCGGGGCGAAGAACGACGAGGTCCCGGCCTTCACCCTGGACACCGCCGACGGCCCGCTGCTGGAGGCCCTGCGCGCCGCGCGGCGCCGCACCCGCTTCTCGCTCCTCGACTCGATGACCGAGATCCGCGAGTTCGAGCGCCGCTTCTCCCCCGGCCCCGGGACGATCGAGCTGGACGCGGCCACCCGGTACAAGGTGCTCGCCGCCTTCGACGGGTACCTGGAGACCCTGCCCGACGAATCCCTGGTCCGCCCGGACTCCTACCGGGTCAAGGACGTGGTGGGCCGCCGGGGCGTCGGGATCGGCTCGGCGGGCCTGCCCTCGTACAACATCCTGCTGGAGGGGCACAGCGACGCCCTGGAGAACGACGTCGTGATCTACCTCAAGCAGGCGCAGACCCCGGCCGTCTCCCGGCACATCACCGACCGGGCGGTGCGGGACTACTTCCGGCACGAGGGGCACCGCACCGTGATCTCCCAGCGGGCCCTGCAGGCGCACGCCGACCCGTGGCTCGGCTGGACGGAGCTGGACGGGGCCGGGCAGCTGGTCGCGGAGGTCTCCCCGTACGCGGTGGACCTGGACTGGTCGGACCTGGACGACCCGGAGGAGATCGCGGCCGTGGTCGCGGACCTCGGCCGGGCCACGGCGACCATGCACGGAGCGGCGGACGAGCAGGAGAGCGGCCAGACGCTGGTCCCGTTCTCCACCGAGCGGGCCATCGACGCGGCCATCGCCGCCGACGAGGAGGGCTTCGCGGACCTGCTGGTGGACTTCGCCCACGCCTACGGCGCCCGGGCCCGCGCCGACCACCAGATCTTCGTGGACCTCTTCCGCAACGGCCGGATCCTCCCCTAGAGGGGACCTAGGGCCCCGTCCTCACAGGGACTCGTGGCACACTCGCGACGATGGACATATCCGGGGTGGGTCTCCGAGGGCTGCGGGCCGCGCTGTTCAGCGCGGTCGTCGTGCTGCTCTCGACCGGCTCGCACGTCCTGATGTCCCGGGTGCCGCTGCCTCCCGCCCTGGTGGGAGGGGCCTTCGCGGCGGTGTTCGCGATCGCCTTCGCCCTGGCCGGACGCGAGCGGGGCCTCGGTCACATCGCCGGGCTGCTCGTTCCCCTGGAACTGGCCGCCGACACCGTCCTGACCGCCGGCCAGCACCTCTGCTACGGCCCCGCGGGCGGCCCCGTCTCGGGTCCGCTGCGCGCCATGGGGCTCGCCGACTTCTGCGGCGGCAGCCCGGTGGGCGGTGCGCTGGCCGAGGCGGCCGGGCCCGCCGGCCCGGCCGCGCTGCTGCCCGCACCGGGACCGTGGACGCCCTGGCTGCTGCTGGGCGCGCACGTATCGGTCGGACTGCTCGCCTCGCTGTGGCTGCACCGCGGGGAGCGGGCGCTCGGCCGGCTGCTGCGCGCGGCGTCCGCCTGCGCCTTCCGCCCGCTGCGGATGGCCTCGGCCCGTGCCGCGCGGGCCCTGGCCCCGGTACGGCTCTCGCTTCCGGCGGCGCTGCGCAGCACGGTGGCCCGTACCCGCTTCCCCGTGCATTCCGTGGGACGGCGGGGACCTCCTCGCGCACACGGCGCCTTCACCGGCGCCTGACGTACGAGGACAGTCCCCCCTTCCAGCCGGCTCCACCGCGGAGCCACACCCCACGGAGACAACGATGAGCGCACGCAACAGCCAGGCGAACAAGGCGGCGGCCCGCGAGAAGCTGCGCATCGAGCGCGAGCAGCAGGCCAAGAGGGCCAAGGTCCGCCGGCAGGTGTTCGTGGCGGGCGGCGTCGTGGCCGCCCTCGCCCTGGCCGGCGGCGTCGGTTACGCCGTCGTCCAGTCGAGCAAGCCGAGCGCCTGGGAGAAGGCCGCCGACGCGCCGCTGGTCGCGCCGAAGAACACCTCGGGCGAGAACAACACGACGGTGGTCATCGGCAAGGCCGACGCCAAGAAGACCCTGGAGCTGTACGAGGACGCCCGCTGCCCGGTCTGCGCGAGCTTCGAGCAGGCGGTCGGCCCGCAGGTCAAGAAGGACCTCGACGCCGGCAAGTACAAGATCCAGTTCGTCGGTGCGACCTTCCTGGACAAGGGCTTCCCCGGCTCCGGTTCGAAGAACGCCCTGAGCGCGCTGGGCGCGGCCCTCAACGTGAGCCCCGAGGCGTTCCTGGAGTACAAGACGGCCCTCTACTCCGCGGCGAACCACCCGGAGGAGAAGGACGACAAGTTCGCCAAGGACGACTACCTGCTGTCGGTCGCGGACCAGGTACCGGCGCTCAAGGGGAACGCCGAGTTCAAGAAGGCGGTCGAGGACGGCACCTACGACCGGTGGGCGCTGGAGATGTCCAAGACCTTCGACAAGAGCGGGGTGACGGGCACGCCGACGCTGAAGGTGGACGGCAAGAAGATCGACCCGCTGCCGCAGACGCCCGAGGCGTTCACGGCGGCGATCGACAAGGCCACCGCCGGCTGACCGTTCCTCCTCGCGGCACCCCCGGCGGACGGGCGAACTCCCAGAGTTCGCCCGTCCGTTGCCTTCACAGGTCTGGCACCGATCCGATACCCGTCGGTAATATGATCATCCGTGACCAGTCAACTCTCCCCTTCTTCCCCGGAATCGGCGATCGTGCCGACTCCCCGCCGCCGTACGGTCGTCCTGGCCGCGGCGGCCACGGCGGCCCTCGTCCCGATCGCCGCGCTGGGCGCCGAAGCCGCCCACGCCGCCACCGCCGACGACACCCCCTCCTTCCTGCACGGCGTCGCCTCCGGCGACCCGCTCCCCGACGGGGTCCTGCTGTGGACCCGCGTCACCCCGACCGCCGCGGCCGTACCGGGCTCCGGCGCGGGCCCGGCCGTCGCGGTGGGCTGGGAGGTCGCCGAGGACAAGGCCTTCTCCCGGATCGTCGCGAGCGGCACCGTCACCGCGAGCGCGGCCTCGGACCACACCGTCAAGGCCGATGTACGGGGCCTGCGGCCGCAGACGGCGTACTGGTACCGGTTCACCGCCGGCAGCACCGTCTCCCCGGCCGGGCGCACCCGTACCGCCCCCGCCGCCACCACCGCGCCCGCCGGGGTCCGCTTCGGTGTGGTCTCCTGCGCCAACTGGGAGGCCGGGTACTTCTCCGCGTACCGCCACCTGGCCGCGCGGGCCGACCTGGACGCCGTCCTGCACCTGGGCGACTACATCTACGAGTACAAGAGCGGCGGCTACCCCGAGCCGAAGTACGTCGTACGGCAGCACGAGCCGCTGCACGAGATCCTCACCCTGGCCGACTACCGCACCCGGCACGGGAAGTACAAGACCGACCCCGATCTCCAAGCCCTGCACCAGGCCCACCCGGTCATCGCGATCTGGGACGACCACGAGATCGCCAACGACACCTGGTCCGGCGGCGCCGAGAACCACGACCCCGCCACCGAGGGCTCCTTCGGGGCCCGCGCGGCCGCCGCCCGCCAGGCGTACTTCGAGTGGATGCCGGTGCGCACCTCCACCGAGGGCACCGTCTACCGCAGGCTGCGCTTCGGCACCCTCGCCGACCTGCACCTGCTGGACCTTCGCACCTTCCGCTCGCAGCAGGCGGGCATCGGCAGCGGCGCCGTGGACGACCCGGAGCGCAGCATCACCGGGCGGGCCCAGCTGGACTGGCTGAAGGCCGGACTGGCCGGCTCGCAGGCCACCTGGAAGCTGGTGGGCACCTCGGTGATGATCTCGCCGGTGGCCTTCGGCTCGCTGCCCGCGCACCTGCTGGGGCCCCTCTCCGAGCTGCTCGGCCTGCCCGCGGGCGGCCTCGCGGTCAACGTGGACCAGTGGGACGGGTACACGGACGACCGCCGGGAGCTGCTGGGACATCTGACGGACCGCTCCGTCCGCAACACGGTCTTCCTGACCGGCGACATCCACATGGCCTGGGCGAACGACGTCCCGGTGACGGCGGCCACCTACCCGTGGTCGCGGTCGGCGGGCGTGGAGTTCGTGGTGACGTCGGTGACCTCCGACAACGTCGACGACCTGCTGCACGTCCCGGCGGACACGGCCTCACTGGTCGCCGAGACGGCGATCAAGGCGGCCAACCGGCACGTGAAATGGCTGGACATGGACGCCCACGGCTACGGCGTGCTGGACGTGACCGCCGAGCGTTCCCAGATGGACTACTACGTGGTTTCGGACAAGCGCCGCCAGGACGCCACGGCCGCCTGGGCGCGCTCGTACCGCACGTTGAACGGGACTCAGAAGGTCGAACGGGCGGACCGGCCGGTGCGCTGACATTCGGCCGGATTTCCTGCGTGGAGGGGCACTTGGCGTAGACCAGGTGCCCCTTCGTCATCAGAAGCAACAAATCTTTTACGTAGACCACTTGACCTGTTTATGACATGCGCACGTAAGATTCCCGCCAGCTGAGGAGATCCCTCCCGCTCAACCCCCCACTCGCGAGGAGCACACGTGCGCGCTCTTGCCCGCATATCCCCCCTTCTTCGCCGCCGCCTGATGGGCGCCGCCGTACTCACCGGCACCCTGGCCTTCACCCCGCTCGCCGCCCCCACCACGGTCGCGGCCGCCAAGACCGGCGCGGAGGTGTGCGCCGAGGACGCCTCCGGCGCCGCGGCCAACGCCCGTGTGGCGCGCCCGAAGGACCAGCACGCGGCCGAGCCGAACGAGGTCACCGAGGCCCAGTCCAAGGCCATGGACGCCGACCTCAAGGCGAAGCTGGACAAGATCTCGAAGGAGCCCCGCAGCCTGCGCGCCGCCGAGGCCGCCACGAGCATCCCCGTGTACTTCCACGTCATCCACTCCGGCACCACCGGAAAGCTGACGGCCACCGACATCAGCAAGCAGCTGGCGGTCCTGAACGCGGCCTTCGCCGGCCAGGGCACCGGAAACGTCGACAGCACCTACCAGTTCACCCTGGCGGGCACCGACTACACGGACAACGCGAGCTGGTACAACCTGGCTTCCGGCTCCACGGCCGAGAAGACTATGAAGAACACCCTGCGCCAGGGCGGCGCGAACGCCCTCAACTTCTACACCGCCAACCTCTCCGGCGGGCTGCTGGGCTGGGCCACCTTCCCCAGCTCCTACGCCTCCCAGCCGAAGATGGACGGCGTGGTCGTCCTGGACACCTCGCTGCCGGGCGGCTCCGCCGCCAACTACAACGAGGGCGACACCGCGACCCACGAGGTCGGCCACTGGCTGGGCCTCTACCACACCTTCCAGGGCGGCTGTAACGGCGCGGGCGACTCCGTCTCGGACACCCCGGCCGAGAAGAGCGCGGCCTTCGAGTGCCCGACCGGACGGGACACCTGCGCCAGCAAGGCGGGCGTCGACCCGATCCACAACTTCATGGACTACACGTACGACTCCTGCATGTACCAGTTCACCGCGGGCCAGGTGACCCGCATGAAGAGCATGTGGACGGCGTACCGCGCCTGACGCACGCATGACGAAGGGGCCCCGCGAGCGGGGCCCCTTCCTCGCGTCCGCGCCCGAATGACGCCCGAATAACGCCCGAATGGCGTCTAGATACCGTCTAAATACCGTCGAGGAAGGCGAGGGCGACCGCCCAGGCCTGCTCCGCGGCCTCGGCGTCGTAGTCGTCCAGCCCCGGGTCGGTGAACAGGTGCCCGGCCCCCGGATAGCCGTGGACCTCCACGTCCGCCCCGGCCTTGCGCATCCGCAGGTACCAGGCCGTCAGCCAGTCGTGCGGCTCGAAGGGGTCCGGGTCGGCGATGTGCAGCTGCACCGGCAGCTCGTCGACGTACGAGTTCTCCTCCAGGTCGGCCGTCCCGTGCAGGAGCAGCAGCCCGCGCGCCTTCTCGTCGGCGAGCGCCAGGTGCTGGGCGACCGAACCGCCGAAGGAGAAGCCCGCGTAGACCAGGCCCTGGTCGGAATAGGGGGCCGAGGCCAGGACCGCCCGCTTGAGCAGCTCGTCACGGCCGATCGCGTCCCGGTGGGCCATGCCCTCCTCGACGGTCTCGAAGGTGCGTCCCTCGAAGAGGTCCGGCACCTGGACCTGGTGCCCGGCCGCGCGCAGCCGGTCGGCCGCCTCCCGCACGGCGGGCCGCAGCCCGTAGGTCGAATGGAAAAGCATGATGTTCATGCCCCCATCGTGCCAGCTTCGAGCGACCCCCTCCGGTTACGTTGGCCTGCATGGACACGGACTCCCTCCTGCGCCCGATCGCGGCCGTCGCCGGCACCCTGGCCATCACCCTGCTCGCGGGCTGGCTGCTGGACCTGCTGCTGCGCCGCGCCGACGCCCGGCACAGCGAAACCCCGCTGTGGGGGCTGCTGCGCCGCTGCCGCCCGCCGTTCCTGGTGGTCCTGGCCGCCTCCCTGCTCCAGGCCGTGCGCCGGCGCGCGGACGGCCCCGGGCACGTGCTGACCCTGGTCCTGATCGCGGCGGCCGCGTGGCTGCTGGTGCGCATCACGACGGCGATCGTGGACTCCACGTACGCCCGCTACGCCGCCGACGCCTCCGACCAGGCCCGGGTCCGCCGGGTCCGCACGCAGGTCACCCTCATCCAGCGGGTGGTCACGGCGGTGGTGATCGTGGTGGCCCTCGGCGCGATGCTCCTGACGTTCCCCGAGATGCGGACGGTCGGCACCTCGATGCTGGCCTCGGCGGGCGTACTCGGCATCGTGGCGGGCATCGCGGCGCAGGCCGCCCTCGGCAACCTCTTCGCCGGACTCCAGATCGCCTTCGGCGACACCGTCCGGATCGGGGACACGGTGGTGGTGGACAAGGAGTGGGGCACGGTCGAGGAGATCACCCTCACCTTCCTCACGGTCCGCACCTGGGACGAGCGCCGGATCACGATGCCGGTCGCGTACTTCACGAGCAAGCCCTACGAGAACTGGTCGCGCGGCGGCGCGCAGATGACGGGCACCGTGTTCTGGCACCTGGACCACAGCGCCCCGGTGGACCTGATGCGCGAGCAGCTGCAGCGGATCCTGAAGGACATCCCGGAATGGGACGGCCGCACCGGCTCCCTGGCCGTCACCGACACCACCCCGCACACCATCCAGGTCCGCGCGGTGGTCACGGCGAAGGACGGCGACGCCGTCTGGACCGTCCGCTGCGCGGTCCGCGAACGCCTGATCACCTGGCTGACGACCCACCACCCGTACGCCCTCCCCCACATCGCGACAACGGAGGCGACCCTCCCGCCTTCCCAGTAATCCCACCCAGCCGTCCGGGGTGTGTCCTTTCAGCCGTCCGGCGCTTGAGGACCGGGGTCTGGGGCGGAGCCCCAGGGGGTCCGGGGCGCAGCCCCGGGGAACGGTGGAACCGGGGGTCCCCGCGGACGGAGTCTGGGGGAGGGTAGGGGACCTCGCCCCGCGCAGCGGCAACGGCCGCAGCGGGGACTCCGCCCCGGAGGGCCGTGAACAGGGCCGGTGTCAGCCGGGGACCGCGAAGGTCAGCCGGAACATCGCACCCCCGCCCGGGGCGACCTCGGCCACCAGCTCCGCGGCATGCGCCCGAGCGATCTGCCGGGCCATCGCCAGCCCCAGCCCGGACCCCGGCAGGGCCCGCGCCGCCCCCGCCCGGTAGAACCGGTCGAAGACGTACGGCAGATCCTCGTCCGAGATCCCCGGCCCGTGATCCCGTACGGTCACCTCCGCGGCCCCGCCCCGGACCACCAGGCCGACCTCCACCTCCGCCCCGCCCGGGCTGAACTTCGCCGCGTTGTCCAGCAAGTTCCCCAGCAGCCGGCTGAGCCGCGCCGGCACCCCCGCCACCACCACGGGCTCCGCCGGGACGCGTACCCGGAACGCCACCCCCGGCCAGTGCGCCCGCGCGGCCCCCACGCAGTACTCCACCAGCGGAGCCAGCCGCACCTGTTCCACCAGCAGCTGCGGCTCCTCGTCGCGGGCCAGCTCGATCAGGTCGTTGACCAGCCCCGTCACCTCCCGCAGCTGCCTCCCGAGCGCCAGCGAGGCCCGTTCCCGCTGCTCCGCCGTCAGCCGGTCCCCCCGCGCCAGCAGCTCCGCGTTCGTGCGCAGCGCCGTCAGCGGGGTCCGCAGCTCGTGCGACGCGTCCGCGACGAGCCGCCGCTGCGCGGTGACGGACTGCTCCAGCTCCCCGAGCATGGTGTTGAAGCTCCCGGCCAGCCGGGTGATCTCGTCCTCGCGGCCGCGCCCGGGGGCCGGCAGTTCGATCCGGTGCCTCGGGTCCCTGGTGGCGGCGATCCGCTCGGCGGTGGCGGTGAGCCGGGTGACCGGCGCCAGACCCGTCCGCGCGACCCAGTACCCGAGCAGCGCGGCGAGCAGCACCCCGCCCGCGGCGGTGACGGCGAGCCGGCGGGCGGCCCGGTCGATGCCGGTCTCCACCGAGTCGGAGCGCACCGCGACCTGGAGGGCCCGGTCCTTGAGGAAGTCGGTGGTGAGCATCCGCGCGGGATGCCCCTCGACGACGATGTCCGTGTAGAAGGGGGCCAGTTCCCGCGCGGCCACCAGCCGGGTGGCCGGGGCCACCGGCATCCGGTAGGCGCTCTTCCCTCCTCCCGGGTCCTTGCGCGGGTCGACCGGAACGATCTGCGCGCAGGCGGGCGCGGCCAGGTACCGGCAGTCCCAGGAGGCGACCCCGGGCGGGGAGTCCCCGTACTGCTTCGCGGCGAGCCGCGCGGCCTGGGTCAGGCTCAGGTCGAGCTGCTGGTAGAGCGCGGCCCGCCCTTCGAGGAAGGCGGCCGTGCACACGCCGAGGGCCACGAAGGCCACCGCGGCGGTGACGGCCAGCGCCAGCCGGGTCCGCAACGGCCACCTGCGCCGCCACCCCGCACCGGACCCGGATCCCGCGCGGGGCCCCGCACCGGATCCCCAAGCGGGCCCCGCGCCGGATCCCGCACCGGATCCCGCACCGGATCCCCCACCGGGCCCCGCGCCGGGCCCCGCACCGGATCCCCCGCCGGATCCCCGCCCACTCACGCGGCGTCCAGCCGGTAGCCGACCCCGTGCACGGTGTGCACCAGCCGGGGCTCGCCGCCCGCCTCCAGCTTGCGGCGCAGGTAGCCGACGTAGACGGCCAGGGAGTTGGAGTCCGGCCCGAAGTCCCGGCCCCACACCAGTTCCAGGACCAGTTCGCGCGGCAGCACCTGCCCGGGGTGGCGCAGCAGCAGTTCCAGCAGCGCCGACTCGGTTCGGCTGAACTCCAGCGGCCGCTCGCCGCGCCGCCCGGTGCGGGTGGCCGGGTCGAGGACGAGGTCCCCGTACGCGAGCACGGGCGCGCCCCCGGCCGGATCGTCGGGGGCGGCCCGCCGCAGGAGGGCCCGTACCCGGGCCACGAGCTCGTCGAGCGCGAACGGTTTGACCAGGTAGTCGTCGGCGCCCGCCTCCAGCCCGTCCACCCGGTCGCTCACCGCGTCCAGGGCCGTGAGGACGAGGATGGGCGTACGGTCGCCCACCGCCCGCAGCTGCCGGCACACGGCGAGCCCGTCCAGCACCGGCATCATCACGTCGAGGACCATCGCGTCCGGCTGCCAGAGGGCCACCTCGGACAGCGCGGCCAGCCCGTCGGCCGCGCCGCGCACCTCGTACCCCTCGACGGCGAGGCCGTCCTCGACGGCGGCCCGCACCTCGGGCTCGTCGTCCACCACCAGAATCCGCTGCATGCGGCAAAGCCTCCCAAATGCTCCGGGAGAACCTCTTAGAACCTTCTTAGGGCGCACCGGAAGTCTGCGTCCATGACCTCCTCACCCTCCCCCTCATCGCTTTCCGTCGTGATCGGCGCGGGCGGCACCGGCGGCCACATCTATCCCGGCCTCGCCCTGGCGGAGGCGCTGCGCGCCGCCGTCCCGGACGCGACGATCTCGTTCATCGGCACCCAACGCGGGCTGGAGACCGAACTGATCCCGGCGGCCGGCTACCGCCTGCACACCGTGGACATGATCCCCTTCGACCCGGCGCTGGGCGCCAGGCGCTTCCTCCTCCCGGCGGCGCTGCTGCGCTCGGCCGGGCAGGCGCGGGCCGTGATCCGGGCGCAGGGCGCGCACGTGGCCGTCGGCATGGGCGGCTATCCGAGCGCCCCCGCCGTGCTCGGGGCCCGGCTGGCCGGACTGCCGGCGGTGATCCACGAGTCCAACGCGGTACCGGGCCGGGCCAACCAGTTCGCGGCCCGACTCACCCCGCACATGGCGGTGGCCTTCGACCGCAGCCGGGAGCACCTGGCGGGCGGGGCGCGGGCGCTGACCACCGGAATGCCCATCTCCGCCGCGCTGTCGGGACTGGCCGGACGGTCCCGCCCCGAGCGGGCCGCCCTGCGCGCTCGGGCCCGGCGGGAGCTCGGGGTGCCGGACGGGCGGCGGCTCGTGGTGTTCAACGGCGGCAGCCTGGGCGCCGTACGCCTGACCTCCGCCGCGGCCGGGCTGGCGGCCGCCTGGCAGGCGCGGGAGGACGTACAGCTGCTGATCAAGACGGGTCCGGCCACGCTCGCGGACACGGTGGCCGCCCTGTCCGCCTCGGGCGGGGGCCGGATCGCGCACGCCGTGCCGTACCTGGACCGGATGGACCTGGTCTACGCGGCCGCCGACCTGGTGGTGTGCCGGGCGGGCTCGGCGACGGTGGCGGAGCTCGCCGCGACCGGGATCCCCGCCGTCCTGGTCCCCTACCCGTACGCCCCGGGCGACCACCAGACGCACAACGCCCGGGTGCTGTCCGACGCGGGCGCCGGCCTCCTGCTGGCGGACGCCGAGGCCACGGCCGAGCGCCTCGCGGAGCTGCTCGGCCCGCTGCTGGCCGACCCGGCGCGGCTGGCGGCGATGGCCGGCGCGGCCGACCCGGGCCCGCACGCACGGGCCGCCGAACTACTGGCCTCGCAGGTCCTGCGGGTGGCCGGCTTCCCCTCCTTCTCCCCCACTCCCCTGGAGCTCGTATGACCACGCCCACCCCTACGCCCGAGCCCACCCCCACGCTCAGCCTCACCCCGGCACGCACCCCCGCCGACTGGAGCGGCCGTACGGTCCTGGTCACCGGCGCCGAGGGGTTCATCGGCTCCACGCTCGTCGACCTGCTGGTCGCGCGGGGCGCGAAGGTCCGCGCCTTCGTGCACTACAAGCCGTACGCCGAGAAGGGCCACCTGGCCCGCTACCTGGCCGATCCGGACGGGTCCGTGGAGATGTGGGCGGGCGACGTCCGCGACGCGGGCCGGGTCAGCGACGCGGTGGCCGGCTGCGACACGGTCTTCCACCTGGCGGCGCTGATCGGGATCCCGTACAGCTACGCCTCGCCCGGCGCGTACGTCCAGACCAACGTCACCGGTACCGAGAACATGGCCGAGGCCTGCCGCCGCCACGGCGTGCGCCGGCTCGTCCACACCTCCACCAGCGAGGTCTACGGCACGGCCCTGACCGCCCCGATCTCCGAGAGCCACCCGCTCCAGCCGCAGTCCCCGTACTCCGCGTCGAAGATCGGCTCGGACATGATGGCGCTCTCCTTCCACCATGCGTTCGAGCTTCCGGTCACGGTGGTCCGGCCGTTCAACACCTACGGCCCCCGCCAGTCGGCCCGCGCGGTCATCCCCACCATCCTGGCCCAGCTCCACTCGGGCGCCCGCGAGGTCCGCCTCGGCTCCCTGGCGCCCACCCGTGACTTCACCTACGTCACCGACACCGCCGCGGGCTTCCTCGCCGTCGCGGAATGCGACCGGGCCCTGGGCGAGGTGGTCAACCTCGGCACCGGGGAGGAGATCTCCATCGGCGACCTGGCCCGGGCCCTGATCACGGCCTCGGGCCGGGACGCGGAGGTGGTCGTCGATCCGGCCCGGCTGCGTCCCGCGGGCAGCGAGGTCCAGCGCCTCCTGTCGGACAACGCCCGGGCCCGCGACTGGGCCGGCTGGAAGCCCGAGGTCTCCCTCCAGGAGGGCCTGACCCGCACCTCGGACTGGATAGCCGCCCACCTCCACCTCTTCGCCCCGGACCGCTACCAGGTCTAGGCGTCCCTGTCGGGTCCCGCCGATCGGGCCCGATCCCCGGATCGGGCCCGGTCGCGGCACCCGACGGCCAGGGTCGTGGTTGCGGCTACGGGTTGCGCAGGCTGCGGACGTCCAGGTGCCGGAGCACCCGGTCGACGATCTCCGGATCGGCGCCCGGTTCGCTGCGCGCGGCCAGCACCTCGTGCCGGGCGGCGGACATCATCTCCCGCTGGATGCGCTGCACGTCGCGGATCCGCTCCACCCGCTTCGCGTACGCCTCCCGCCGCTCCTCGTCCACCATGTCCGGGCTGATCCTGGCGCCCACGTCGTACGCCCTGCGGTAGAGCACCTCCACCAGGTCCTCGGGCAGGTCCTCCACCTCCTCGATCTCCTTCAGCCGCCGCTTCGCGGCCTTGGCGGCGCGGATCGCGAGCGCGCGGGCGATCTCCGCCTCCGCGTCCGTGTCGGCCTCCACGCCGAGCCGGCGGACCAGCCACGGCAGGGTCAGCCCCTGGACCACCAGGGTGGACATGATCACCGCGAAGGCGATGAAGACGATCTCCTGCCGGGCCGGGAAGGGATCGCCCGCGTCCGTCTCGAAGGGAATGGCGAGCGCGAGCGCCACCGAGGCCACGCCCCGCATGCCCGCCCACCACATCACCACGGACTCCCGCCAGCTCAGCGGGATCTCCTCCTCGTAGTCGCGCCGCGAGTGGAGCCGTTTCGCCAGCCAGCCGGCCGGCAGCAGCCACACCAGCCGTACGCCGATCACGACCGCGACCACGGCCGCCGCCCACCCGGCCATCTCCCAGCCCCGCCCCTGGGCAGACCCGAACACGTGGTGCAGCTCCAGCCCGATGAGCCCGAAGGCCACACCGGTGACCAGCATGTCGACGACCTCCCAGAACGTGTGCCCGGCGAGCCGGCCCAGCACGTCGTCGGCGTCGGTCGCATACTCGGCGAGGAACAGCGCCGTGGTCAGGACGGCCAGCACGCCGGAGCCCCGGAACTCCTCGGCCAGCACGTACGCCACGAACGGCACCAGCAGGGTCAGCCCGATCTGGAGCGTGGCATCGCCGAGCCGCCCCATGAGCCGGTTGGCGGCCCAGCCGAGCCCGAGCCCCACCGCGACGGCCACGACGGCCGACAGCACGAACTCCCCGAGCGCCTCGGGCCAGGAGAAACTGCCGCTGACCGCGGCGGCGATGGCCACGTGGTAGAGCACGATGGCGGTGACGTCGTTGAAGAGCCCCTCGCCCTCCAGGATCGACACCATGCGCCGGGGCAACCCGAGCGAACCGGCAACGGCGGTGGCGGCGACGGGGTCGGGCGGGGCGACGAGCGCGCCGAGCGCGACGGCCGCGGCGATCGAGAGCCCCGGCACGAGGGCGTGCGCGGTCCAGGCGACGGCCACGGTGGTCACGAAGACCAGCGCGACGGCCAGCAGCAGGATGGGCCGTACGTTGGCGGCGAACTGCCGCCAGGAGGTCCGCTGCACGGAGGCGTACAGCAGCGGGGGCAGCACGAGCGGCAGGATGTACTCGGGCGGGATGTCGACATTGGGCACTACGGGCACCAGGGCGAGCACCACCCCGCCGAGCGTCATCAACACCGGCGAGGGCAGCCCCAACCGGTCCCCCAGCGGCACCGTCACCACGGCCCCGAGCAACAACACGAACAACAGCAGGAGCTGATCCACTCCCACACACTGCCAGTCCGCCGCGCTCGGCGACGGGGTTGAGGCTGCGTGCCGCGCCGTATCCTGGGGCGCCGGGCCCGGGGCTCTTTCAGCCGCCCGGCGTTTGAGGACCGGGGTCCGGGGTCCGGGGCGGAGCCCCAGGGTCTTTTCAGCCCGTCCGGCGTTTGAGGACCGGGTCTGGGCGGAGCCCAGGGAACGGTGGAAGGGCGGGTAGGGGACGGCCCCGCAGGGCTGCCTGCGTTCACCCAGCCAGGCTCAGGGCTACGGCAGAGCGCGCCGCATCGCCTGGTGCGGAATCCCCGCGTCCTCGAACTCCGGCCCGTAGGCCACGTACCCCAGCCGCTCGTAGAACCCCATCGCATGGGTCTGCGCGCCCAGGTCAACGGCCGCAAGGCCCAGCCGGACCGCCTCCGCCTCGATCGCCCGCACCAGCGCGACCCCCACCCCAAGTCCGCGCGCGGACTTGGAGACGGCCAGCCGCCCGAGCGAGCCGACCTCCGGGGAGCCCGTCTTGCCCAGGGCCCCGGGCCCGTACAGCAGCCGGCCGGTGCCCAGCGGCACGCCGTCCGGCCCCTCGGCCAGCACGTGCACCGCGATCTCGTCGTACGCGTCGTACTCGATCGACTCCGGCACCGACTGCTCGACCACGAACACCTCGGTCCGCACGCCGAAGCAGGCCTTCAGGTCCGCTTCGGTGGCGGCGACCCGTACGACGACACCGCCGCCGCCCGCGGTCACTCGCTCTCCTTGCGGATCACGTCCAGCGCGTTCTGCAGGTCCGCCGGGTAGGTGCTCGCGAACTCGACCCACTGCCCGTCCGAGGGGTGCTCGAACCCGAGCCGCACCGCGTGCAGCCACTGCCGGGTGAGCCCGAGGCGCTTCGCGACGGTCGGGTCGGCGCCGTAGGTCAGGTCGCCGACGCAGGGGTGCTTGTGCGCGGCCATGTGCACGCGGATCTGGTGCGTGCGGCCGGTCTCCAGCTTGATGTCCAGCAGCGAGGCGGCGCGGAAGGCCTCGATCAGGTCGTAGTGGGTGACGGAGGGCTTGCCCTCCTGGGTCACGGCCCACTTGTAGTCGGCGGTGGGGTGGCGCCCGATCGGCGCGTCGATCGTGCCGCTCATCGGGTCGGGGTGGCCCTGCACCAGCGCGTGGTAGCGCTTGTCGACGATCCGCTCGCGGAACTGGTTCTTCAGCGAGGTGTACGCGCGCTCCGACTTCGCGACGGCCATCAGGCCGGAGGTGCCGACGTCGAGCCGGTGCACGATGCCCTGGCGCTCGGAGGCGCCGGAGGTGGAGATGCGGTAGCCGGCGGCGGCCAGGCCGCCGATGACGGTGGTGCCGGTCCAGCCGGGGCTGGGGTGCGCGGCGACGCCGACCGGCTTCATGATGACGACGATGTCGTCGTCGTCATGGACGATCTCCATGCCGGGAACGGGCTCGGCGACGAGCTCGACCTTCCGCGGCGGTTCGGGCATCTCGACTTCGAGCCAGGCGCCACCGTGCACACGCTCGGACTTCCCGACGACACTGCCGTCGACCAGCACCTTTCCCGCGGCCGCGAGTTCGGCCGCCTTCGTCCGGGAAAAACCGAACATACGGGCGATCGCGGCGTCGACGCGCTCGCCCTCGAGGCCATCGGGTACGGGCAGGGTGCGGATCTCGGGAATCGTACTCACCTGTCGAGTATGCAGGACTCGACAGAAGACCATTCCCGCGATCAGTCCTTGTGGACGGTGCCGTCCGGGTCCAGGCCCTTGAAGGACAGCAGCACGATCAGGATCCCGCCGCACACGATCGCCGAGTCCGCGAGGTTGAAGACGGCGAAGTGGGCGGGTGCGATGAAGTCGACGACCGCACCGCGGAAGACGCCCGGCGAGCGGAAGATCCGGTCGGTGAGGTTGCCCAGCGCCCCGCCCAGCAGCAGGCCCAGCGCGATCGCCCAGGGCAGGCTGTACAGCTTCCGCGCGAGCCGCACGATCACCACGATGACGGTGGCGGCGATGCAGGTGAAGATGATCGTGAAGGCCTCGCCGAAGCCGAAGGCGGCTCCGGGGTTGCGGATCGCGTCGAACTTCAGCAGGTCTCCGATGACCTGGATCGACGGCTGGTGCTCCAGCTTCGCGACGACCAGCATCTTGCTGCCCAGGTCGACCAGGTAGGCGAGAAGCGCCACGACGAGCAGCGCGGCGATCCGCCGCCGCCCCTTGGGCGCGGCGGATTCGGGCTGGGTACCGTCTTCCCCGACCTCCGGCGTACCGATGATGCGCTCCGCCTCTGCCACGTGAGTCCCTCGAACTAGCTCGAACCAGGTTGCCGGACGGTACGGCGCCGCCGCCGACCAGCCCGCCAGGTACCTGGACCCTGACGAGACACGAGAGTACGTCAGGGCACCCTTCGGCCGCCGCCCCGGCCGCCGACCCGGCCGGACCCCGGCGGAGCCTGCCCGCGCGGACCCGGGGCCCTCCGGCGCCCGCGCGGGGCCCTCCGGCGCCCGACCGGGGCCCGCCCGGCCCGCGCTCCGGCCCGCGCCCGGCCCCCGCTCAGTGCCGCCGCTCCTGCTTCTGCTTGCAGTCCACGCACAGCGTGGCTCGCGGGAAGGCCTGCATCCGCGCCTTGCCGATGGGCTGCCCGCAGTTCTCGCAGAGGCCGTACGTGCCGGACTCCAGCCGTTCCAGCGCGCGCTCGGTCTGCTCCAGCATCGAGTTGGCGTTCGCCGCGAGGGCGAGCTCGGACTCCCGGGTGATGTTCTTGGTCCCGGTGTCGGCCTGGTCGTCGCCGGCGCCGTCGCCGGAGTCCCTCATCAGCCCGGAGATGGCCGCGTCGGAGGCCTGGAGCTCGGCGCGCAGCCGCAGCACCTCGCTCTCCAGCTCGGCCCGCGCGTCGGCGACCTCGTCCGGGGTCCAGGGGTCCTCGCCGGGCCGTACGGCGAGCTCGCCGGGGGCCAGCCCCGCGGTGCCCCGCGCCTTCGGCAGCCCGCTGGTCGCGGCCGTGGCCGTCTTCCTGGCCGTGCCGGTGCTCTTCTTGGCAACCACTTTCCGGGCTCCCGTCTCGTGCGCGGCCTGCGCCGCCCCCTCGGCCCCGGCCGTCTTGGCCGCGGCCGTCTTCGCGGCCGTCTTCGTGGCCGTCTTCGTCGTGGCCGTCTTCGTGGCCGTCTTCGTCGTGGCCGTCTTCGTGGCCGTCTTCGTCGTGGCCGTCTTCTTCGCGGCGGCCTTCTTCGTGGCGGCCGCCTTCTTCCCGGCGGCAGCACCTTCCACCGGTCCGGCCTCCGGATCGGGGGCCGCCACCTCCGTCACCGGCTCCTGCGCCGGCTTCTCCGCAGCCTTCCCGACAGCCTTCTTGGCAGTACTCCCGGCGGTCTTCTTCGCCACCATGGCCGCGGCCCCTTCACATACTGTGATCATTGCTCGCGAATCGTGCCGGAACGATAAATCGACTCCGGCCCCGCGGCAACGGGGCACGCGTCCATCGAGGTCAACCTGCATCCGTTGTGCCCAGCGGGGAGCCCGGTAATCCGCCCCACCCGCCCCACCGCAGCCCGGAGCGGCCCGTCGGCCCATTCGGGTCAATCCGGGCCCGGTCCGGGAGGGGCGCGGGCCGGCTCCGGGCCCGGGTCCGAGACCGGTTCCGAGCCCCGGCCGGGACTCCGGTCCAGGCCCCGGCCCGCGCCCCGCCCGGACCCCCGCGCCACGCCCCGCAAACCGGTCTGCCGACCGGCGCCCCGGCCCGTACACTGGGCCCAGCGAGAGGCATGGATGGGGACGAGTAGCGTCGGACGCAGCCAGGAGCGACCCGGGGACGGTGAGAGCCCGGGGGCGAGCGCGATGCGAAGGATCACCCCGGAGCCGCCGGAAGAAAGTCCACCGGGATTCCCGTAGGGCGAGTAGAACCGGCTTCGCACCCCAATGAGGGGGCCGGCGGACCACAGGTCCGCGGGCCAAGGAGGGTGGTACCGCGGGAGCAGCAGGTCCTTCGAAACGAGGGCGGCTCTCGTCCCTCCGGACGGAAGTGACACCCCGCCGGAGGAAGAGTTCAGCCTCATGACCACACCGCCGCAGTACCGCCCGGTACCCGCCCAGGTCGACCTGCCTGCCCTCGAGCACGCGGTCCTCGACTTCTGGCGCGAGAGCAAGACCTTCGCCAAGACCCTGGAGCAGTCCGAGGGACGCCCCGAGTGGGTCTTCTACGAGGGCCCGCCCACCGCGAACGGCATGCCCGGCGCGCACCACATCGAGGCCCGCGTCTTCAAGGACGTCTTCCCCCGGTTCCGCACCATGCGCGGCTACCACGTGGCCCGCAAGGCCGGCTGGGACTGCCACGGCCTGCCCGTCGAGCTCGCCGTCGAGAAGGAACTGGGCTTCAACGGCAAGAAGGACATCGAGGCGTACGGCATCGCCGAGTTCAACGCCAAGTGCCGCGAGTCGGTGACCCGCCACACCGACGCCTTCACCGAGCTCACGAACCGGATGGGCTACTGGGTCGACCTCGACGACGCCTACCGCACCATGGACCCCGAGTACGTCGAGTCCGTGTGGTGGTCGCTGAAGGAGATCTTCAACAAGGGCCTGCTCACCCAGGACCACCGGGTGGCCCCCTGGTGCCCCCGGTGCGGCACCGGCCTCTCGGACCACGAGCTGGCGCAGGGCTACGAGACGGTCGTCGACCCCTCGGTCTACGTCCGCTTCCCGCTGACCTCCGGCCCCCTGGCGGGCGAGGCCGCGCTGGTCGTCTGGACGACCACCCCCTGGACCCTGGTCTCCAACACCGCCGTGGCCGCGCACCCCGACGTCACCTACGCCGTCGCCACCAACGGCGAAGAGAAGCTGGTCGTCGCCCAGCCCCTGCTGGAGAAGTCCCTCGGCGAGGGCTGGGAGGCCACCGGGCTGAGCTTCACGGGCAAGGAGATGGAGCGCTGGACCTACCAGCGCCCCTTCGACCTGGTCGAGTTCCCGGCCGAGGCGCACTACATCGTCAACGCCGAGTACGTCACGACCGAGGACGGCACCGGTCTGGTCCACCAGTCCCCCGCCTTCGGCGCCGACGACCTCGCGGTCTGCCGCGCGTACGGCCTGCCGGTCGTGAACCCGGTCCGCCCCGACGGCACCTTCGAGGAGGAGGTCCCGCTCGTCGGCGGCGTCTTCTTCAAGAAGGCCGACGAGAAGCTGACCGCCGACCTCGACGCGCGCGGCCTGCTCTTCAAGCACATCGCCTACGAGCACAGCTACCCGCACTGCTGGCGCTGCCACACCGCCCTGCTCTACTACGCTCAGCCGTCCTGGTACGTCCGCACCACCGCCGTCAAGGACGCGATGCTGCGGGAGAACGAGAAGACCAACTGGTTCCCGGACTCCGTCAAGCAGGGCCGCTTCGGCGACTGGCTGAACAACAACATCGACTGGGCGCTGTCCCGCAACCGCTACTGGGGCACCCCGCTGCCCATCTGGCGCTGCGAGGAGAACCACCTCACCTGCGTCGGCTCCCTCGCCGAGCTGAGCGACCTCACGGGCACGGACCAGTCGAACCTGGACCCGCACCGCCCGTACATCGACGAGGTCACCTTCCCCTGCACGGCGGAGGGCTGCGAGCTCACCTCGGTGCGCGTGCCGGAGGTCATCGACGCCTGGTACGACTCGGGTTCGATGCCGTTCGCGCAGTGGGGCTACCCGCACAAGAACAAGGAGATCTTCGAGAAGCGCTACCCGGCGCAGTTCATCTCGGAGGCCATCGACCAGACGCGCGGGTGGTTCTACACGCTGATGGCGGTGGGCACCCTCGTCTTCGACAAGTCCTCCTACGAGAACGTGGTCTGCCTGGGCCACATCCTCGCCGAGGACGGCCGCAAGATGTCCAAGCACCTGGGCAACACCCTCGAGCCGATCCAGCTGATGGACACTCACGGCGCGGACGCCGTCCGCTGGTTCATGGCGGCGGGCGGCTCCCCGTGGGCGGCGCGCCGCGTCGGCCACGGCACCATCCAGGAGGTCGTCCGCAAGACGCTCCTCACGTACTGGAACACGGTCGCCTTCCAGGCCCTGTACGCCCGCACGTCGAACTGGGCCCCCTCGGCCTCCGACCCGGCGCCCGCGGACCGCACGGTCCTCGACCGCTGGCTGCTCTCGGAGCTCCACACCCTCACGACCGAGGTCACCGAGGCGATGGAGTCCTACGACACCCAGCGCGCCGGCAAGCTGCTCTCCTCCTTCGTGGACGACCTCTCCAACTGGTACGTCCGCCGCTCGCGGCGCCGCTTCTGGCAGGGCGACGCGGCCGCGCTGCGCACCCTGCACGAGGTGGTCGAGACGGTCACCCGCCTCCTCGCCCCCCTCACCCCCTTCATCACGGAGCGGGTCTGGCAGGACATGGTCGTCCCGGTCACCCAGGACGCCCCGGAGTCGGTGCACCTGACCACGTGGCCGGTCCCGGACGCCTCGGCGATCGACCCGGAGCTGTCCCGGCAGATGCTGCTGGTACGCCGCCTCGTGGAGCTGGGCCGCGCGACGCGGGCCGAGTCGGGCGTGAAGACCCGCCAGCCGCTGTCCCGCGCGCTGGTCGCCGTATCGGGCTTCGAGACCCTCTCCCCCGAGCTGCACTCGCAGATCACGGAGGAGCTGAACGTCTCGTCGCTGGCCTCCCTCTCGGAGGTCGGCGGATCCCTGGTCGACACCACGGCCAAGGCGAACTTCCGTGCGCTGGGCAAGCGGTTCGGCAAGGGCGTGCAGGACGTGGCGAAGGCGGTGGCCGCGGCCGACGCGGCGGCGCTGTCGCTGGCCCTGCGCTCCGGTGGGGCCTCGGTGGAGGTGAACGGCGAGACCGTCACCCTCACCCCCGAGGAGGTCATCATCACGGAGACCCCGCGCGAGGGCTGGTCCGTGGCCTCCGACTCCGGCGCGACGGTGGCGCTGGACCTGGAGATCACCCCGGAGCTCCGCCTGGCGGGCCTGGCCCGTGACGCGATCCGCCTGATCCAGGAGGCCCGGAAGAACTCCGGCCTGGACGTCGCGGACCGCATCGCCCTGCGCTGGTCCACGTCGGACCCCGAGCTGGTGACGGCCCTGACCGACCACGCGACGCTGATCGCGGACGAGGTCCTGGCCACGGACTACGCCTCCGGCGAGGCCGACGCGTCGTACGGCGCCCCCTTCGAGGACGAGCCCCTGGGCCTGACCTTCCGCCTCCGCAAGGCGTAGCCCCCGGGCCGAAGCGGCCCGCGCCCCCTTGCCGGGGGGTGCGGGCCGCTTCGCGTTTCCCCTACCCGCCCTTCCACCGTTCCCCGGGCTCCGCCCGGACCCGGTCCTCAAACGCCGGACGGGCTGGAAGATCCAGCCTCGCCGGCGTTTGAGGCGCGGGGTCTGGGGCGGAGCCCAGGGAACGGTGGAAGGGCGGGTAGGGGACCTCGCCCCGCGCAGCGGCACACCCGCACCCGCCCACGCGGGCCCGGGTACGGAAACGGGCCGGGCCCGGTGCCCCCGAAGGGGAACCGGGCCCGGCCCGTGCCGTCTGCCGACGGATACCGCTTAGTTGTCGTCCTCGTCGATCAGGAAGCCCCGCATGGGAGACGGCGCCTGCTGCATCGGCTGCGGAGCAGCCGGCCGCACCGGAGCCATCGGCTGCGTCATCGCCGGGGACATCTGCTGCTGGCCGCCACCGTAGGAGGGGGCCATCGGGGACGGGCCACCCATCGGGGAGGGGCCGCCGCCCATGGACGGACCGCCCATGGAGTGCATCGCACCGGCCGGAGCCATCGACGGGGTCGGCGACGGCGGCAGCGCGGGACCGGCGGGGTTCCGCGGCGGAGCCAGCGAGTCGTCGGCCTGCGTCTCCAGCTGGCGCAGCTGCGATTCCAGGTAGGACTTCAGACGGGTGCGGTACTCGCGCTCGAAGCCCCGCAGGTCCTCGACCTTGCGCTCCAGCGTGGCGCGGGCGGACTCCAGGGAGCCCATCGCGACGCGGTGCTTCTCCTGCGCGTCCCGCTCCAGCGCGTCGGCCTTGGCGCGGGCGTCCCGCTCCAGGCCCTCGGCGCGCGACCGGGCCTCGCCGACGATCTTGTTGGCCTCGGAGCGGGCCTCCGCGATCGCCTGGTCGGCGGTCTGCTGCGCGAGCGACAGGACGCGGGCGGCGCTGTCGCCACCGGGACCCTGCTGCGGGAGCTGCTGCGGCTGCTGGTGCATCTGCTGGCCCATCGGCTGCATCTGCTGCCCCATGGGCTGCATCTGCTGGCCCATCGGCTGGCCCATCTGCTGGCCGAGCGGGTTCTGGCCACCCATGGACTGCTGCTGCATGGGGTTGCCCATCGGGCCGGGACCCTGCTGGCCCATGCCCTGCTGACCCATGCCCTGCTGGCCCATCTGCTGCTGGCCCATGCCCTGCTGGCCCATCTGCTGCTGCCCACCCATGGTGTGCTGCTGCATGGGGTTGCCCATCGGGCCGGGACCCTGCTGGCCGTGCCCACCGGGGCCGGCGGGAAGCTGGGGCGGGCCACCCGGAAGCTGCGGCTGACCCATCTGGGGCTGCTGCTGCGGGGGGCCGGATATGGCCGCGGGCACGGGGGCGCCGGGGCCACGCTGGCCTCCACCGTCCTGGGGGTCCGGCTTGCGCATGCCCTGCTGCTGGTTCTGCGCGGCGGCACGCGTCGCGGCCGCCAGCTTGGCGCGCAGGTCCTCGTTCTCGCGCAGCAGGCGCGTCAGTTCGGACTCGACCTCGTCGAGGAAGGCGTCGACCTCGTCCTCGTCATAGCCCTCTCGCAGGCGGACGGTCGTGAACTGCTTGTTCCGCACGTCCTCGGGAGTCAGCGGCATGTCTTCTTCACCTCTACGTAGTCGTCGGCAGTCGGCAGGACCGTATCGGGACTGTCCCCGCGCCTGCGGGGAAGCTCATCGTTCACACGCTTCTCGCAGCGGTGCTCACGAAACTGATGAGGATGTAAACGATGATCATCAGAACGAAGAAGGACAGGTCGAGTGCCACGCCCCCGAGACGCAACGGCGGGATGAGCCGCCGAAGAAGCTTGAGCGGTGGATCGGTGACAGTGTAGGTGGCCTCCAGAACGACCACCATCGCCTTGCCGGGTGTCCATGAACGTGCGAACTGGAACACGTAGTCCATGACCAGTCGGAAGATCAGCACGATGAGGAAGCACATCAGCGCGATGTAAACCACTTGCAGTGCTACGCCCATCCCGCGCTTCCCTCTCCCCTGCTTCCGCCCTGTACCCGGTCCCGTATCTGACGGATCGGTCTAGCTTTGGTTGAAGAACCCGCCCTCCGCGATGCGGGCCTTGTCCTCCGCCGTGACATCGACGTTAGCAGGAGACAGCAGGAACACCTTCTGTGTCACGCGTTCAATGCTGCCGTGCAGACCGAAGACAAGACCCGCGGCGAAGTCGACCAGACGCTTCGCGTCGGTGTCGTCCATCTCCGTGAGATTCATGATCACCGGAGTGCCCTCACGGAAGTGTTCCCCGATGGTACGGGCCTCGTTGTAGGTCCGGGGGTGCAGCGTCGTGATGCGGTACGGCTCCCGCTCGGAGACGACCTTGGGCATGATCACGGGGGCGTTCTTCTCCAGATTCGAGCGATCGGGTGTGATGGACGCCACGGGGGCGATTCGCGCAGGACGTCCGTTTTCAACCGGCATTGAGAGGGGTTCTCTTGGTGCCGGGGGTTGGGCAACTCGTACCGGTTCGTCCGATACGGGCGTTTGATGCGAAACGGGCTGCTGCCGACGGTCCCGCTCGCGCGGCCGCTCCGGCTCCGGCTCGGGTTCGAACTCGTCGTCGGGGTCGTACCCCGGGTTGTCGTACCGGTCGTCCTCCACGAGGCCGAGGTAGACCGCCATCTTGCGCATCGCGCCGGCCATTCTCTGAGTCCTCCGCTCTGTGGTGGATCGCCCTGTCGCAGGTGTCTCGCCGTGTCACGAATGTCACCAACTGCCCGCGATCCACGTGGCCTATCCGCTCATCAGCGGAAATGACCATATTTTCTGCTGTGGTCCGACTTTCTTCGCGACGTTACCCGAGCCGGGGTCTCGCGCCGAGTACCGCAGTGCCGACGCGTACATGTGTCGCACCGGCCGCAACGGCCTGTTCCAGGTCTGCGCTCATCCCGGCCGAAACCATCGTGGCAGCCGGATGGTCCGCGCGCAGGCGGGATGACAATTCCACCAGCCGCTCGAAGGCCGCTTGTTCGCGTCCCGCGTAGCGCCCGGCCAGCGGAGCGACCGTCATGAGGCCCTCGACGCGCAGTCCGGGGGCCGCCGCCACGAGGTCCGCCAACTCGTCGAGCTGCTCGGGCGCCGCGCCGCCGCGGGCCCCCCGTTCGCCCGACTCGGCGTCGAGGGCGATCTGTACCAGGCAGCCCAGTTCCCGTCCGGCGCCTTCCGCGGCCACCGAGAGGGCGGTGACGAGCTTGGGGCGGTCGACGGACTGCACGAGGTGCGCGTATCCCGCCACCGAACGGACTTTGTTCGTCTGCAACTGACCGACGAAGTGCCAGGTGAGGGGCAGATCCGCACAGGCCTCGGCCTTGGGGGCCGCATCCTGGTCCCGGTTTTCCGCCACGTGACGGACACCCAGGTCCGCCAGCAGTCGTACGTCGCTCGCCGGGTAGGTCTTGGTGACCACGATGAGGGTCACCTCTTCCCGCTTGCGGCCGGCGGCCGCGCAGGCGGCCCCGATCCGCTCCTCCACCCGCGCGAGGTTCTCGGCGAGCTCGGACTTACGATCCGTCATTCTTCAGTCCAACCAGACATATCCGGCAAGCCGCCCGGTCATCCGGTCGCGGCGGTACGAGAAGTGGTCCCGCGACTCCAGTGTGCAGACCGGGGAACGGCCGAGGTCGGCCACCCCCGCCTCCGCGAGCTGCGCGTGCACCCCGGCCACCACGTCGACGGCCGGTGTTCCCCAGCTCGTCTCGGCGTACGCGGCCGGCACCACCTCGGCGACCGCCTCCCGCATCTCGGCGGGAACCTCGTAACAGCGTCCGCACACCGCCGGCCCGGTCCGGGCGACCATGCGCGCGGGGTCGGCTCCGAGCGAGACCATCGCCTCGACGGCGGCGCCCACGACTCCGGCGACCAGCCCGGGCCGCCCGGCGTGGGCGGCTCCCGCGATGCCGGCGACGGGGTCGGCCAGCAGGACGGGCGTGCAGTCGGCGGTGAGGACCGCGAGGGGGAGCCCCCGGCGGGCGGTCACCACGGCGTCCGCCGCGGGGACCGGCTGGTCCGGCCCCCACGGGCCGTCGACCACCGCCACGTCCCGGCCGTGCACCTGGTTCATCCAGACCACCCGGTCCGGCGCGATGCCCAGCGCCTTCGCCGCGGCGGCCCGGTTCGCACGAACGGCGGCCGGGTCGTCTCCGACCGCGCCGCCGAGATTGAGCTCCTCGTACGGAACGGCGCTCACCCCGCCCCACCGGTCGGTGAAGGCGAAGTGGGCGCCGCTCGCGCTGTACTGCTCCAGGGTCACTTCAAGAAGTCCGGAACGTCCAGTTCCTCGGCCGGGCTGTCCTGGTACGGCCGGGCCGTCGGGACCTGCGGGGCCGGAGCCTCGGCGACCGGGACCGGCTCGCTGCGGACCGGCTCCTCGCGCGGGGTGACCGAGCCGAGTCCGCCGAAGGCCGGGCGGGCCGGCTCGGCGGCACGGACCGGAGCCGGGGCCGGCTCCTCGCGCTTGGTGGAGGCCGCGCCGATGACGTTGTCGCGGCGGGCGGGGGGCTGTCCGCCGTCGAACCCGGCCGCGATGACGGTGACCCGTACCTCGTCGCCGAGCGCGTCGTCGATGACGGCTCCGAAGATGATGTTCGCCTCGGGGTGCGCGGCCTCGCTCACCAGCTGCGCGGCCTCGTTGATCTCGAAGAGACCGAGGTCCGAGCCACCGGAGATGGAGAGCAGCACGCCGCGGGCGCCGTCGATGGACGCCTCCAGCAGCGGCGAGGAGATCGCCATCTCGGCGGCGGCCACCGCGCGGTCGTCGCCGCGGGCCGAGCCGATGCCCATCAGTGCCGAGCCGGCCTCGGACATCACGGACTTGACGTCCGCGAAGTCGAGGTTGATCAGACCCGGCGTGGTGATGAGGTCGGTGATGCCCTGGACGCCGGACAGCAGGACCTGGTCCGCCGACTTGAAGGCGTCCAGCACGCTGACCTGGCGGTCCGAGATGGACAGCAGGCGGTCGTTGGGGATGACGATGAGGGTGTCGACCTGCTCGCGGAGCTGGGCGATGCCGTCCTCGGCCTGGTTCGCGCGGCGCCGGCCCTCGAAGGTGAACGGCCGGGTGACCACACCGATCGTCAGGGCGCCCAGCGAGCGCGCGATGTTGGCGACGACGGGTGCGCCGCCCGTTCCGGTGCCGCCGCCCTCACCGGCGGTGACGAAGACCATGTCGGCCCCCTTGAGGACCTCCTCGATCTCCTCGCGGTGGTCCTCCGCGGCCTTGCGGCCGACATCGGGGTTGGCGCCTGCGCCAAGGCCCCGGGTGAGTTCGCGGCCGACGTCGAGCTTGACGTCGGCGTCGCTCATCAACAGCGCCTGGGCGTCTGTGTTGATGGCGATGAACTCGACGCCCTTGAGACCGACCTCGATCATTCGGTTGATGGCATTGACACCACCGCCGCCGACACCGATGACCTTGATGACTGCGAGGTAGTTCTGCGGTGCTGCCACGTCGAAGGCCTCTCGCCTCGAGTTACGTGTCGTTCGCCTCGCGGGCCTGCGGTGCGACGACTGATGCCGAAATTGGGACGGTCCGTACACGCCGACCCGAACCCTAACCCTGAAGTTTAGGGTTATGAGTGTGTCTGTTCCTTGGACTCTTCCGAACAGGACACTAAGTCGACAAGTAGCGCGTGTTCAACGAACACGCCGAACCTCCCGTTTTTCTTTTCACCCTATGTGATCACCCGTATCGGTGGCCAACCAGGGTGCGACGCTGTTCGACCGGACGTCAACTACCGGACACCGCCGGGGCGGTGGGGACGCTCACGTCAAATCGGTCAGCCTTGGGCGAGGCCTTCAGGAGCGCTGTCAGCGCGCGGCCCTTCGCCTCGCCCTGTTCGCCGCTCCCCCAGACCACCGACCGGCCGCCGCTCAACTCCAGCACCACCGAGTCGTAGGACCGGATCTTGACCTGCACGGTCTCCTTGCGGATGGAGTCCGGGAGGACTCCGGCGATGTGGACGGCCTCGCGCAGCAGCCGCTCCTCGTCGAATCGGCGGCCGCTCGGAGACTGCTTGGAGCTCAGTTCGAGGAGCGGAACACCCGCCGGCGCCTGTCCGACCGTGTCGAATCGCACACCGGAAGCGTCCACTTCCACGAACTGTGCGCCCTTCTTGATGAGCAGAACAGGTTTGCGTTCCGTCACCTTCACACCGATTCCGTGCGGCCAGGCCCGCACCACATCGACCGAATCGATACGGGGCAGCCGGCCGCGGAGCCGGGCTTCGATCTCGTCGGTGTCCACGGACACCAGGGGGGCGCCGACGGGGACGGCCGCCGCCGCCAGCACCTGCTCCCGGGTCAGGACCTCGGCGCCGGTGGCGGTGACCTTCTCGACCCGGAGCCAGGAGGAGCCGTAGAGCACCCAGGTGGAGCCGGCGGCCAGGAGCAGTGCGAGGAGCGCCCCGGCGACCACGAGGGGCCCCCGGCGCAGCCCTCCCGGGAGGCCGCCCGGGCGCGGCCCGCGGGGTCCCCCGGGACCGGAGCCCTTGGGCGGCTTCGGCGACTTGGGGGCCTTCGGGGTCCCCGGCCGCTTGAGGGGGCCGGAGCCCTTCCCGGCGGCTCCCGGACCGCCACGCTGCGCGGTGCTCGCTCCGGCCACTCCTGTGCCTCCTGCGTCGGTGCTTCCCGCGTCAGCGGGCTCTGTTGGCTGCGATCGCCTCGTACACCATGCCGACGAGCAGCTCGTCGGCGTCCCGCCGGCCGAACTCGGCGGCGGCGCGGGACATCTCGTACAGGCGGTGCGGGTCGGCGAGCACCGGGAGGACCTGGCTGAGCACCCACTGGGGCGTCAGTTCCGCGTCGTCCACGAGCAGGCCGCCGCCGGCCTTGACCACCGGCTGGGCGTTGAGCCGCTGTTCGCCGTTGCCGATGGGCAGCGGGACGTAGGCGGCGGGCAGCCCGACGGCGGACAGTTCGGCGACGGTCATCGCGCCCGCGCGGCAGAGCATCATGTCGGCGGCGGCGTACGCGAGATCCATCCGGTCCACGTACGGTACCGGCACATAAGGCGGCATCCCGGGCATGTTGTCGACACGCGGCAGTTCGTTCTTCGGGCCGACCGCGTGCAGGATCTGGATCCCGGAGCGCTGGAGGGTCGGCGCGACCTGCTCGATCACCTCGTTGAGGCGCCGGGCGCCCTGCGAGCCGCCGGAGACCAGCAGCGTCGGCAGGTTGGGGTCCAGGCCGAAGGCGGCGCGCGCCTCCGGGCGGACCAGCGCCCGGTCGAGGGTGGAGATCGAGCGGCGCAGCGGGATGCCCACGTAGCGGGCGCCGCGCAGCTTGCTGTCGGGGGTGGAGACCGCGACGGCGAACGCGTACCGGGAGCCGATCTTGTTGGCCAGTCCGGGCCGGGCATTGGCCTCGTGGACGATGATCGGCACCCCGAGGCGCTTGGCCGCGAGGTAGCCGGGCAGGGCCACATAGCCGCCAAAGCCGACGACGCAGTCGGCCTTGGTGCGGATGAGGATCTCCTCCGCGGCCTTGATGGTGCCGCGCAGCCGTCCTGGGACGGTGATCAGCTCGGGCGTGGGCCTACGGGGCAACGGGACGGCCGGGATGAGTCCCAGCTCGTAGCCGCGCTCGGGCACCAGGCGGGTTTCGAGTCCGCGTTCGGTGCCGAGGGCGGTGATGCCCACGGAAGGGTCCTGCCTGCGCAGGGCGTCCGCGAGGGCCAGCGCCGGCTCGATGTGGCCGGCGGTCCCCCCACCGGCGAGTACGACATGCACCGAAATTCACCGCTCTCCGGACGGACGCTTCTTGACGCGCCGTCTCATCGACTTCCATCTCTGCCCGGTCCGCGGCCGGCCGTTCTTGGGCCTCCGCATCGCGAGCGCCGCCCGTGCCGCCGGCTCCTCCCGCGCGAAGGCGATGAGCAGTCCGACCGCGAACATGGTCGGCAGCAAGGCTGACCCACCGTAGGAGAACAGCGGGAGCGGGACACCGGCGATCGGCAGCAGGCCGAGCACCGCACCGATGTTGATCACGGCTTGCGCCGTGATCCAGGTGGTCACGCCTCCCGCGGCAAACCGTACGAAGGGGTCCTCCGTGCGTCCGGCCACGCGGATACCCGCATAGCCTAGGGCCGCGAACAGGGCGAGCACCGACAGCGTCCCCGCCAGACCCAGTTCCTCGCCGGTGATGGCGAAGATGAAGTCGGTATGGGCCTCTGGCAGTTGCCCCCATTTTTCCACACTGGCACCCAGTCCGGAACCGAACCATCCGCCCGATGCGAGGGCGTAGATTCCGTGGACCGCCTGCCAGCACAGCCCGTTGTCGGGCAGCTCGGAGACTCCGATGCACTGGAGCCGGTCCATGCGGTGCGGGCTGGTCTTGATGAGCAGGGCGACGAGCACGCCCACGAAGGCCAGGACCGCCGCGAACATCCGCGTCGGGGCTCCGGCCAGCCACAACAGTCCGAACAGGATGGCTCCGAGGATCATCGCGGTGCCCATGTCCCCGCCGAGCATGATGAGCCCGAGCAGCAGGAAGGTGACCGGGACCAGCGGCACCAGCAGGTGTTTCCACTGGCTCAGCAGGTCCCTGTCGCCCTTGCGCGCCAGCAGGTCGGCGCCCCAGAGGATGAGGGCCAGTTTGCCGAACTCACTTGGCTGCAGCATGAACGGACCGCCAAGGGAGATCCAATTCTGGTTGCCGTTGATCGACACTCCTATCCCGGGGACCTGGACCAGGACCATCAGGAAGAGCGTGCCGGTGAGCACCGGATAGGACAGGGCCCGGTGGAGTTTGACGGGCATCCTGGAGGCGAGCAGCAGCAGTCCGGTGCCGATCGTGGCCGCCAGGAACTGCTTCTTGAAGAAGTACGCGTCGCCGAGCCCGAGCTGGAGCGCCTTGATCATGGAGGCCGAGTAGACCATCACCAGGCCGAGCACGGTGATGAGCAGCGCGCTGCCGAAGATCAGGTAATACGCCGTGAGGGGCCGGTCCCAGGCCCGGCGCAACTGCCGTTGCGTACGCCGCAGCCGCGTCAGCGGCCCGCCCCCGGCGGGCCTCCCGGGACGTGCCGCGGGGCGACCCCGGCCCAGCACTCCCCGGCCGGCCCCGGGCGCACCGGGTCTGGCGCCCCTGGCTTCCCTGGGGATCCGGGCAGCCCTGGCGGTCTTGTCCGCGGACGGCCGCCGCCCCGGCAGCACTTGCTTGGCCGGCATCTGTGATCTTCCCCTCCCACTCGTACGGGGCGAGCAGCCGGTCGGCCGGAGGGAACCTGCCCTGGATCGAGCCGGACCTAGGCCTGCTCGGCGGCCAGTTCGCGCACCGCGTCGGCGAACGCGTCCCCACGCTTGCTGTAGTTCGCGAACATGTCCATCGAGGCACAGGCAGGGGCCAGCAGAACCGTGTCGCCGGGTTCCGCGAGCCGGGCCGCTTCCCGGACCGCCGCGAGCATCGCCCCAGTGTCGGTCCGTGCGAGGTCCACGACCGGGACCTCCGGGGCGTGTCGCGCCAGTGCCTCGGCGATCAGGGCCCGGTCCGCGCCCATCAGGACGACGCCCCGCAGACGCTTCGCGGCCTTCTGCACGAGCTCGTCGAAGGTCGCGCCCTTGGCGAGGCCGCCGGCGATCCAGACCACCGGCTCGAAGGCCGCCAGGGAGGCTTCCGCGGCATGGGTGTTGGTGGCCTTGGAGTCGTCCACGTACGTGACCCCGGCGACCTCGTCCACGTGGCTGACCCGGTGGGCGTCCGGCCGGAAGTCGCGCAGTCCGTCGCGGACGGCGCGCGGCTCCACGCCGAAGGCGCGGGCCAGGGCGGCGGCGGCGAGGGCGTTGGCGATGTTGTGCGGGGCCGGCGGGTTGACGTCCGCGACCTCGGCGAGTTCCTGGGCGTTCTTCTGCCGGTTCTCCACGAAGGCCCGGTCGACGAGGATGCCGTCGACGACGCCGAACATGGAGGGGCCGGGGGCGCCGAGGGTGAAGCCGATGGCCCGGCAGCCCTCTTCCACGTCCGCCTCGACGACCAGGTCCTCGGTGGCCTTGTCCGCGGCGTTGTAGACGCAGGCCACCGTGTTGCCCTCGTAGATGCGGCCCTTGTCGGCGGCGTACGCCTCCATGGAGCCGTGCCAGTCGAGGTGGTCCGGGGCCAGGTTCAGGACGGCCGCGGAGTGGGGGCGCACCGAGGGCGCCCAGTGCAGTTGGTAGCTGGAGAGCTCGACGGCGAGTACGTCGTACCGCTCCTCGCCGAGCACCACGTCGATGATCGGGGTGCCGATGTTGCCGACGGCCGCGGTCCTGAGGCCGGCGGCCTTCAGGATCGAGGCGAGCATCTGGGTGGTGGTGGTCTTGCCGTTCGTTCCGGTGATCGCCAGCCAGGGAGCGGCGTCCGGGCCGCGCAGCAGCCAAGCGATCTCGACGTCGCCCACGACGTCCACGCCGATCGCGGCGGCTGCCGCGAACAGCGGGCTGTCGGGCTTCCAGCCGGGCGAGGTGACCACGAGGTCCGTGCCCTCGGGCAGGACCTCGCCCGCCCGGGCGCCGCCGTCCAGGGCGCCGAGGCGGACCTCGATGCCCAGCTCCGCGAGCTCGGCGGCCCGCGCACGCCGCGCGTCGCCGTCCCCGTTGTCGACGACGGTCACCCGCGCACCCAGCCCGGCCAGGGCCTTCGCGGCGCTGATGCCGCTCACGCCGAGGCCGGCGACGGTGATGTTCTTGCCGTGCCAGGCGGTCACTTGTCGGCTGCCCATCCCGCGTAGAAGACTCCGAGGCCCACGATCACGCACATGCCCTGGATGATCCAGAACCGGACGACGACCAGGACTTCCGACCACCCCTTGAGTTCGAAGTGGTGCTGCAGCGGTGCCATCCGGAAGACGCGCTTGCCGGTCAGCTTGAAGGAGCCGACCTGGATGACGACCGACATGGTGATCAGGACGAAGAGGCCGCCGAGGAGCGCCATCAGGAACTCGGTGCGGGAGCAGATCGCCAGGCCGGCGAGCGCGCCGCCGAGGGCCAGCGAGCCGGTGTCGCCCATGAAGATCTTGGCGGGCGAGGTGTTCCACCACAGGAAGCCGAAGCAGGCGCCCATCAGGGCGGCGGCGACGACGGCGAGGTCCAGTGGGTCGCGCACTTCGAAGCAGGCGTTCGGGTTGGTCAGGGTCTGCGCGTTGGCGCAGGACTCCTGGTACTGCCAGACGCCGATGAAGGTGTAGGCACCGAAGACCATCACGGCGGCGCCGGTGGCCAGACCGTCGAGACCGTCGGTCAGGTTCACGCCGTTGGACATCGCAAGGATCATGAACAGCGCCCAGACCACGAAGAGCACCGGGCCGATCGACCAGCCGAAGTCCGTGACGAACGACAGCTTGGTGGAGGCCGGAGCGAGTCCGCGCGCGTCCTTGAACTGCAGCGCGAGCACCGCGAAGGCGATGCCGACGATCAGCTGGCCGGCCATCTTGGCCTTGGCCCGCAGACCGAGCGAACGCTGCTTGACGATCTTGATGTAGTCGTCGAGGAAGCCGACCACGCCCATGCCCGCCATCAGCATGAGGACGAGGAGGCCCGAGAAGGTCGGCTGGCTTCCGGTGATCACCTTGGTGAGGGCGTACGCGATCAGCGTGGCCAGGATGAAGGAGATGCCGCCCATGGTGGGCGTGCCCTTCTTCCCGGCGTGACCGCGCGGCCCGTCGTCCCGGATGAACTGGCCGTAGCCCTTGCGGGCCAGACCCTTGATCAGCAGCGGGGTGCCGACGAGCGTGAGGAAGAGTCCGATGACTCCGGAGAACAGGATCTGCCTCATCGGCCGGCGACCTCGCCGTCGAGCAGGGCCTGGGCCACCCGCTCCAGGCCGGCTGACCTGGAAGCCTTCACCAGCACGACGTCCCCCGGGCGCAGTTCACTGCGCAACAGGTCGACCGCCGCCTGTGCGTCGGACACGAGCACCGACTCCTCACCCCACGAACCCTCGTTATATGCGCCCAGTTGCAGCCAGGAGGCTTCCCTGCCCCCGACCGCGACCAGCTTGCTCACGTTGAGCCGGACGACAAGCCGTCCGACCGCGTCGTGCTCGGCGAGCGCGTCGTCTCCGAGCTCGGCCATCGGGCCGAGCACCGCCCACGTGCGGCCCCCGTTCGCCTTGCCGGCACCGCCCATCGCGGCAAGTGCGCGCAGTGCGGCCCGCATGGACTCGGGGTTTGCGTTGTAGGCGTCGTTGACGATCGTCACGCCGTCCGCCCGCTCGGTGACCTCCATCCGCCACCGGGACAGGCTGCCCGCCCCGGAGAGCGCGATGGCGATCTCCTCGGCGGACATGCCCAGTACGTGGGCGACGGCGGCCGCGGCGAGCGCGTTCGACACGTGGTGCTCACCGTACAGCCGCAAGGTCACGTCGCTGCACCCGGCCGGTGTTCGCAATGTGAAGGAAGCCTGTCCCCTGTCCGTCATCCGGACCGCGGTGGCCCTGATGTCGGCGTCCTCGGCCTCGCCGAACAGCACCGTACGGGCCTTCGTACGCCCGGTCATGGCACGTACCAGCAGGTCATCGGCGTTGAGGACGGCGATGCCGCCCTCCGCCTCGGACGGCAGGGACTCGACGAGTTCGCCCTTGGCCTGCGCGATCTGCTCCCGGCCGCCGAACTCCCCGATGTGCGCGGTGCCGACATTGAGGACCACGCCGATCCGCGGGGGCGTCAGTCCGGTGAGGTAGGCGATGTGGCCGATGCCGCGGGCACCCATCTCCAGGACCAGGTGCTTCGTGTCCTCGGTGACCCGCAGCGTCGTGATCGGCAGGCCGATCTCGTTGTTGAGGTTCCCGGGGGTCCACACGGTCGGCGCGTGGTGCTGGAGGACCTGGGCGATCAGGTCCTTGGTGGAGGTCTTCCCGGCGGAGCCGGTGAGGGCCACGACGTCGGTGCCGAGGCGTTCGACGACGGACCGGGCGAGCGCGCCGAGCCCGGCCACCACGTCGGGGACGACGATGGCCGGGACGCCGACGGGCCGGGTCGCGAGGACGGCCACGGCCCCGGCGGCCAGGGCGCCTTCGGCGTAGTCGTGGCCGTCCACCCGCTCCCCGACGAAGGCGGCGAACAGGCTGCCGGCCTGGACCTCGCGGGAGTCGTAGACGACGGGACCGGTGACCATGACGGACGGATCCGGTATGTCGTGGGGCTGCCCACCGGTGATCTCGGCGATCTCGGCGAGGGAAAGGGCGATCACTGGTTCACCTCGGCCTGTCGGGGACGCTGGCGTGCTTGGGTCTCGATGGCCGCGCGCAGGACCGCCCGGTCGTCGAAGGGGCGTACGACGCCCGCGGTGTCCTGGCCCTGCTCGTGGCCCTTGCCGGCCACCAGCACGGTGTCGCCGGCCTCGGCGCGCGCGACGGCGGCGGCGATGGCCGCCGCCCGGTCGGCGTCGACGAGGACGGTGCCCCGCTCGGCGGGCGGTACGGACACGGCGCCGCGGAACATCGCGGCGAGGATCGCGAGGGGGTCCTCCGAGCGGGGGTTGTCGGCGGTCAGTACGGCGGTGTCGGCGAACCGGGCGGCCGCCGCGCCCATCGGGGCCCGCTTCGTGGTGTCGCGGTCGCCGCCGCAGCCCAGTACGACGTGCAGCTTGCCGGTGGTGACCTCGCGCAGGGCCCGCAGGACCGATTCGACGGCGTCCGTCTTGTGCGCGTAGTCCACGACGGCCAGGTACGGCTGTCCCGCGTCGACCCGCTCCAGCCGGCCGGGCACCCCGGGGACCGCGGCGACGCCGTCGGCGGCGGTCTGCGGGTCGAGGCCGGCGGCGGCGAGCGTGACCACGGCGGCCACGGTGTTGGCCACGTTGAACGGGCCGGGCAGCGGGGCGGTGGCCCGGACCCGCTCGCCCGCGGGACCCACCAGGGTCAGGGTCGAGTCCATGTGGCGCGAGACCACGTCCTCGGCCCGCCAGTCGGCGGCCGGGTCGCCCGTGGCGGAGAAGGTGACGACCGGGATCGGCGACTCCTTGGCGAGGCGGCGGCCATACTCGTCGTCGATGTTGACCACGCCGAGGCGGGCGCGGCGCTCGGTGAAGAGCTGCGCCTTGGCCTGGAAGTAGTCCTCCATGTCGGAGTGGAACTCCATGTGCTCCGGGCTCAGGTTGTTGAAGACGGCCACGTCGAAGACGCAGCCGTCGACCCGGCCGAGCACCAGGGCGTGGCTGGAGACCTCCATGGCGACGGCCTCGACGCCGCGTTCGCGCATGACCGCGAAGAGCGCCTGCAGGTCGGTGGCCTCGGGGGTGGTGCGCTCGGACTTGATGCGCTCGTCACCGACGCGCATCTCGACGGTGCCGATGAGCCCCGTCCGGCGTCCGCCGCCGCGCAGGCCGCCCTCGACGAGGTACGCCGTGGTGGTCTTGCCGGAGGTACCGGTGATGCCGATCTGGAGCAGGTCCTCGCCCGGCCGTCCGTAGACCGCGGCGGCCAGGGCGCCCATCCGGCCGCGCGGGTCGGCGACGGCGAGGACCGGGAGTCCGGTGGCCGCGGCGCGCTCGGCGCCGGCCGGATCGGTCAGCACCGCGGCGGCGCCGAGGGCGGCCGCCTGCGCGGCGAAGTCCGCGCCGTGCAGCTTGGCTCCCGGCAGGGCCGCGTACAGGTCTCCGGGGCGCACGGCACGGGAATCGTGCGTGATGCCGGTGATCCGCGTCTGCGCGGCGGGGACTTCCACTCCCAGCAGTTCCGCCAGCTCGCCCAGGGGGGTCGGGCGGACGGACAGGGGACGTGGCGCTCCCGGCGGCGCTGCCGGTGCGTCGTTCTGGGTGGTTCTGGGCTGATCAGCGTGGGGCACGGCGGTGAGCGTACCGGGCGCGGCGGGCCGCTCGCGAAGCGAGGGCCCGGCCTGGGGGGCGGCGGACGCGTGGTTCCCGGATTCGGGGGTGATCGTTGTCACTTATGGTGCCTCACGCTTTTCTGGGGCGGGCCGGCCGGGGGCGCCGGTCACTGACCGGGCTGCGGGCTCGGCTGAAGGCCGGGCCGCACGCCGGGTTCGTAGGTGACCGGGAGTCCGGCGGGAGCGGTTCCGGTGGGAGCGATCTGGAGGGTTTTGAGGGCGAACTCCATGACCTTCTTGTAGATGGGCCCGCAGATCTGGCCACCGAAGTAACTGCCCTTGGTGGGATTCTGGATGGCGCAGTAGACGGTGATGCGCGGGTTGTCCGCAGGTGCGAATCCCGCGAACGAGGCGGTGTAGCCCTTGTAGCGGCCGGTGGCCGGATCCACCCGGTTGGAGGTGCCGGTCTTGCCGCCGACCCGGTAGCCGGGGATGCGGGCCTTGGTACCGGTGCCCTCCTGGTCGTCGACCACCGACTCCAGCATTTCCGCGAGGGTCTTGGCGGTCTCCTTGCTGACCACCCGGTTCTTCGCGGGTGCGGGCGCCGGGGTGAAGCGGCCGTCGGGGCCCTTGGTGCCGCGGACCAGGGTCGGGGCGATGCGCACCCCGCCGTTGGCGATGGTCGAGTACACGGAGGCCGCCTGCATGGCGTTGAGGGACAGGCCCTGGCCGAAGGGGATCGTGTACTGCTGGGAAGTGGACCACTTCTCCGGCGGGGCCAGGATGCCGCGGGACTCGCCCGGGTAGTTCAGGCCGGTGGACCGGCCGATGCCGAACTTGTCCAGGTACGAGAACAGGACCTTGTTGGACTCCGGCTGCGTCGGGCCGAGCTGGCCGGTGGCCAGGATGGTGCCGATGTTGGAGGACTTGGCCAGGACCCCGTTGAGGGTCAGGTACCAGGTCGGGTGGTCGATGTCGTCCTTGAAGAGCCGGTCGCCGCGGTGCAGCCGGTTGGGGACCTCGACGTGGGTGTCGGGCTTGGCCTTCTTCTCCTCCAGGACGGCCGCCATCGACATCACCTTCGCGGTGGAGCCGGGCTCGTACACGTCCTGGAGCGCGGCGTTGCCCATGGCGGCGGAGCTGGCCTTGGAGAGGTCGTTGGGGTCGAAGCCGGGGGCGTTGGCCATGGCGAGGACCTCGCCGGTGGCGGTGTCCTGGACGATGACGTACCCGCGGTCGGCCTCCGACTTGGCGACCTGCTCGGTGATGGCGCTCTGCGCGGCCCACTGGATGTCGCGGTCGATGGTCAGCTCGATGTCCTCGCCGGGCACGGCGGGCTTCTCGCTGGACCCGGCGGTCGGCACGCGGCGGCCGCCCGACTGGGCGTACGTGAGCTCGCCGTCCTTGCCGGACAGCTTCTTGTCGAGGGAGGACTCCAGGCCGCCGCCGCCCTTGCCCTCGGCGTTGACGTAACCCAGTATCCCGGCGGCGAGGTCGCCGTTCGGGTACACGCGCTTGCTGCTGTTCTCGTTGAACACGCCGGCCAGCACGTTGGCGCCGGGGCCGTTGTTCTTCTTGTCGGCGGTCGCCTTCTCGGCGAAGACCTTCTTGAGGCCCTTGATCTGGTTCCAGACCTGGGGGGTCTGGCGGCGGGCGAGGACCACGTAACGGGTGTTCTTCGTCTTCAGGCGCGCGGCGATCTCCTTGGCGTCCTTGCCGAGGATCGGCGCGAGGAGGGCCGCCGCCTGCTCGGGGGCGTCGGGAGCCTTGCTCTCCTGCACGGTGAACATGTGCGGGTCCGCGGTGATGTCGTACGCGTCCACGCTGGTGGCGAGCGCCACGCCCTTGCGGTCGGTGATCTCCCCGCGCTCGGCGGCCAGGGTGTAGCTGGCGAAGCGGTTCTCGGAGGCCTTGGCGGAGTACGCGGACGCGTCGACGGCCTGCACCTGGAGCAGCCGTACGACGAACACCAGCATCACCATCGTCAGGCCCACGCCGACCAGCCGCAGCCGGGGCTTGGGGGCGCCGAGCCGGATCGTGTGCGGTTTCCTCGCGGGGGCGGGCCTGCGGGTGGCGGGCCTTGCCGCGGGCCGTGCCGCGCCCCGGGCCCGTTCCGCCCCGGTCCGGGCCCGCCCGGGCCCGGGCACCCGCCGCCGCGGCGGCTCCTGGGGGCTCACGCGGCAGCTCCCCGGGAGCCTGCGGAACCCGGCTGCGCCGGAGCCTCTGGGGAACGGTGGAAGGGCGGGTAGGGGACCAGCCCCGCAGGGGTACGCGTCACTACGTCACCGTCCAGGGGTCTGGGAGGGCTGGGGGGCGCCGCCCGACGGAGCGGCGGCGGGAGCCGGAGCGGCTGCGCCCGAGGCGGCCGGGGGCGGGGAGCCCGCCGGGGCCGGGGAGCCCGCCGGGCTCGGCACGGCCCCGCCCGGGGTGGGCGAGACCGGCGGGGCGGACACCGGGGGCGCGGGCGGCGCGGGCGGCGACGGGGGCGGCGGCTCGGCGGCCGGCGAAGCGGTCCCGGCGACCTTGCCGTCGGGACCGATGAAGACCGGGCTGCCACCGGGCACCAGGCCCAGCTCGTGCGCCCGCCGCTGCAGCGCGTCGGGCGCCGAGTAGCCGTCCACGTCCCGCTGCAGCGCCTGTTCCTCGTCCGTGAGCGCGGTCGTCTCCCGCTTCAGCTTGCTCAGCTGGAAGGAGCCCTGGTTCAGCGCCGAGTTCAGCAGCAGCAGGCTGATCAGCCCGCCGCCGAGCAGCGCCACGACCAGCAGGACGAACGGGGTCCGCGCCGCCTGTCCGGCGACCGGGCCCCCCAGCACCCGCCCCAGGCGTTTCACAGCCGCGCCTCCCGGATGCGCTCCACCCCGCGGCAGCGGGCCGGCGCCGCACGCCGGTTCTCCGCGATCTCCTCCTCCGTCGGCAGCTCGGCGCCGCGCGTCAGGAGCTTCAGCTTCGGCTGGTACTTCTCCGGTACGACCGGCAGCCCGGGCGGGGCCGTGGAGGTCGCGCCGGCGGCGAAGGCCTGCTTGACGAGGCGGTCCTCCAGCGACTGGTACGAGAGCACCACGATCCGGCCGCCGACCGCGATCCGGTCCACGGCGGCGGGGATGGCCCGCTCCAGTCCGGACAGTTCGCCGTTGACCTCGATGCGCAAGGCCTGGAAGGTGCGCTTGGCCGGGTTGCCGCCGGTCCGCTTGGCCGCCTGCGGCAGGGAGTCGCGGATCAGTTCGACGAGGCGGGCGCTGTTGGTGAAGGGGTCCTTGTCCCGCTCGCGCACCACCGCGGACACGATCCGCTTGGCCTGCTTCTCCTCGCCGTACTGGCGCAGGATGCGGACCAGCTCGCCGGGCGCGTAGGTGTTGAGGACCTCGGCCGCGCTGATGCCCGTCGTCTGGTCCATCCGCATGTCGAGCGGGGCGTCCTGCGCGTAGGCGAAGCCGCGGTCGGCCTCGTCCAGCTGCATGGAGGAGACGCCCAGGTCGAAGAGGATGCCCTGCACGGTGGGGATGCGCAGGCCGTCCAGCACCTCGGCCAGGTCGGCATAGATGGCGTGGACGAGGGTGACCCGGTCCCCGAAGGGCGCGAGGCGCTCCCCGGAGAGGCGCAGGGCTTCCTTGTCGCGGTCCAGGCCGATCAGGTGGGCCTCGGGGAACCGGGTGAGCAGGGCCTCGCTGTGGCCGCCGAGGCCGAGGGTGCAGTCGACGACGACGGCCCCGGGCCTCTCCAGTGCCGGGGCCAACAGGTCCAGGCACCGCTGGAGCATCACCGGGACGTGTCGGGACTCGCTAGTCAAAGCGCCCTCTCAGATAACGGCGCGGCAGGCATACGCCGCGCCGCGCACGCGGAGTCTTACCAAAGGGCCGGGCGGCCGGTCAGGGCCGGGCTCCGGCCGGTTCGCGTCACTTTAGTGCAACGGTCGCCGCGGTCAACGAACCGCCCCGCGCGCCGTGCGCCCCGGTGCGACCGAAGCCGCGAAAGCCGCGAATCACCCGGACGGCCCCGTGCGCCTCACCTCTGTGGGTTAGCTCACAACAGGATCAGGTGACCTTCTTTGTCCACCCTCACTCCATGCTCATACGCCCTGTGACCACTAACGTCGTACCCATGACGACTTCCGTACCCCTGTCCGCCGCCTCCGCGTCCAAGGCCGCCGAGGAGCTCTCCGTCACCGACCGCCTGGTCGACTCGAACCGCGCCTACGCCGCCAAGTTCACCGACCCCGGCATGGACGCCCGCCCGGTCCTCCAGGTGGCCGTCGTGGCCTGTATGGACGCCCGCCTCGACCTGCACGCCGCCCTCGGCCTGGAGCTGGGCGACTGTCACACGATCCGCAACGCCGGCGGGGTGGTCACCGACGACACCATCCGCTCCCTCACCATCAGCCAGCGGGCCCTCGGCACCCGCACGGTGATCCTCATCCACCACACCGGATGCGGTCTCGAAAGCCTGACCGAGGACTTCCGGCACGAGCTGGAGGACGAGGTCGGCCAGCGTCCCGCCTGGGCCGTCGAAGCCTTCCGTGACGTGGACCAGGACGTCCGCCAGTCCATGCAGCGGGTCCGTACGAACCCCTTCCTGCCCCACAAGGACGATGTGCGAGGCTTCGTCTTCGACGTGCACACCGGGCTCCTGCGGGAGATCGATCCCACCTCTTGAGTGACACCAGGGCCAAGGGCCGTCAAGAATGCGGGGAGACGTCACCCGGAAGAAGCTTCCGGGCCGGTGATCGCGTTTCGACGTTCTTGATTGCTCGCGGTTTCTGAGGTGTTTCGGGGTGGGCCGGTCATGCGCGATGGTGCGCCGGCCCTGGGAAAGGGTCGAGGAGAACCAGGTGACCACGTATGACGACCGAGCGAGCCTCGCGGATCTGACCAGCACGGCGCAGCAGGTGCGGGAATCGATCGAGAGCGTGATCGAGGGCAAGCCCGAGGTGGTCCGCCTCGCGCTGACCGTCCTGCTCGCCGAGGGCCACCTGCTGATCGAGGACGTGCCCGGCGTCGGCAAGACGATGCTGGCCAAGGCGCTCGCCAAGTCCATCGACTGTTCGGTGCAGCGGATCCAGTTCACCCCGGATCTGCTGCCCTCGGACATCACCGGCGTGAGCATCTACGACCAGCAGCGCCGGGAGTTCGAGTTCAAGCCGGGCGCGATCTTCGCTCAGATCGTCATCGGCGACGAGATCAACCGCGCCTCCCCCAAGACCCAGTCCGCGCTGCTGGAATCGATGGAGGAGCGCCAGGTCACCATCGACGGCACCACCTACACGCTGCCGAGCCCCTTCATGGTCGTCGCCACCCAGAACCCGGTGGAGATGGAGGGCACCTATCCGCTCCCCGAGGCCCAGCGCGACCGCTTCATGGCCCGGGTCTCGGTGGGCTACCCCAGCCCCGAGGCCGAACTGCGGATGCTCGATGTGCACGGCGGGCTCTCCCCGCTCGACGACCTGACGGCCGTCGCGCACGCCCACGACATCGGCAAGCTCATCGAAGCCGTCCGCGAGGTGTACGTGGCCGCGCCCGTCCGGCGCTACGTCGTCGACCTGGTCGCCGCCACCCGCAGCCACCCGGACCTGCGCCTGGGCGCCTCGCCCCGCGCCACCCTGCACCTGCTGCGCGCCGTCAAGGCCTCCGCCGCCCTGGCCGGGCGGGACTACGTCCTGCCCGACGACGTCCAGGCCCTGGCCGGACCGGTGCTCGCGCACCGGCTGCTGCCCACCGCGCAGGCCCAGCTGAGCCGGCGCACCGCCGAGCAGGTCGTCGCCGACATCCTCCAGCGCACGCCCGTACCGGCCGCGCCCTCGCGCGGCGAGATCCCGCCCGGCGCGGGCATCCGGGGCTTCTGATGAGCGCCGGCGCCCCGCACGGCGCGGGCGACCGGAGTCCGCAGTCCGCCGGGAGCCCGGCCGGGCTGCGCGCCTCGCTGGCCGGGCTCACCACCCGCGGCCGCTCCTTCCTGGCCGCCGGGATCGCCGCCGGGCTGTGCGCCTACGTACTGGGCCAGTCCGAGCTGCTCCGGGTCGGACTGCTGCTCGCCCTGCTGCCGCTGCTCTGCGTCCTGGCCCTGCACCGCACCCGCCACCGGGTCTCCGGCAATCGCCGGCTGACCCCGGTGCGGGTGCCGGCCGGCTCCGAGGCCCGGGTGCAGCTGCGGCTCGACAACACCTCCCGGATGCCGACCGGGCTGCTGATGCTCCAGGACCGGGTGCCGTACGTGCTGGGGCCCCGGCCGCGCTTCGTCCTGGACCGGGTGGAGCCGGGCGGCCGCCGCGAGGTCTCGTACCGGGTCCGGTCCGATCTGCGCGGCCGCTACCCGCTGGGCCCGCTCCAGCTGCGGCTCACCGACCCCTTCGGGCTGGTCGAGCTGACCCGCTCCTTCTCCGCCTACGACACCCTGACCGTCATCCCGCGCACCGAGGCGCTGCCGCTGGTGCGCTTCACCGGCGAGTCCTCCGGCTACGGCGACGGCAGCCGCCGCTCGCTGGCCCTGGCGGGCGAGGACGACGTGATCCCGCGCGGCTACCGGCGCGGCGACGACCTGCGCCGCGTGCACTGGCGCTCCACCGCCCGCTACGGCGAGCTGATGGTGCGCCGCGAGGAGCAGCCGCAGCGCAGCCGGGCCACCGTGCTGCTGGACACCCGGCGGCTCGCCTACGAGGGCGCCGGCCCCGACTCGGCCTTCGAGTGGGCCGTCTCCGCCGCCGCGTCGACCCTGGTGCACCTGCTGGAGCAGGGTTTCTCGGTGCGGCTGCTGACGGACACCGGGGACTGCGTGCCCCGCGAGGGCGGCGGCTTCACCTCCGGCGGACAGGAGTCCGCGGAGGCGGCGGGGCTGCTGATGGACACCCTCGCGGTGATCGGCCACTCCGACGGCGCGGGCCTTTCGCGGGCCTGCGACGCGGTACGGAGCAACGGCGCCGGCAGCGGCTTCGGCGGAGCGGGCGGTGACGGGCTCCTCATCGCCTTCTTCGGAGACCTGGACGACGTACAGACGGGTCTGGCGGCCAAGATGTGCCGGCGCGGCGGAGGCGCCGTGGCGTTCGTACTGGACTCCGCGGACTGGTCCGGGCGGCCCCAGGGCCTGGCTTCGGTGATGGCGCAGGGGCTGCCCCCGCTGGACGAGCGCCTGGCCGGGCTGCGCGACGCGGGCTGGACTGCGCTGGCCGCCCCGCCCGGGGTGGCCTTCGGGGAACTGTGGCGGCAGGCGGGCAACGCGCCGATCGGCGCGGCGGGCGGTTCGGGTCCGGCGGGGGGCTGGGGATGAGCGGACGGGCGAGACTGACGGTCTTCGCGGCCCTGGCGACCCTGTTCACCGCCTGGTCGCTGAACCCGCTGGTGGAATCGGGCGGCTGGCTGCCGCAGGCGGCGCTGCTGCTGGCGCTGCAGAGCGCGGTGGGCGCGGGCGCGCGGCGGGTGCCGCTGGCCCGGACGCTGACCGTGGCCTCGCAGGTCCTCGTATCGCTGCTGGCCCTGATGCTGGTGTTCGGCGGGAAGATGCCGTCCGCCGCCGGCGAGGGGCTGCTGGACTACCTCGTCACGGACTTCGGCGCGCTGTTCCGCCAGGGCGTGCAGGACGTGAACGAGTTCTCGATGCCGGCCCCGCTGACGGACGGGATCCGGCTGCTGCTGGTGTCCGGGGTGCTGCTGATCGGGCTGCTGGTCGACCTGCTGGCGGTGACCGTACGGACGGCCGCCGCGGCCGGGCTCCCGCTGCTCGCGCTGTACTCGGTGGCGGCGGGCCTGTCGGGCGCGGCCACCGGCTCGGGCGGCGCCTCCTGGACCGCCTTCCTGCTGGCCGGCTGCGGCTACCTGCTGCTCCTGCTCGCGGAGGGACGCGACCGGCTGGCGCAGTGGGGGCGGGTCTTCGGGGCCGCCCCTCCCGGAAGGGTGGCCGCCGGGTACGCGGGCGGCGGCCAGGCCCTCGCCCCGGTGCGCACCGGGCGGCGGCTCGGCGCGGTCGCGCTGGGTCTGGCGCTGGCGGTGCCCGCGGTGCTGCCCTCCATGGGCAGCGGCCTCCTGGGCACGGGCGGCGGCGCGGGCGAGGGCGAGGGCAACGGCCTCGGCCCGTCGATCCAGGCGGTCAACCCGCTGGTCTCCCTGCAGAGCAGTCTGAACACCCAGGACAACCGGGTGGTGCTGCGCTACCGCACGGACAGCCCGCAGCTCGGCGAGCAGTACCTGCGGATCCTGGCGCTGGACGAGTTCAACGGCATCAAGTGGGAGGCTTCGGGGCGGGCCCTGACGGACGTCCCGAAGCGGATGCCGAACCCGCCGGGGGTGAGCGAGAGCGTGCTGAACGGCGCGACCGAGGTGCAGACCTTCATCTCCTCGGCGCAGACGTACGCGCAGCGCTACCTGCCGATGCCCTATCCGGCGACGGGCGTGGACATCGCCGGGAAGTGGCGGTTCGAACCGGCCGGGCGCACGCTCGTCGGGGACCAGCTGGGCAAGGAAAAGTTCCAGAACGCCCAAGGCGTGCAGTACTCGGTGCGCAGCCTGCTGCTGAACCCGACGGCGGAGCAGTTGCGCCGCGCTCCGGCGGCCGATCCGGAGATCGCGGCCGAGTACACGAAGGTGCCGGACAACCTGCCGGCGGTCGTCGTCCAGACGGCCCGCGAGGTCACGCGCGGCACCAAGGACGACTACTCGGCGGCGGTCAAGCTCCAGGACTACTTCGCGGTGAGCGGCGGGTTCCGCTACGACACGAAGGTGTCCTCGGGCACGGGTTCGCAGGCCATCGCCAAGTTCCTCGCCGACAAGGAGGGCTTCTGCGTCCACTTCGCCTTCTCGATGGCCTCGATGGCGCGCACCCTCGGGATCCCGGCGCGGGTCGCGGTCGGGTTCACGCCCGGGGTGAAGCAGGCCGATGGCGTCGTCAACGTCTCGATGCGGGACGCGCACGCCTGGCCGGAGCTGTACTTCGAGGGCGTGGGCTGGACCCGCTTCGAGCCGACGCCCCGGTCGGGCATCACCGTGCCGGACTACAGCCGGCCCAGCACCCCGCAGACCCAGCCGAGCGTGCCGACGGCGGCCCCGTCCGCGAGCGCGGCGCAGCCGTCCGCCGGGCCCTCGACGGCGGACGACTGCCCGCCGGACCAGAGGAGGCTGGGCGAGTGCGGTCCGGCCGCGGGCCAGCGGAGCACGGGCGCGGGGGGCGACGGCCCGTCCGCGGCCACGGTCCTGGCCTGGACGGCCGGGGGCGTCCTGCTCCTGGCCCTGCCGCTGCTGCCGTTCCTGTGGCGCGGGCGGTCGCGGGCGCGGCGGCTCGGCTCGGGCGGGGTCCTGGCCGCCTGGCGGGAGCTGGGTGACGCGGCGTGGGACGTGGGGATCCTCCCGGACGAGGCGCTGTCCCCGCGGGGGGCGGCGGACCGGGTGGTGTCCCTGGGCCGGCTGGACGCGGAGGCGGCCGGTGCCGTACGCCGGGTCGCGGGCGCGGTGGAGCGGGAACTGTACGCACCGCCGGGCGCGGAGCCCCCTTACGGGGAGCTGGCTGCGGACGTTCTGCTGGCCCGCGCGGGGCTCCTCGCCGGGGTGTCCCGCCGGTCCCGGCTGCGCGCGCGGTTCCTCCCCCGCTCGGCGGCCCGCGTCCGCTGGGCCGCCTCGGCCCGCTGGTCGGAGCTGACCGGCCGCTTCGCCGACGCGACCTCCCGGGTCCGGGCCCGGGCCCGCATCCCGCTGCGCGGCCGCGGCTGACGCCGGGTCGGGGACACGGCTGAGGCCGGGGCTCGATCCCCCCGAGCCCCGGCCTCAGCCTTGTTCCCACCCCGTCGGCCAGAGAGACCCGGTCCGCACCTGCCGCCCCGTGTCGGCGGTGCGCGCCGGGTCCCTGTCCGTGGCCCCCAGTCTGGCGCGGCGACGCCCCGCACCCCATCCGCGCAGATACTCATTTCCGCGTCTAGGTACGGATACTCACCCGCCCCACCAGTTCTACGCGGCCCGGCCGCCCCTGCGGCACCGCCGATCGGGGGGCACTGCCGATCGGGGGTCACCCGCCGGCGGAGACGCGTCAGCGGTTCCCGCTCACCCGGCCCCGCAGCAGCAGCGACAGCGCCGAGTGCACGTCGTCCAGCGACCGCTCGCTCTGGAAGGACTGCCAGTCCAGCGCGGCCACCAGCACCATCCCCACCATCGCCGCGGCCGTCAGCGGCACGTCGATCTCCGCGCTGAGCTCGCCCCGTTCCACGCCTTCGCGCAGCACCGTCTCGACGACGGCGACGGCCTCCCGCCGGACGACCATCAGCGTGGACTGCCAGGTCCGGTTGGTGCGCCACAGCTCGGCGACGTAGAGCTGGGTGAAGGCGGGGTAGCGGTCGATGAAGACCAGTCCGGCCCGGATCATCTCGTCGAGCGCCTCGACCCGGGTGCCGCCCCTGGCCTCGGTGGATTCCGCCGCCGTGCGCAGGGACTCGGTCAGGAGGCCGACCCCGTGCCGCAGCAGCTCCTCGAAGAGGTCGTTCTTGCTGGCGAAGTTGTAGTAGACGGTGCCCTTCGCCACGCCCGCCCGCTCGGCGATCTCCTCGACCGTCGTCGCGGAGAAGCCCTGCTCCGCTATGAGGGTGACGGCTGCTTCGTAGAGCTTCTGCCGTGTGGCCGCGCGGCGGCCACCACCCGCGGCCGTACCGGTGCTGCTGCTTTCCATGGCGCTGATTCTCACAGGTCAACCTGTCCGTCCGGGCTACAGGCTCAGTTCCGGGTGCAGCCGGTCCATCGTCCACACCTGCTTGCCGCGGGCGGCGAGGGCGGTCAGGGCGAGGGCGCCCGCCGTGAAGGCGGTGAGGACCAGGCAGCCCTGCCAGACCGGGGCGAGGTCGCCGCCGGTGATGAGCCGGCGCAGGCTCTCGACCACGTAGGACATCGGCAGGTAGGGGTGGATGGCATTGAAGAAACCGGGGCTGGTCTGGACGGGGTAGGTGCCGCCCGCCGAGGTGAGCTGGAGCATCAGGACGGCCAGCACCAGGATCCGCCCGGCGGCGCCGAACTTGGCGTTGAGCCACTGGACGATCGCGGCGAAGCAGGCGGTGACCAGGATCAGGAAACCGACGGTGAGCGCCGGCCGGGCCATCTGCAGGCCGAGTCCCCAGTGCAGTACGGACATCAGTGCGCCCACCTGCGCGGCGCCGATCCCCACCACGGGCAGCCAGCCCGCGAGGGCGATCCGCCAGGGCGAGGCTCCGGTGGCGAGCGCGCGCCGGTTCAGCGGCGCGATCAGCATGTAGGCGACCATCGCGCCGACCCAGAGGGAGAGCGGGATGAAGTACGGGGCGAAGCCGGTGCCGTAGTTGGGCGCCTTGTGCAGGGACTGGTTGGCGAGGCGGACCGGGTCGGCCATGACCTCGGTGCGGGCGTCGCGCTGCTGCTGGTCGTAGGCCGGGATCTTGCCCGCGCCGTCGTGCAGGCCGCCGGCGAGGTCCCCGTTGCCGTCGACGAGCTTGACCAGGCCGCCGTCGAGGTCGTGCGCGCCGGCGCCGAGCTTGCCGACGCCCGCGCCGAGCGCGCCGGATCCCTCGGTGGCGGAGCCGATGCCGGTGTGCAGCTTGGCCATGCCGTCGGAGACCTTGTGGGCGCCGTCGTTGAGGGCGTTCACCTGGGTGACCGCGGCCTCCAGGTCCGCGGAGAGCCCGGGGGCCTTCGTGACGAGGAGGCGGGCTTCGCGCTCCAGGTCGGCGAGCTGCTTGTGGAGGGTGGCGAGGTCTCCGTTCGCGTTCCCCAGCAGGGTGTCCACGTCGCCGGCGAGTTCCGCGGCTTCGGCGGCGTCGTCCTTGAGCCGCTTCAGCTGCGGGCAGGTCTCGGGGAGCGGCTCGGCGCCGGTGGTGCAGGTCTTCGCGTAGACGTCGGCGGCGCCGGTGGAGACGCGCCGGGTGACGGTCGCGGCGGCTGGGGCCGCCTTCGCGAAGGCTTCGAGGTGGTTGTCGACGACCTTGGCGGTGTCGGCGACCAGTTCGGCGCTGTCCGCGAGGCTCTTGGGGTCCTTGAGGAAGGGACGGGCCTTGTCGGCGGCGCCGCCGACCTTGTCGGCGAGCCGCTGGGTGCCGGCCGCGATGTCCTTCGTCCCCGTCTCCAGCTGTCCGGCGGCCCCGTTCAGCTTCTTCAGTCCGCCGGTGAGTTCGCCGTTCTTCTGCTTCGCCGTGTCCAGGCCGTCGGCGAGGTCCTTGGCGCCCTTCTGCGCCTTGCCCGCCCCGTCCGTGAGCTTGTCGGCTCCGTCGGCGGCCTGGGCGGTCTTGTCGTGGAGGTCGGAGAAGTTGACGAAGATCTTGTCGAGGAAACCGCGGGAGGCGTTGGTGGACGCGGCCGAGCGGACCTCGGAGAAGACGGTGCGCGAGATCGATCCGACGATGTAGTTGTTCGCGTCGTTGGTGCGGACCTGGAGGGCTCCGGTGGCGGGGTCCTCACCGGAGCTGGAGGCGATCTTCGAGCTGAAGTCGGCGGGCATGGTGAGGGAGAGGTAATAGGTGCCGTTCTCCAGCCCCTCGGCCGCTTCCTCCGCGCTCACCTCGCGCCAGTCGAAGGTCTTGCTGTCGCGCAGCTTGCGGGTGATCTCGCCGCCGGCGTCGATCTGCTTCCCGTCGACGGTGGCGCCGCGGTCGGAGTTGACGAGGGCGACCGGCACCTTGTCGAGGCGGCTGTAAGGGTCCCAGAAGGACCACAGGTACAAGGCTCCGTAGAGCAGCGGCAGCAGGAGCAGCGCGACGAGGGCGGCCCGGGGCAGCTTCCCCCGCCCGAACCGCTTCAGCTCAAGCGCGGCCAGCTTCGGCGAGCGCATCGTCGTCCCCCTTCGTGTCGTGCGGGTCTTGGGCGGTGGCCGGGATGCCGGTGCCGGCGGAGTCGGTGGTCTCGTCGGAGTCGGCGGTGCCGGCGGTTCCGTCGGTTCCGTCAGAGTCGTGCGGGGTGGTGGCCTGGACGCCCCAGGTGATCTTGGAGTCCGTGGGCCGGGGCACCACGGCGGATCCCTCGGCCGGTGTGGCGGCCTGGTCGGCGGCGGAGTCCGGGACCGGTTCCGTGGCCGGGCCCGCCGCGGGCTCCGAGGCCGGGTCGGTGGTGGTGGCGGCCGCCGGGACCGTGCGCAGGACCGTCGCGTCGGACGGGGCCTCGCCGCACACCGCGAGGACCGTGGTCCCGCGGGCGGCGAGGGAGCGCAGCAGCTCCCAGGCTTCGGCGCGTTCGGCGGCCGAGAGCTTGAGGTCCAGGTCGTCCAGGGCGAGCAGGCGGGGCGAGCCGAGCAGCGCGATGGCCACCGACAGCCGTACGGATTCCAGCCGTTCCAGGTCCCGCACCGAGGTGCGCGGCCCCTTGGCCAGGGTTCCGAGGTCGAGTCCGGCGGCGGCCAGCGCGGCATCGATCCGGGCCGCCGTGGAGGTGCGGCGCTCGGCGCGCGGGCGGAGCAGGGCGCGGACGGGGCCGTCGTAGCGGCGCTGGAGCAGGGCGCCCTCGCGCAGTTGCTCGGCGACGGTGAGGGCCTGGTCGAGGTCGTTGACCCCGGGCACCGGGCCGAGGGCGGCGATGCGGCGGACCGCGGCCATCTTCTTCGGCAGCCGGTGGCGGCCGATCTCGGCGTGGCCCTCGGTGGCCTTCATCCGGCCGGTGAGGGCGAGGAGCAGGCAGGTCCGCCCGCTCCCGGAGGGGCCTTCGACCGCGATGAGCGAGCCGGGCGCCGCGTCGATCCCGATCCCCCGGAAGACCCAGCCGCGCGGGCCCTTGACTCCGAAGTCCTCGGCTTTGACGGCCGCGCCGTGCGGGCTGTCCACGCCCTCCCCCTTCTTTTGAACTGACCGGTCAGTTCAAAAACTAGCATCCCCGGCGGCATCCACGGCGCACGGGGCGGCAGTTGCCCGGCGGCGGCCCCGGCGGCGGGGACGAAACCGCAGGTCAGCGCGATTGTCAGTGGGGCCCGTCACGATGGGGGCACGTAAGAACAGCTCGACCCGTAGGAGCTCGACCAGGCAGCGCGATGCGCACGCGATGACAGGAGGTTCGTCATGGCCACACCGTCCCCGTCCCCTGTCCACCCCGTCCCCCGGAAGTCGGCGGCTCCACCCGCCGCCCTCGACCTGCTCACCAAGGCCCACGAGGGCCTGGCCGAAGCCGCCCTGCTGACCCGGCCCAACGAGCGGTACGCCACCGCCCATCTCGCCGCGCTGCGCGCCGCCGCGGCCGTGCTCGCCGCGCGCGGGCGGCCCGAACCGGCGCACCCCCGGCGCAGGCCGCGGATCCGCAGCGCGTGGGAGGTGCTCCCGGAGATAGCGCCCGAACTGACCGAGTGGAGCGCGCTCTTCGCCTCCGGCGCGGCCCGCCGGGCGCGGGCGGAGGCGGGCATAGCGGGAGCGGCCACCGGCCGGGACGCGGACGATCTGGTGCGTGCCGTCGCGATGTTCCTGCGCCTGGTGGAGCGGATGCTCTCGCTCCGCCCGCCTGCGCCGGCCGGCCCGGCCCAGGCCCTGCCGCCACCGCGTGCGGAGCGTCCGGACGCGGGATGACCTGCCCGGTAGCGCGAGGCCATAGGGTGGGCAGCGACCGTTCACCAACGCGCCGAGGAGCCATCAGCCGTGTCGGACACTTCCCGCCCCCGCGCCTCCCTCCGCACCGCCGTGGTGTGGGAGGTCCTCAAGGAGGCGCTCGACCGCCGGGTGAAGGCGACCGGGCGGGACGTGCTGGACGTGCTGGACACGGGTGGCGGTACGGGCAAGTTCGCCGTGCCGGTGGCCCACCTCGGCCACCGGGTCACCGTGGTGGACCCGAGCCCCAACGCACTGTTCGGTCTGGAGCGACGCGTCGCCGAAGCCGGCGTGGCCGATCTGGTCCGCGGGGTGCAGGGCGACGCCCAGGGCCTGCTCGACGTCGTCGAGCGCGACGCGTACGACGTGGTGATCTGCCACGGCGTGCTGGAGTACGTGGACGACCCGGCCGAGGGCGTCGCCAACGCGGTGGCCGCCCTGCGCCCCGGCGGCATCCTCAGCCTGCTCGGCGCCGGACTCGGCGGGGCCGTCCTGGCCCGCGCCCTGGCCGGGCACTTCACGGAGGCCCGTACGGCCCTGACCGACCCGGCCGGCCGCTGGGGCGCGGGCGATCCGGTACCGCGCCGCTTCACCGCCGAGCAGCTCTCCGCGCTGGTCGCCGAGGCGGGTCTGGCCGTGGGCGCCGTGCACGGGGTCCGGATCTTCGCCGACCTCGTCCCGGGCGTCCTGGTCGACACCGAGCCGGGCGCCGTCGAGGCCCTGCTGCGGCTGGAGGAGGCCGCGGCCGAGCTCCCGGCGTTCCACGCGGTCGCCACGCAGCTGCACGTCCTCGGCGAGAAGCCCGCCTGATCTGCGGAGCTTCGGGGAACGCGGTGCGCCACTCACCCTACGAACCGGCGTCGTGACCCGTATGATCGGGGTCAGTGCCCGGCATGACGAGCGGACCTCTGGGGAATAACGCCCTCAGTGAGCCGTTCAAGACGGCGCTGAGCATTCCCCAAGCGGTACTTTTTACGGGCAGTGTTTTTTTAGAACGTGGCGTAGAGGGCGGGTATCACGGGGGCGATTCCCCGCCTATCCTGAAGGGGACCCCTGGTCGCTACCCCCCGCGACCGACGGATGAGGAGGACTCCCGTGCCGCTCTCGGAGCACGAGCAGCGAATGCTCGAGCAGATGGAGCGAGCGCTGTACGCCGAAGATCCCAAATTCGCTACAGCGCTTGAGGGAAGCGGACTGCGCACGTACACCCGGCGACGGGTCTACCAGGCAGTCGCAGGCATTGTGGTGGGTATCGCGCTCCTCATGACCGGTGTGATCGTGCCGAACGTACTGTGGATCAGCGTGGTGGGATTCCTCGTCATGCTGGGCTGTACGGTGCTCGTGGTCACCGGTTGGCGCAAGGCACCCAAGCCTGGTGAGCAACCCGCCTCCGGCAGTGCGGCCGGTTCGCCCCCAGGGCAGAACCGGCAGCGTCGGTCGATGATGGGCCGTATCGAGGAACGGTGGCAGCGCCGCCGTGACGAACAGGGGCAGTAGGCCCCACCGAACAGACTCGAGTGAGGGGACGGCCGCCGGAAGGCGGCCGTCCCCTCACTGGCATGCCGCGCTGTTCACCCCTGATTCCGCGCCGGATCACGGCTTCTGGGACATGATGATCAGATGAGTGTGCTCCCCCTGGTCTTCACCAGCGGCTGGGCCAGCGGGATCAACGCCTACGCCGTGGTCCTCCTGCTCGGCATCTTCGGCCGGACCGGCCTGACCGACGAGGTCCCCGCGTCCCTGCAGCGCACCGACGTGCTCATCGTCGCGGCCGTCCTCTTCCTCTGCGAGGCCGTCGCCGACAAGATCCCGTACGTGGACTCCCTCTGGGACACCGTCCACACCGTGATCCGCCCGGTGTCCGGAGCCGTGGTGGGCGCTCTGCTGGCCGGGCAGAGCGGCTCGCTCTCCGACATCACCGCCGGCGCGGTCGGCGGCACGACCGCCCTGGCCAGCCATTTCGTCAAAGCCGGCACGCGCATGGCGATCAACACCTCGCCCGAACCCTTCAGCAACGTCGCGATGAGCACCGCCGAGGACCTCGGGGTGGGCGGCATCGTCACCTTGGCGATGTTCAATCCGGAGGCCGCCGCGATCATCTGCGCCGTCCTGCTGATCATCGGACTCGCCCTGCTGATCTACCTCTGGGCCAAGATCCGCCGCTATCTGCGCCGCCGCGCCCAACGCCGCGAGGAGAAGAGACTCGCCGACGAGGTGGCCCGCGTCGCTCGATAGGCTCAGCCGCATGGCACGAATTGCGGTGATCGGCGCCGGGATGGGCGCGATGGCGACGGCGGCACGGCTGGCCGTGGCCGGACATCAGGTGACGGTGTACGAGCGCGGGGCGACCTACGGCGGAGCCGTCGGCCGGTACGCCCGCGACGGCTTCGCCTTCGACACCGGCCCCGGGCTGGTGCACCTGCCCGCCGTCTACCGCGATCTGTTCGTCAAGACCGGCAAGCGCCCCCTGGAGGAGTGCGCGGAACTGGTCCAGATCGACCCCGCCGTCCGCTACGTCCTCCCGGACGGCCGTACGCTCACCTTCCCGGGCGGCTCGCACGGCGGCGCCGCGGCCGCCGTCGACGCCGCCTTCGGACCCGGCTCCGGGGACCGCTGGAGCGCGGTCCTGGGCCGTGCCCGGGACGCCTGGGACGCCACCCGCCGGCCGCTCCTGGAGGAGCCGCTGAAGCAGGACCGGTCCGCCCTGGGCCGCGATCCGTACCCCGCGCTGCGCGGGAGCGGACTGCTGCGCCGCCGGCCGCCGACCCTGGCCGAGGTGGCCGCCCGCGAGCTCGGCGGCGGCGGCTTCGACGAGCTGCTCACCGCGCGCGTACGGGCGTACGGGGTCGATCCGGCGACCGCGCCCGCCTCGGCGGCGGTGCTGCCCTACATGGAGCAGACCTTCGGCAGCTGGTACGTGCGCGGCGGGGTCCGGGAGCTGGCCACCGCCGTGTACGAGCGGTGCCTGGAGCGGAAGGTCGCCTTCGAGTTCGGCGCCGAGGTGCGGGAGGTCCTCGTGCGCGAGGGCCGGGCGGCCGGGCTGGTCACGGCCGACGGGACCGAGGTCGCGGCCGACCACGTGGTGTGCGCCGCAGACCCCGGCGGGCTGCGGATCCCGCCCGCCCCGGACTCCGCGTCCACCCGTGCGGCCGAACCCGCCCGCTGGTACACCCTGTTCGCCGCGCTGCGCGGGGCCCGGGACGCCGGCGCCGCGCACCGCACGCTGGTGGGTCCGGTCACCGTGCTGCGCCCCGACGACCCGGCCACCCGGCCGGACGCGGAGCACGAGGCGGTCACCGTCCACGCGGTGCTGACCGGGGGGACGGCGCCCGCTCCGTCCGCCGAGGACCTGCTGACGGCGGCCGAGCGCGCCGTCCCCAGGCTGCGCGAGCGGCTGCTGTGGCACGAGCTGCGCACCCCGGCCGACGTCGAGGCGGCCACGGGCGCGGTGGGCGGCCGGGTGCCGGCGCCCGCGCTGGCCGGGGCCGGGGGCCGGCTGCTGCACCCGGCGAACACCACCGCCGTGCCCGGGCTGTACCTGGCGGGCGGCTGGGCGCACCCGGGCGGCGGACTGGCGCACGCCGGGATGACGGGGGCCCTGGTGGCCGGGCTGATCGTGGAGGGCGCGGACTTCAGCGGCTCCCGCTAGACGGCCGGGGGCCGGGCGGTTAGTAGCGGTACTGCTCGTAGTCGCCCGTGCCCTGGTACGGGTACGGGTACGGCTGCTGCTGCGGCTCCTCCGCCGGGTAGGGCTGGTTCACGTCGCGCTGCTGCGGGACCCAGACCCCGCCGGGCGGGGTGTCCATGGAGTACTGCTCCTGCTGCCCGGCCGCGTACGGGTCCGGGGCGTAGCCGCCGTACGGGTCCGGGTAGCCGTACGGCTGCTGCGGGGCGACGGCTCCGCCGGTGCCGATGTACGGATCCGAGTAGGCGGCGTAGACCTGCTGATCGCCGGGGGGCGGATAGCCGGTGGTGTAGTCGTAGCCGCCCTGGGTCTGCGGGTCGTAGTACGCCGCGTACTGGTGGGCGTCCTGCTCGGCGGGCGGGGCGAACCCGGTGAACGGGGAGGCGAAGGCGGCGTTCTCGCCGGGGACCCCGTACGGACCGGCCGCGTCGGCGTCCGGCTGCGCGGGGTAGAACCCCTGGACCCGTTCGCGCACGGCGCCCCCGCTGAACGCGCCGGAATCCTCGTCCGGCTCCTCGGCGTACTCGTCGTCCCCGGCCGGGTCGGGCCCGTACTCCAGGGCCGTGACCTCCAGGGCCGGCTCCGGGCGCGGTGCGCCCCCGGCCCGCCGGCGCCGGGTCTGCGCGAGCCCGGGCTGGGGGGCCTTGCCCCGGCGCAGCGCCCAGCCGGACACGAAGCCCTTGCGGAAGGAGAGGGTCACCAGCGTCTGGCCGATCGCGAACGCGACGGCGCCGGCCCCGATGACGAGCACCGACGGCAGCACGACACCGGCGACCACCCCGACGAACCCGGCGAAGGCGAGCAGGCGCCAGCGCAGCCGGGCCTTGTACTGCATCAGGACCTCGGCAAGCAGCCACAGCGCGACGAAACCGAACGCGATGTAGAGGACCGTCATTCCCATGCGGGGCCCCTCTCGGTACGGCCGCCCGCCCGGGGGGAACGGTACGGCCGGTCAGGCCCGCTGGTGCAGGCCCAAGTTCTCGTAGATCTCCAGCGTCGCCGTGGAGTTGTTCAGCGTGATGAAGTGCAGCCCCGGGACACCCTCGGACAGCAGCCGCGCGCAGAACTCCGTGGCGAACTCGATGCCAATGGAGCGTACAGCGGCCGCGTCGTCCTTGACCGCGAGCATGCGCTCTTTCACAGCCGCGGGGAAGATTGCGTTGCTGAGTTGCGGGAGCCGGTCGAGCTGCTTGATGTTCACAACAGGCATGACCTCGGGGATGATCGGGGTCTCGCAGCCCGCCTTCTCGACGCTGTCGCGCATCCGGAGGTAGTGCTCCGGATCGAAGAACATCTGTGTGATCGCATAGTCGGCGCCCGCGCGGCACTTGTCCACGAAGTGCCGGATGTCCGTGTCCCAGTCCGAGGAGCGCGGGTGCATCTCGGGGAAGGCCGCGACGCCGACGCAGAAGTCGCCGGACTCCTTGACCAGCCGGACCAGGTCCGCCGCGTAGTGCACGCCCTCGGGGTGCGGCACCCACTCGCCCATGGGGTTGCCCGGCGGGTCTCCGCGCACGACGAGCATGTTCCGGATGCCCGCGTCGGCGAACTGTCCGATGACGTTGCGCAGCTCGGCGATCGAGTGATCGACGGCGGTGAGGTGCGCGACCGGGGTCAGCGTGGTGTCCGCGGCGATCTGCTCGGTGGCCCGGACGGTGCCGCCGCGGGTGGAGCCGCCGGCCCCGTAGGTGACGGAGACGAAGCTCGGTGCCACCGCCTCGACCCGGCGGAGCGCGTTCCAGAGGTTGCGCTCGCCCTTCTCCGTCTTGGGGGCCCAGAACTCGAAGGAGTACGAGCGCCCGGACGCGATGAGGTCGCGGACCGTGTGTGCACGGTCCGACCAGGTGGAAGAGGTACCAAAGGCCATACGGGGAGGTTAGACGCGGTCCGGTGTCCATCGAAGCGTTGTCCACGGATTGGACGCGGAAATGAGACGCCGGGGTGGTGCGGGTGCGGGTGTGGGTGTGGGTGTGGGTGCGGGTGTGGGCGGCCGGAGCCGCCCCTTGTCCCGTCCGCTGCCGCCCGGGGCGCGCTAGCCGAGCCGGGAGCGGACCCGCTTGGCGAGGTCGGCGGCGGCGGCGCCGGGGTCGGAGGCCTCCGTGAGGGCCCGTACGACCACGACGCGGGAGGCGCCGGCGTCCAGGACCTCGTCGAGATTCCCGGCGTCGATCCCGCCGATGGCGAACCACGGCCGGTCCTGGGCGAGGGAGGCCGCGTGCCGGACGAGGCCGAGGCCGGGGGCGAACCGGCCGGGCTTGGTGGGGGTGGGCCAGCAGGGGCCGGTGCAGAAGTAGTCCACGCCGGGCTCGGCGGCGGCCGCGTCGACCTCCGCCTCGGAGTGGCAGGAGCGGCCGATCAGGACCTCCCGGCCCAGGATGGCGCGGGCGGCGGGCACCGGGATGTCGCCCTGCCCGAGGTGCAGCACGTCCGAGCCGATGGCGTGCGCGACGTCGGCCCGGTCGTTGACGGCGAGCAGCTTGCCGTGGCGGCGGGCCGCTTCGGCGAAGACCCGGAGGTGCTCCAGCTCCTCGCCCGCCTCCATGCCCTTGTCGCGCAGCTGGACGATGTCCACGCCGCCGGCGAGGACGGCGTCCAGGAACTCGGGGAGGTCGCCCTGCCGCTTGCGGGCGTCCGTGCACAGGTAGAGCCGGGCATCGGACAGCTGGGCGGCGATGGCGGACATGGGTACCCCCGGGGTGATGTGTCGTACGGGCGTCCGGACGTACGTACGCGGTGTGCGGGACCCGGACGGGCCCGCACACCGCGTGCACGGCGGATTCAGGTCAGAGGGCGAGCGCCTGAGCGCGGCGCTTCACCTCCGTGCCGCGATTCTCGCTCAGTGCCTGCACGGGGGTGCCGGGCAGGGTCTCGTCGGCGGTGAAGAGCCACTCCAGGATCTCCGCGTCGGTGAAGCGGTCGTCGCGGAGCACGGTCAGCAGGCCGACCAGCCCCTTGACGATCTTGTCCCCGTCGATGAAGGCCGCGGGGACCTGGAGGGAGCGGTTCTCGCCGCGGCGCACCGCGAGCAGCTGCCCTTCCTTGACCAGCTGGCGAACCTTGGTCACTTCGATGTCGAGCATCTCCGCGATGTCGGGGAGGTACAGCCAGGCGGGAACAAGGGCATCGATCTTTGCGTCAATCTCGGTCACGAGCACAAGCCTGCCATCTCGGACTGGCTGCCGGTACCCGAGCGACCCCGTCCGGGGACCCGGAGCCCCGCCGAGCGGGGCCGGAGACGGCCCGAGCGGGCCGGGAATCGGCCTGGGCGGGCCCGGCCCGGCCTCGGCGGGTCAGGTCGACGTCGACTTCAGGGCGGTCCCCGGGTCCGCGACCTTCGCCGGGTTCAGCAGCGCGCCCGACTCGATGAGGCGCCGGCCCTGCGCCAGGTCGCGCGGGCGGCCCACCGCGAGGACCGCGGCCAGCCGGCCCTCCCGCAGCCAGCACACCGACCAGGTGTCGTCCGCCGGGTCGCCGCGCCACACCATCGCGTCCGCGGAGCCGTGGTGCCCCGCGTACTGCACGAAGCGGCCGAACTGCTCCGACCAGAAGTACGGGACCGGGTCGTAGACCTGCTCCCCGGAGCCACCGGCGAGGATGTCCGCCGCGACCACCCGGGGCCCCTGGAGCGCGTTGTCCCAGTGGTGCACCAGCAGCCGCGACCCGTAGCGCCCCGACGGGAACGAGGCGCAGTCTCCCACCGCGTACACCCCGGGCACCGAGGTGCGCAGCCGCTCGTCGGCGACCACCGCCCCGTCCGGGCCGAGCTCCACGCCGGACCCCGCCAGCCATCCGGTGGCCGGCCGGGCGCCGATGCCCACCACCACCGCCCCGGCCGGCAGCGCCCGCCCGTCGGCCAGCAGGACCCGGCCCGGCTCCACGGAGGCCACCCGCGCGCCCGTCAGCAGCTCGGCGCCCGCCTGGGCGTACCAGCGCCCCATCGGCTCGGCGACCTCCGCGGGCAGCGCGCCCGCCAGGACCCGGTCGGCCGCCTCGACCACCGTCACCGCGCAGCCCGCCTCGCGGGCGGCGGTGGCGAACTCCGCCCCGATCCACCCGGCCCCGACCACCACCACCGCCGCGCCGGCCGCCAGTACGGGCCGCAGCCGGGCCGCGTCGTCCAGGGTGCGCAGCAAGTGCACCCCCGGGACGCCCTCCGCGCCGGGCAGGGTCAGCGGGAGGGCGCCGGTCGCCAGCACGAGGACCTCGTACGGGACCGGGCCGGCCCCGGTGTCCACTTCCTGGTCGGCGGCCCGCAGCCCGGTGACCTCGACCCCCAGGCGGAGCTCGATGCCGAGCTCCTCGAAGTCGACGTCGAAGGCCGAGTCCTCCGCCTTGCCGAGGAGCACCGCCTTGGACAGCGGGGGCCGGTCGTAGGGCTGGTGGGGTTCGGCTCCCAGCAGGGTGACGGGGCCGGCCCAGCCCTGTTCCCGGAGGGCGACCGCGGTCTGGACCCCGGCCATCCCGGCACCGACGATCACCACGCCGCGCCGAGTGTCTTGCGCCTGCTGCGTCTGCTGTTGCGTCTGCTCGCTCACGCGGCCCAGCCTAATCAACTGACGATCCGTCAGGAATAGCGGGCGGGAACCTACCCGGGGACCGGGCGGGGTTCGGGCGGGGACCGCCTCCGGGGAGGCAGCCTTACCGGCCGTCGGCCTCACCGTTACTCTGGCACGGAACCTATCGCGGGAGTCCGGGCGTACCGGGCTGAGAGGGAGGCTGGCCGGCCTCCGACCGTACGAACCTGATCCGGGTCATGCCGGCGAAGGGAGGGGCTGGACGCCCATGCATTCATCCAGGAACGGCCGGAGTCCCGGCCACGACGTCCTCGTCATCGGGGGCGGCATCATCGGTCTGGTCACCGCCTGGCGGGCGGCCCGGCGCGGGCTGCGCACCGCACTGGCCGATCCGGCCCCCGGCGGCGGCGCCGCCCAGGTCGCGGCCGGCATGCTGGCCGCCGTCACCGAGCTGCACTACGGCGAGGAGACCCTGCTCGGGCTCAACCTCGCCTCCGCCGCCCGCTACCCCCATTTCGCGGCCGAGCTCGCCGAAGCCAGCGGCGGGATGGACATCGGCTACCGCGCCTGCGGCACCCTCGCCGTCGCCCTCGACGCCGACGACCGGCTGCACCTGCGCGAGCTGCACGCCCTCCAGCGCCGCTGCGGCCTGGAGTCCGAGTGGCTGACCGGCCGCGAGTGCCGCCGCCTGGAGCCGATGCTGGCTCCGGGCGTGCGCGGCGGCCTGCGCGTGGACGGCGACCACCAGGTCGATCCCCGCCGCCTCGCGGCCGCCCTGCTGGCCGCCTGCGAACGGGCCGGCGTCTCCCTGCACCGCGCCGGAGCGGCCCGGCTGCTGACCGCCGCCGACCGGGCCTGCGGCGCGGTCCTCGACGACGCGGACGGTACGGAGCTGCGCGCCGACCAGGTGGTGCTGGCCGCGGGCTCGCTCAGCGGCCGGCTGGACGGCGTACCGCCCGAGGCCGTGGCCCCCGTACGGCCGGTGAAGGGTCAGGTGCTGCGCCTCGCGGTGCCACCGTCCTACGCGCCGTTCCTGTCGCGGACCGTACGGGCCGTGGTGCGCGGCAGCCACGTGTACCTCGTCCCCCGCGAGAACGGCGAACTCGTCCTCGGCGCCACCAGCGAGGAACTCGGCTGGGACACCACGGTCACCGCGGGCGGGGTCTACGAACTCCTGCGCGACGCCCACGAACTGGTACCCGGGATCACCGAACTCCCCCTGGTGGAGACCCGGGCCGGACTGCGGCCCGGTTCGCCGGACAACGCCCCCCTCCTCGGCCCGACCGAACTCCCGGGGCTGCACCTGGCCACCGGGCACTACCGCAACGGCGTCCTGCTGACCCCGCTGACCGGGGACGTGATGGCGGACCTGCTGACCACCGGCGAACTCCCGGAGATCGCCCGCCCCTTCACCCCGCGCCGCTTCGCCGCCACCTCCACTGCCGCCTCCACTGCCGCCTCCCCCGGCACGTCCACCCTCACGCGACAGGAGTCGTTCGCATGACCATTTCCGTCAACGGCGAGCCGCACGAGATCGCGGACGGGACCATGCTCGCCGCCGTGGTCGCCACCCTCACCGAGGCCACCAAGGGGGTCGCGGCCGCCCTCAACGAGACCGTGGTGCCGCGCGGCCAGTGGCCTTACACCTCCGTGACCGACGGCGACCGCGTCGAGGTCCTCACCGCGGTCCAGGGGGGCTGAGCACCATGGCGGACGACCTGTTCACCCTGGGCGGCCGGACCTTCTCCTCGCGCCTGATCATGGGCACCGGCGGAGCCCCGAGCCTGGACATCCTGGAACGGGCGCTGGTCGCGTCCGGCACCGAACTCACCACGGTCGCGATGCGGCGCCTCGACCCGACGGTCCAGGGCTCGGTCCTGTCCGTCCTGAACCGCCTGGGCATCGCCGTCCTCCCCAACACCGCGGGCTGCTTCACGGCGGGCGAGGCCGTACTGACGGCCCGGCTGGCCCGGGAGGCCCTCGGCACGGACTGGATCAAACTGGAGGTCGTCGCGGACGAGCGCACCCTCCTGCCGGACGGCATCGAACTGCTCGACGCCGCCGAGACCCTGGTCGACGAGGGCTTCACGGTCCTCCCCTACACGAACGACGACCCGGTCCTCGCCCGCAAACTGGAGGACGTGGGCTGCGCGGCGATCATGCCGCTCGGATCCCCGATCGGGTCCGGCATGGGCATCCGCAACCCGCACAACTTCGAGCTGATCACCGAGCGGGCCGGGGTCCCGGTCATCCTGGACGCGGGCGCCGGAACGGCCTCGGACGTGGCCCTGGCCATGGAACTGGGCTGCGCGGCGGTCATGCTCGCCTCGGCGGTGACCCGGGCGCAGCTCCCCGTCCTGATGGCCGCGGCCATGCGGGACGCGGTATCGGCGGGCCGCCTGGCCCACCGCGCGGGCCGCATCCCCCAACGCCGCTTCGCGGAAGCCTCCTCCCCGCGGGAAGGCCGAGCCGCCCTGGACCCGGAACGCCCGGCGTTCTGAGGGGAAGGCGGTACGGGGCCCTGCGGGGGCGGGGTCCTCGCCCCCTCGCGCACCACCCCGACCCGGTGGCTGCCCACCCGCCCCCCCTCGGTGCCGGGGCGGAACCGGCCCGCCCAGCGCGGCGGGACCGGGGAGAAGACGGAATCCGGGCCAGCCGGAAGCGTCGAGAGGTTTGGGGTTTCCCGTCAGCCTCATCGTCCTTCCGCGTCGGGCCGCCCTGTCAAGGGCGCTCACTACGTTCGCGTCGCTCCGCGACGGCCTTCGGCCGCCCTTGACAGACCGACCCGCCACGGAAAAACGAAGGCAGCCGGAAAACCCCAAAAGAACGGGCGGGTCAGAGAGACATGGACTGCCCGATCAGCGAAGCGCAACCCAGCTCCGGCAGGGACAGCAGCCCCGAGCTGGGCCCTTCCATGTCGAGAATCCGGGCCGGTGAGACGACCACAAGCCGCAGGCAAAGGACGCGCGCATCAGATCGCTACACGGTTCCCGCCCATGGCGTCCCCAGCCCGTCTGGGGCTGATGCCTTGAAACCCGCCCTCACCGCACGGTGAGGAGGTTGTCCCGCGACTTCCGCCGCGTCGTGGCGCTCATGCGAGGCTGTCCGTACGCTCCGCCAGCGCGCGCAGACGATCCGACGCAGTCCGGCCTGCGACGAGTACGAGGTCTCGCACGACCGCCCGGGCGGCCGCATGGGTGTGGATCACCTCGGGTGCCAGCTCCTCGGCGCGCAGCAGGCAGTCCAGGGAGTCGGCGTACTGGCGGCGTTGCACGTGGGCTCGGCCCAAGTCCATGAGCAGACGAGCCTGCCGCTCGGAGGACAGGCCGTCCATGCGGAGTCCGTTCGCGATGTCGAGCGCCTCGCCGGCATCGCCGAGCTCGACTGCGGTCGAGACGGCTTGGATCTCCACGTTCGTGGGACCGAATTCAAGATTGAAGTCGTTACGGTTCTCGCCCAGGAGGCTGGCGACGCTTCGGGCCGCGTCGATCTGCCGCCGCGTCGACGCCCTCTCGCCCAAGCGGGCGTGCACGAGTGCCAGCATCAAGTGCAGCGATCCCAGCACGGAGAGGTGTTGGGGTGTGGGCTCGTTGCTCTCGACATGCTGCAGGAGGGCGCTGACCGCCTTGGCAGCAGTGTGCTCGGCCTGGTCGAGGCGCTTCAGACGAACGAAGGCGTGGCAGAGGCGGTAGATCCCGGCGAAGACGCCGAGGGTACTGCCGGAAAGCTCCGCCTCTCGGATCGCCCGATCCGCCGCAACCCACGCGGCGTCCGCCTCGTTCTGACGAACGAAAGCCGCAGACAGGGCTTGGTAAATCCTCGCCAGCAGATCGTGCAGTTCGGGCAGGTACTCATCCGGCGCCGTTCGCACGGCCCGCTCCAGCAGCGGAACCGACGAGCTCATAGCCGCGCTCAGTTCGGCGAACTGACCGCCGTGCGTGAGCTGCCAGATCCTGTCAACCGATGCTCGAAGTTCGGCAAGGGAATCCGGCCTGAAGTCCTGGCGGGGGTTCAGGAGTACATCGAGCGCAGAGTGCCCGGAGAGCACCAGACGAGCCTGATCGAGATCGTTCGTGTCTGGTTCGGATGCCGTCTCGGCCTCTGCCGGGGCCGGGGCGTCGGGCTGCAGCACCTGGAGCGGCACACCAAGGCCGTCAGCGAGGAGCCGCAGCACGTCCAGGCGGTTCACCGGCTGGATGCCCCGCTCCACTTGGGACAGCCAGCTCGCCGTACGGCCGATGGCCGTGGCGAGTTCCCCCTGCGTCACCCCCCTCTGCTTGCGCAGATCGGCCACTCGCGCGCCAAAGGCGCGCCGCTCCTCGGAACTCACTTCTGCGCCGTCACCTTCCCGCCGGTCACGTCGAGGAAGGCGACCTCGACACCAGCAAGGTACTGCCCCCGTTCGGCAAGGAAGTACTTCGTGTGCGGCTGCGCCTCGTGGACGTCGAACGCGGCGCGATCCTCATACAGCTCGTAGAACACTCGCGCCAGCGGATCGCCCTCCGGTACGTGCACCACATAGACCAGGGTGCCCGGCTCTGCGCTCTTGATGCCCTCCAGCGTGGTCGCACACAGCTCATCGAATGCCGTCGCGGCTTCCTGGTCGCGCAGCGAGAAGCGCACGACCAGGCCGAATCCCTCGCTCATACGTGCTCCTTTCGAGTCGCGGCCAGTCTCGCAGATACGCAGAATTTCTGCGAGTAGCAGATTTTCTTGACTCGCAGAACTGCTGCGAGTAGCTTCGTAGTCGAGCTGCTACCCCGCGCGATCGGGGGCGCTCCCCTGCTACGCAAAGGAAACGCGCACATGCGTCAGATCCCCGTAGACACCTCGGCCTCCGAGACAGCAAGCACCTCAGACGCACCCTCGGCCGGGGTGGCCGCAGCGGTCGAGCCCAGTACGGACCTACTCGATCGTGCGCTTGTCGGCTGGGAGCACTTCCTCAGCACCTTCGAGGGAGCGTCGGATGAGTGAGCGCTACGAGTACGTCCCTCATCGGCTTCTGCGCCGTCCGCGACATCGCTTCCGCACTGAGGGGGAGTTAATGGCCGCGATCAACAAGAACGTCTCAGACTCCGTCACCCACGAGCGCTGGATGGAGCTGGCCCAAATCCGCGACACGTCCGGCCGCGAGTGCACCACGGTTAGGCTGACCGCGTGACGGCATCTCAGGGGACGGAAGAGACCGGGCACGCCCGGTTCACCTACCGGCTTCGTGTGTCGTCGACCGCGCTCGCCAGGCTGTTGGGTGAGTGGGACCGGTGCCGGTGGATCTGGAACGAATGCACCGCTCGGTCGAAGAAGGCCCGCGCCGAGAACGAGAAGTGCGGTCCCGCACGGCTGGACAAGATGCTGACCGAAACCCGCACCATGAATGCGTGGTTGCGTGATGGCAGCAGTGTTCCGCAGCAGCAGTTGGTTCGGGACTTCGGGAAGTCTCGTGCCAAGGCCTTGAGGGACGTCAAGGCGCGGTTGCCGATGCGGCAGCGGGCGGGGATGCCGAAGTTCAAGAAGAAGTCCCATGCCGATCCCACGCTCAATTACACCCGTCGCGGTTTCCGGATCAAGGACGGCCGCCTGCACGTCGCGGGCGGGATCAGCCTGAGGGTGGTGTGGTCCCGCGAACTTCCGGCGGACCCGTCGTCGGTGCGGATCTACCGCGACAGCCTCGGCCACTGGTACGCGTCCTTCGTCGTCTCCACCGAAGTCCGGCCGCTCCCGGAGACGGGCGCCGTGATCGGCATCGACTGGGGTGTGAAGGAGACGGCGACCACCACCGGCGACGCCCATGACCTCCCGCATCAGGAGCACGGGCGGAAGGCCGCCGCCGGGCTCGCCCACTACCAGCGGATGATGGCCCGCCGGAAACCGGCCAAAGGCAAGCCCGATTCGCGGGGCTACCGGGCCGCGAAGAAGCTGACGGCGAAGCTCCACAAGAAGGTGTCCCGGCAGCGCCAGGACACCGGCCGCAAGTGGGCCAAGGCTGTGGTCCGCGACCACGACGTCCTGGCGGTGGAGGACTTCCGGCCGAAGTTCCTCGCCAAGTCGACCATGGCCCGCAAGGCCGCCGACGCCGCGATTACCGCTACCAAGACGGTGCTGATCGCCATGGCGCGCAAGCACGGACGCATCGTGCACCTCGTCCATCCTGCGCACACCACCATGGACTGCGCACAGTGCGGAGCGAGAACCAAGCACGCACTACCTCTCTCAGAACGTACCTACACCTGCACCGCATGCGGAACCGTGTCCCCCAGGGACAAGAACTCCGCCCGCGTGATGCTGGTCCGGGCTGGTCTCAACCCGGCTGGTGCCGATCGTGGAAGACCTGACAGCCCTCCGGGCCGCCAGGCTGCGTGAGCCAGGAATCCCCGCCCCTCAAGGTAGGGAGGATTCAAAGCTGGGCTGCAACCCCCCGAGGACCGGGGCAGTCCGCCACCCGGCCCTCGTAGAATCGGCGGGTGGACACGACCCTGGATGACCCCCTCGTCGGGCAGACGCTCGACGGCCGCTACCGCGTGGACGCCCGTATCGCGGCCGGCGGCATGGCCACGGTCTACCGGGCCGTCGACACCCGCCTGGACCGGGTCCTCGCGCTGAAGGTGATGCACCCGGCCCTCGCCGCCGACCCCGACTTCGTCGACCGGTTCATCCGTGAGGCGAAGTCCGTGGCCCGCCTGGCGCACCCCAACGTGGTGGCCGTCTTCGACCAGGGCACGCACGGCCCGTACACGTACCTCGCGATGGAGTACGTGTCCGGCTGCACCCTGCGCGACGTGCTCCGGGAGCGCGGCGCGCTCCAGCCCCGCGCGGCCCTCGACATCCTCGAACCGGTGCTCGCCGCCCTCGGCGCCGCACACCGCGCCGGTTTCGTGCACCGGGACATGAAGCCCGAGAACGTGCTGATCGGCGACGACGGCCGGGTCAAGGTGGCCGACTTCGGGCTGGTGCGGTCCGTGGACTCCGTGACCAACACCACCGGGTCCGTCCTCGGCACCGTCTCCTACCTCGCCCCCGAGCAGATCGAGAACGGGGTCACCGACACCCGCGTGGACGTCTACGCCTGCGGGGTCGTGTTCTACGAGATGCTCACCGGATCCAAGCCGCACACCGGCACCAATCCCGCGCAGGTGCTCTTCCAGCACCTCAACGAGGACGTCCCGCCGCCGTCGGCCGCCGTCCCCGGGCTGCCCGTCGCACTCGACGAGCTCGTCGCCCAGGCCACCGCGCGCAACCCCGATCTGCGCCCCTACGACGCGGCCGCCCTCCTCGGGCTGGCCATAGGGGCCCGCGCCCAGCTCGCCGACTCCGAGCTGGACGCCGTCCCGCCGCAGGCGCGGGCCGCGGAGCGGACCGCCGCCGAGGACCGCACCAGCGTGATCCCCCGCCCGGTGACCACCCGGGCCGCACGCGGGGCACACGGCGCACACACCTCGCACGCCGCACACGTCGCGCACGCCTCGCACGCCGAGCCCGTGTCCCACACCTCCCGGCTCGCGTCTCCGCCGCTGCCCCCGGCGTCGGCGGCGGCCGCCTCGCGGATCCGGCGCCCCGGGGTGCTGCTCGTCGTGGTCGGTGTGCTGCTCTTCCTCGGCCTCGGTACGGGGGTCTGGTACATCAGCTCCGGCCAGTTCACGAAGGTCCCGAACCTGCTCGGCAAGACCGAGGCGGAGGCCAAGTCACAGCTGTCGGCGGCCGGGCTCGGGGTGAAGCGGGTCGACCGCAAGTTCAGCGCGGCCTTCGACAAGGGCACCGTGATGAACACCGATCCCGCCGGCGGCAAGCGCATCCGCGGCAACGGCGCCGTGACGCTGACCATCTCGCGCGGGCCCGAGGTCGTCGTGGTTCCCGACCTCAAGGGCAAGCCCCTGGAGGCCGCGAAGGCCGAGCTGACCTCGGCCGGGCTGACGCCGGGGGCCGTCACGCAGGCCTTCAGCCAGGACGTGGCGCAGGGCTCGGTGATCAGCACGGACCCCACGGGCGGGCAGAAGCGGTCCCTCGACACCCTGGTCGCGATGGTGGTCAGCAAGGGCCGCCCGGTACCGGTCCCGCGCGTCACGGGCACCTCCCTCGACCAGGCCCGTTCCACCCTGGAGGGCCTCGGCCTGAAGGTGCAGACGGCCCCCGAGGAGGTCAATTCCCCCTTCCCCGCCGGTACGGTCGCCAACCAGTCGATCGGCGCCGGCAGCCAGGCCGCCGCGGGTGACACGGTCACCCTCACCGTGTCCAAGGGCCCCCGCCAGATCCCGGTCCCGGACGTCACGGGCCAGGAGGCCGACGCCGCCCGCGCGACCCTGGAGGGACTGGGCTTCAAGGTCAAGGTCGACAAGCCCTTCCTCTCCTTCAGCAACACCGTCGACTCCCAGTCGGTCCCCGCGGGCCAGAACGCCGCCGAGGGCAGCACGATCACCATCAGGACCAAGGGGCTGTAACCGCACGCCATGAACAACAATTCGATGAGCCGCAATCCAGTGGGCGGGCACGTGCCCGTCGCGGGCGGGCTCGCCTCGGTGGGGCTGACGTACGCCCGCGAGATGGGCGCCGAGGCCGTGCAGGTCTTCGTCGCCAATCCGCGCGGCTGGGCCACTCCGCTCGGCAATCCGGCCCAGGACGAGCTGTTCCGCGGGGCCTGCGCGGCGGAGGGGATCCCGGCGTACGTCCACGCGCCCTACCTGATCAACTTCGGCTCGCACACCGAGGCCACCGTGGAGAAGTCCGTGGAATCGCTGCGGCACTCGCTGCGCCGGGCCCGGGCGATCGGCGCGCTCGGGGTGGTCGTGCACACCGGCTCGGCTACCGGGGGCCGGCCGCGCGAAGCCGCGTATGCGCAGGTCAGGGAGCACATGCTGCCGCTGCTGGACGAGCTGACGCATGACGACGACCCCTTCCTGCTGCTGGAGTCCACGGCCGGGCAGGGTTCCTCGCTGTGCTCGACCGCCGAGGAGTTCGGCCCGTACTTCGACGCCCTCGACCGCCATCCCATGCTCGGGATCTGCCTCGACACCTGCCACGTCTTCGCGGCCGGGCACGACCTGGCCGAGCCGGGCGGGACGAAGCAGACGCTGGACCTGCTGGTGGACACGGTGGGCGAGGGCCGGCTGAAGCTGGTGCACGCCAACGACTCCAAGGAGGGCGTGGGCGCCCACAAGGACCGGCACGCGAACATCGGTCAGGGCCACATCGGCCGGGACGCCTTCGCGGAACTGTTCACGCATCCGGCGATGGAGGGCGTGCCCCTGATCACCGAGACGCCGGGCGGCAAGGAAGGGCATGCGGCGGACGTGGCGCTGCTGAAGGAGCTGCGCGAGCTCGGGTGACCTGCTGAGGAATACGTTCTTCTTCGGCTACGCGCTCACCCTGCGCGGGATCCGCGCCGCCGGCCTGGACTTCCGTACGGCCATTCGGGTGGCGTTGGCGGCGGACACCCTTTCGATCGCCGTCATGGAACTGATCGACAACGGGGTGATCCTGCTGTGGTGAGTCCCTGACCTGCGGGGACTACAGCTCGGGGCCGTCCCCCGGCTCCTCCTGGTACGAGTAGCGCTGCTCACGCCAGGGGTCGCCGATGTTGTGGTAGCCGCGCTCCTCCCAGAAGCCCCGGCGGTCGGCGGTCATGTACTCGACGCCGCGGACCCACTTGGGACCCTTCCACGCGTAGAGGTGCGGTACGACCAGCCGGAGCGGAAAACCGTGCTCGGCGGTGAGCAGTTCACCGCCCTGGTGGGTGGCGAAGACGGTCCGCTCGGAGGCGAAGTCCGCGAGGCGCATGTTGGAGCTGAAGCCGTACTCGGCCCACACCATCACGTGCGTGACCTGCGGGGACGGCGGAGCGAGGGCGAGGATCGCGCGGGCGAGCACCCCGCCCCATTCGGCACCGGTCATGCTGAACTTCGTGACGCAGTGCAGGTCCGCCTCGACGGATTCGAACGGCAGGTCCGCGAACTCCTCGTGGTTCCAGCAGTGCTTCTCACCGTCGGCGGTCGCGCCGAAGACGCGGAACTCCCAGCGCTCGGGCTTGAACTTGGGTACCGGTCCGTAGTGGGTGACCGGCCAGCCTCGCTGCAACCTCTGCCCCGGGGGAAGCTCCAGTTGCTCTGATCCCGGAGATTCCCGGCTTTCCGGCTGACCCATGTCTCCATGGTGACAGACTTGGCGGGGTGGTCGTGACCAGCTTCGCCCCGATTTCGGGCAAGTCACGGCAACTCCCACTAAGGAGGCACTTACTGGACGGCCTCCGGCGGCGGTGCAAGGATGCGCGCACCTGCCCCGTCACATTGCTGTGACATTGCTTTGGAAGGAGCCTCTGCGATGCAGGGCGACCCCGAGGTCCTTGAATTCCTCAACGAGCAGCTGACCGGCGAGCTCACGGCGATCAACCAGTACTGGCTCCACTACCGGATCCAGGACAACAAGGGTTGGACCAAGCTCGCCAAGTACACCCGCGAAGAGTCCATCGATGAGATGAAGCACGCGGACAAGATCACCGAGCGCATCCTGATGCTCGACGGTCTGCCGAACTACCAGCGTCTCTTCCACGTCCGCGTGGGCCAGACGCTGACCGAGATGTTCCAGGCCGACCGGCAGGTCGAGGTCGAGGCGATCGACCGCCTCAAGCGCGGTATCGAGGTCATGCGCGGCAAGGGTGACGTCACCTCGGCGCGGCTCTTCGAGGAGATCCTGGAGGACGAGGAGCACCACATCGACTACCTCGACACCCAGCTGGAGCTCATCGGGTCCATCGGCGAGGCGCTCTACATCGCGCAGCTCATCGAGCAGCCGAGCTAGTCCGTAACGAGCCGGTACGTACCGAGACGTACCGAGACGTACCGAGCCGGTCCGTACGGAGACGTCCTACGCGGCTTCGGCGAGCTCCGCGCCCGCGGGTACCAGCGGGTCCGCGGCGAGCACGGCGGCGGCGTCGCCCTTCTCCAGCAGCTCACGGCGCGGGCAGGCCCCGCGGCCGAGGAGACCCTGGATGGTCCGCACGCAGGAACCGCAGTCGGTGCCGGCCTTCGTGGCCGAGGCGATCTGGCGGGGGGTACAGGCCCCGGCAGCCGCGTGGTCCTTGACCTGCTTGTCGGTGATCCCGAAACAAGAGCAGACGTACACGCGGTTCACCTCCCTGACAGGAACGGTTCGGCCAGCCACCCCCTATTCGGTGAGGCTTACCTAACCCTACCCAAACTTAGGGTTCCCTAAAAGAGCCGGGAACGACGATGGGGCGCGGATCACATTCGATCCGCGCCCCACCGTCATGAGGTGTTCACACTGCGCCGCGGCGCCTACTGGTCGCGGTACATCTCCGCGACGAGGAACGCCAGGTCCAGGGACTGGCTGCGGTTGAGGCGCGGGTCGCAGGCCGTCTCGTAGCGCTGGTGCAGGTCGTCGACGAAGATCTCGTCGCCGCCGCCCACGCACTCGGTGACATCGTCACCGGTCAGCTCGACGTGGATGCCGCCCGGGTGGGTGCCGAGGCCCTTGTGGACCTCGAAGAAGCCCTTGACCTCGTCGAGCACGTCGTCGAAACGGCGCGTCTTGTGGCCGGAGGCCGCCTCGAAGGTGTTGCCGTGCATGGGGTCGGTGACCCAGGCGACGGTCGCACCGGAGGCGGTGACCTTCTCGACCAGCTCGGGGAGCTTGTCGCGGACCTTGTCGGCGCCCATGCGGACGACGAAGGTCAGCCGGCCCGGCTCGCGCTCGGGGTCGAGGCGGTCGATGTAGGTGAGCGCCTCGTCCACCGTGGTGGTGGGGCCGAGCTTGATGCCGATCGGGTTGGCGATCTGCGAGCAGAACTCGATGTGCGCGTGGTCGAGCTGGCGGGTGCGCTCACCGATCCAGACCATGTGGCCGGAGGTGTCGTACAGCCGGCCCGTGCGGGAGTCCGTACGGGTGAGGGCGCCCTCGTAGTCGAGGAGCAGCGCCTCGTGGGAGGCGTAGAACTCGACGGCCTTGAACTCCGCCGGGTCGGTGCCGCAGGCCTTCATGAAGTTCAGGGCGTTGTCGATCTCCCGCGCGAGCTGCTCGTAGCGCTGCCCGGACGGGGAGTTCTTCACGAAGTCCTGGTTCCAGGCGTGCACCTGGCGCAGGTCGGCGTAACCACCGGTGGTGAAGGCGCGCACCAGGTTCAGCGTGGAGGCCGACGCGTGGTACATGCGCTTGAGGCGCTCGGGGTCCGGGACGCGGGACTCCTCCGTGAAGGCGAAGCCGTTCACGGAGTCGCCGCGGTACGTCGGCAGGGTGATGCCGTCGCGGGTCTCGGTGTCCTTGGAGCGGGGCTTGGAGTACTGGCCCGCGATGCGGCCGACCTTGACGACCGGCACGGAGGCCGCGTACGTCAGGACCGCGCTCATCTGGAGCAGCGTCTTCAGCTTGGCGCGGATGTGGTCGGCGGAGACGGCATCGAAGGCCTCGGCGCAGTCGCCACCCTGCAGCAGGAACGCCTCGCCCTTGGCGACGGCTCCCAGGCGGGCGCGCAGCTGGTCGCATTCGCCCGCGAAAACGAGGGGGGGATACGACTCGAGGTCCGCGACGACAGCGCGCAGGGCCTCGGCATCGGGGTACGAAGGCTGCTGCGCCGCGGGAAGGTCTCGCCAGGTCGCCTTGGAGGCGGGGGCTTGGGTTTCAGCGTTCACGGTCACCCCACACACATTACGGCGTCACACCCCGCCTCCCGGTCGAGGACCACTACGTGAGACGGATGTCTCTCACTGTGTTACTCACCCGTTCACATCCCTTCGCCGGACCGGTGGGCTAGGGTCGGAGCATGTACGCGCACTCGAACCAGAACTGGTGGTGGCCCGCTCCCGGCGGCCCACTTCTCGCGCGTACCTGAAGACACGAGCGAAACGAAGGCCGCCCCGAGGGGCGGCCTTCCGCGTTCTGTGAGGCAACACAGTCGCTGGAAACCCGGGCCGTCCCACCCTCCGAAACCGGATAGGACGCCCACTCCATGCACGCGCACGCGAATCCGCACACGCACCCTCACCCGCTCCTCAGCCGCCTGCTCGACGACACCTGCCCGCCGTTCGCGCTGCTGCGCCGCCGCACGCCCGGCCGCGACCACGACACCGTCGAGCTGCTGATCGGCCCGGTCCACGAGGCCGAGCACCTGGCCGACCTGCCCGTCGGCGAGCGGCCCGCCCTGGCGCTCGTCCCCTTCCGCCAGATGCGGGAGCGCGGGTTCGACGTACGCGACGACGGCACGCCGCTGAGCGTGCTGGTCGCCGGGGAGACGTACGAGATCCCGCTCGCCGAGGCGCTGGCCGCGCTGCCGTCCCACGCCGTACGGGTGGACGACGGCGGCTTCGACGTCCCCGACGAGGAGTACGCGGACACCGTCCGGCGGGTCATCGAGGACGAGATCGGCCGGGGCGAGGGCGCGAACTTCGTCATCCGCCGCACCTACCGGGGCCGGATCGAGGGCTTCGGCCGCGCCGACGCCCTCGCGCTGTTCCGGCGGCTGCTGGAGGGCGAGCGGGGCGCGTACTGGACGTACGTGGTCCACACCGGGGACCGCACCCTGGTCGGGGCCAGCCCCGAGGTACACGTACGGATGACCGGCGGCACGGTCGTGATGAACCCGATCAGCGGTACGTACCGCCACCCGGCCGGGGGGCCGACGGCCGACTCCCTCCTCGCCTTCCTCGGGGACCGCAAGGAGACCGAGGAGCTGTCCATGGTGGTGGACGAGGAACTCAAGATGATGTGCACGGTCGGGGACATGGGCGGGGTGGTCGTCGGCCCCCGCCTCAAGGAGATGGCGCACCTCGCGCACACCGAGTACGAGCTGCGCGGCCGGTCCTCGCTGGACGTGCGCGAGGTGCTGAAGGAGACGATGTTCGCGGCGACGGTGACCGGATCGCCGGTGCAGAACGCCTGCCGGGTCATCGAGCGGTACGAGACCGGCGGCCGCGGCTACTACGCGGGCGCGCTGGCCCTGCTGGGCCTGGACGCCTCGGGGGCGCAGACCCTCGATTCCCCCATCCTCATCCGCACGGCGGACATCGCACCGGACGGCGCGCTGCGGGTGCCCGTCGGGGCCACCCTCGTACGGCACTCCGACCCGGCGGGCGAGGTGGCGGAGACGCACGCGAAGGCGGCCGGGGTGCTGGCGGCGCTGGGCGTGCGCCCGGCGGCGGCGCGGCCCTCCTTCTCCGGTCTCCGGCTGGCCGACGACCCCCGGGTCCAGGCGGCCCTGGCCGCGCGCCGCGAGTACCTGGCGCCGTTCTGGCTGCGGATGCAGGAGCGGCCGGCCGAGGTGACGGGCCACGCGCTGGTGGTGGACGGGGAGGACACCTTCACCTCGATGCTGGGCCACGTCCTGCGGGTGGCCGGGCTGGAGGTGACCGTACGCCGCTACGACGACCCGGGGCTGCGGGCGGCCGCCCTGGCCTGGGACGGGCCGATCGTGCTCGGCCCGGGCCCGGGCGACCCGGCGGACTTCGGCGACCCGAAGATCCGGATCATGCGCGAGCTGGCGGCGGAGCTCCTGGCCTCGCACCGGGGCGGGCTGCTCGGGGTCTGCCTCAGCCACCAGCTGCTCGCCGCCGAGCTGGGGCTCCCGCTGGTCCGCAAGGCGGAGCCGGCGCAGGGGGCGCAGACGCGGATCCCGCTGTTCGGGGCCGAGGAGGTCGTCGGCTTCTACAACACGTACGCGGCGCACTGCTCGGCGGAGCGGGAGCGGTCCCTGGCCCTGCGGGGCATCGAGGTGTCCCGTGATCCCGCGACGGGCGAGGTCCACGCCCTGCGCTCCGCCTCCGGCGGGTTCGCGGGGGTCCAGTTCCACCCGGAGTCGGTCCTGACCCTCCGGGGCGCCGAACTGGTCCGCGACCTGATCGCCGGAGTCCGGGCCGCCGCCCGGGCGTAGCCCACCCGGGGTGGGCAGGGGCGGCTGCGCGGGGCTGTCCCCTACCCGCCCTTCGCCCGTTCCCAGGGCTCCGCCCTGACCCGTCGGGCCCCGGGCTGCGCCCGGGGCCCTGGGGCTCCGCCGCGGACCGGGTCCGGGCAGCGCCCGCCGGACGGAGTCCGGCGCAGCGAGGCGAAGCCCGCGCAGCGGTGCGAGCCTCGCGTCAGGAAGGAGAAGGAACCAGGGTGTTCTCCGAGCGGCGGCCCGCCAGGTAGTCCGCGACGTTGGCGACGGTGGTGTCGATGATCTGGCCCACCGCGTCGTGGGTGTAGTACGCCTGGTGGGAGGTGACGACCACGTTCGGGAAGGTGATCAGCCGTGCCAGGGTGTCGTCCTCGACGACCACCAGGGACTTGTCCAGGAAGAAGAGCCCGGCCTCGGCCTCGTACACGTCGAGGCCCACTCCCGCGAAGCGGCCCGCCCGCAACTCCGTGACCAGCGCGTCCGTGTCGACCAGGCCGCCGCGGCTGGAGTTCACCAGGATGGCGTCGTCCTTCATCAGTTTCAGCGCCTCGGCGCCGATGATGTGGTGCGTGGAATCCAGCAGCGGAACGTGCAGGCTGATCAGGTCCGAGGAGGCGAACAGCGTTTCCTTGTCCACGTACTTCATGCCCAGCTCCACGCACGCCGGGTTCTGCGCCACGTCCCAGCCGAGCAGGTTCATCCCGAAGCCGTGGGCGATCCGGGTGAACGCCTCCCCGATCTTGCCGGTGCCGAGCACCCCCACCGTGCGGCCGCGCATGTCGCGGCCCATCAGGCCGTTCAGCCGGAAGTCGAAGTCCCGCGTGCGGTTCGAGGCCCGGACGATCCGCCGGTTCACGGCCATGGCCAGGGTCCAGGCGAACTCGGCCACCGAGTACGGGGAGTAGTACGACACCCGGCCGACCGTCAGGCCGAGCTGCAGGGCGACGTCCAGGTCGATGTTGTTGAAGCCGGTGGAGCGCTGGGCGATCATCTTGGTCCCGCCCGCCGCCAGGGTGCGCAGCACCCGGCCGTTCAGGTCCGCGTTGACGCTCGACGAGACGATCTCGTACCCGGCCGCGATGGGGGCGGTGTCCTCGCTGAGGAAGACGTCCAGGCAGCGCACCTCGTGCTGGCCCGCGAAGGCCTTCTCGATGAGCGGCTTCTCGTCCGCCGTCACCCCGAATGCCAGGATTTCCACGTTCGCTCCAGTACTGCGCAAAAGAATCGGACCATGGGTCGTTTGCCACCTTACGACCCATGACCCGCGCCCGCGCTGCGGCTCAGCGACTCAGCGGCTCAGCGGCTCAGCGGCTCAGCGGCTCAGCGGCTCAGCGGCTCAGCCGAAGAACACTCCGGCCTCCTCGTACAGAGCCGGGTCCACCGTCTTCAGCTTTGCCGTCGCCTCGGCGATCGGCACCCGTACGATGTCCGTCCCCTTCAGCGCGACCATCTTCCCGAAGTCCCCGTCGCGCACCGCGTCGATCGCGTGCAGCCCGAAGCGGGTGGCCAGCCACCGGTCGAACGCGCTCGGGGTGCCGCCCCGCTGGACGTGCCCGAGTACCGTCGTACGGGCCTCCTTGCCGGTCCGCGCCTCGATCTCCTTGGCCAGCCACTCGCCCACGCCGGACAGCCGCACGTGCCCGAAGGAGTCCTTGGTCGCGTCCTTCAGCACCATGTCACCGTCCTTGGGCATCGCGCCCTCGGCGACGCACACGATCGGCGCGTAGCTCGACTTGAACCGCGAGCTCACCCAGGCGCAGACCTGGTCCACGTCGAAGCGCTGCTCGGGGATGAGGATGACGTTGGCGCCGCCCGCGAGCCCCGAGTGCAGGGCGATCCAGCCGGCGTGCCGGCCCATCACCTCGACGACCAGCACCCGCATGTGCGACTCGGCGGTGGTGTGCAGCCGGTCGATGGCCTCGGTCGCGATCCCGACGGCGGTGTCGAAGCCGAAGGTGTAATCGGTGGCCGACAGGTCGTTGTCGATGGTCTTGGGGACCCCGACGCAGGGGATGCCGTACTCCTCGTAGAGCTTCGCGGCCACGCCGAGGGTGTCCTCGCCGCCGATCGCGACGAGGGCGTCGACCTCGTACTTGGCGAGGTTCTCCTTGATCCGGCGGACGCCGTCGTCCAACTTGAACGGGTTGGTGCGCGAGGAGCCGAGGATGGTTCCGCCGCGCGGCAGGATCCCGCGGACGGCGGGGATGTCGAGCGGAACGGTGCGGCCTTCGACCGCGCCGCGCCAGCCGTCCTTGAACCCGATGAACTCATAGGCGTACTCCTGGACGCCCTTGCGCACGACACTGCGGATCACCGCGTTGAGCCCGGGGCAGTCGCCGCCGCCCGTCAGCACTCCGACCTTCATCGCTTTTCTTCTTTCGTAGATACTCCCTGCTTCAGCTGGGAGAGGAAACGAATCCTTGAGTTGCAGGCACGAAGCGCCGGAGGTCTCTTCGCTGCCGCCGGTCACGGTCAGGCAAAGGTGACGGGTGCTTCGGGTCGGGCTGTGTAGCCATATCCGTCGGCTCGTTGGACGAGGCGGAGATGTTTGTGATGGATGCCTTGGATGAGGCCGTGTGCGGTTTTGATGTTGAAACTGCCGGTGGCACGGACGGCAATCCGTCCTATGTGAGTGCCGGCCTTCTTGCCGGTGGGGACGACGGCACGGGCGAGGTCTCCGGTCTGATAGCCGAAGAACGTTTTCTGCCTGGGCAGATGCAGGCGGGGGAAGCCGTACTTGTCGGTGCGGGTGCGGGTGTAGGTGCCGCGCCCGGTCGCGGCGACCGCGAGGACACGGACCGGCGTACGGGTGACGGTGACGAGTTCACCGACGCACAGGGCGTCGAGGGTGTGGGTCTTGGGGGTGCCGGTCCGCTGCCGGTTCCACTTCGTGCGGCCACCCGATGCGACGCGCACCGTGGGAAAGGCGTCGTCGAGAGCGCGCCACAGGGCCCAGCGGGTGGCGTTTACGGCCGCCGCGTCGCGGAGCGGGGCTTTGGCCTGTACGAGGATGCGCGCCAACTGGCGTGGCGATCGTCTGAGGAAGTCTTCGACCGACTGGTTGGATTTCTTCTCGTTGCAGGGAACGCAGGCAGTGCACAGGTTGGAGATGCGGTCGCTGCCCCCGCGTGAGCGGGGCTGGATGTGGTCGATGTTGAGCGGGACTCCGGTGGCGCCGCAGTAAGCGCAAGCCCTCCCCCACTTGGCCAACAGGTATTCGCGGACCTCTGTGCCGTGCAAGGTGCCGTGCTGGTATTCGGCCCCCTCCAGGGGTCCGCCGTGGGACATGGTGTGGGTGTCGAACGCGACCCGTTCCACATGCACCGCACGAATGGGTGCCCAGCGTGCGAGCCGGGTGGTCCACGACATGGTGGTGTCCACGCGGTGACGCAGCGACGGGGCGAGCCAGCCCCTGGGACGGGCGCGGTTGGAGAAGCGGGGTGCACGGTAGCGCAGGTTGCGCGATCGCCTGCCACGCCGGTAGGCGGCACGAGCGGTCAGCTTGTCCCGTATCCGGCCGCCTCGGTGGGCGAGTTCGACCGCGTACAGGCCGCGGCGCTCACCGTCCTTCGCGGTGAACACTGAGACGCCGGTGTGCTTCGAGCCGGGGTCGATTCCGAGTTCAACACCGTCCACCTGGGACTCGGCGACCGTGCGGTCTTTGAGTCGGATGACGAACGGGGTGTGCCGGGCAACGACGGCCCGGCCCTGATGGAGGAGCTTGCGGGCCCTTGCGGGGCTGGTCGGTTGCAGCGGATGGCCGTGCTTGTCCAGGACGAATGCGACAGGGTGGCCCTCACGGGCCCTCTCCCCAACCTCACGGTTGGGGGTGACGCCGTCGATGCCAGGTGAAGCATCGGCGGTCTCCCCTCGCACATGTTCCACGCCGGGTACCGCACGAGTGCGGCGTTCGAGTCCCGTTTCGTCCCCGATCCGGGGGGTGTCTGCTGACTCGAATTCCAGAGCAGCCCGCTGAGGAAGCACGGACTGGTGGGTCTTCTCGCCTACGTGGAACGTAGCCAACCTCGTTCACCTCCACATACGTGTTGGCTCGTGCTGGTAACGGCGGCCCTCAACCACAGGGAGAAAGCCTCCTCCTCAAGGAGGGGGATCCCGTTACGGAATTTCCCTTCGCCATCACGGCCACACTAGTGGTGGCCTAGGTCACGACAAGGGCCGGGAGGGGGCAATTCCGGTGGAATTAAGGCGCATTGTGTACGCCAGTTCACTCGTACGAGGGCGTAAGTACGACCGATTCCACCACCTACTCGTCGTCGAGGCCCCGCTCTATCGCGTACCGGACGAGTTCCACCCGGTTGTGCAACTGGAGCTTGCCCAGGGTGTTCTGCACGTGGTTCTGCACCGTGCGGTGGGAGATCACGAGCCGTTCCGCGATCTGCTTGTACGAGAGCCCCTTGGCCACCAGCCGCAGCACCTCGGTCTCCCGGTCGGTGAGCTGCGGGGCCTTCGGCTCGTCGGAGGCGGCGGGCGCCGGATCGGTGGCGAGGCGGCGGTACTCGCCGAGGACCAGGCCCGCCAGGCCCGGGGTGAAGACGGGGTCGCCCGCCGCCGTGCGGCGCACGGCGTCGATGAGTTCCTGGGCGCCCGCGGACTTCAGCAGGTAGCCGGTCGCACCGGACTTCACGGCTTCCAGGACGTCGGCGTGCTCGCCGCTCGCGGAGAGCACGAGGACCCGCAGCGCCGGGTTGGCGCCGACCAGTTCCTTGCAGACCTGCACGCCGGGCATGCCGGGGAGGTTGAGGTCGAGGACCAGGACGTGCGGGGCCGCGGCGCGGGCCCTGCGTACGGCCTCGGGCCCGTCGCCCGCGGTGGCCACCAGGTCGAAGCCGGCGGCGGCCAGGTCGCGGGCGACCGCGTCCCGCCACATCGGATGGTCGTCCACGACCATGACCTTGATGCCGCCGAGGCCGCTCTGCTCGCCCTGGCCGTTCTGCCCGCTCGACTCGTTCACTGGGTGCTCCCCCTCGGTACTTTCAGTTCCACTTCGGTGCCCTGCCCCGGGACGGACACCAGCTCGGCGCTGCCGCCGAGGTCGCGCAGGCGGCCCCGGATGGACAGGGCCACTCCCATCCGGCCCTCGCCCTCGGCCTGGTCGAGCCGGCCGGCCGGGATGCCCGGACCATCGTCCCGGACGGTCACGATCACCTCGTCGCCCCAGTCCTCGACCAGGATCCAGGCGCTGGCCCCCTCACCCGCGTGCTTGCGCACGTTGTCGAGGGCGGCGCCGACCGCCGCCGCCAGCTCCCTCGCGGCGGGCACGGGCAACGGCACCGGGGTGCCCGGTTCGGCGAAGCTCACCCGCGAGCCGGCGTGCGGGGCCAGGAGGGCCCGCAGATCGAGCTCGCCCTCATCCTCGCCGGGTTCCTCCACCTCGAAGGCGGCCACGATCGCGCCGAGCGCCTCGTCACGGGAGATCCGGGAGGGGCGCGCCAGCCCGCTGGAGACCAGGGTGCGCAGCGCGACCTCCTGTTCCCCGGCCATCCGGCCCAGCTCGGCGGCCTCCCCGCCCAGTTCGGTGCCGCGCCGCTGGACCATGGCGAGGACCTGGAGGACCCCGTCGTGGATGTCGCGGGCGAGGCGTTCGCGCTCGCGGGTGGCGGCCTCGATCTCCAGGGCGCGGGCGAGGGTGGCCTCACTGGCCCGGGCGACCTCGACGACGTAGCCGATGGCGATGGAGGCCACCCAGACCAGGAGCACGTTGTGCAGGGTGTCCCGGGTGGGCTCGCCGCGCTGCGCGAGGTTGGCGGCGGCGACGAAGGTGGAGGCGAAGCAGGCCCAGCGCCAGCCGCCCTTGATGGCGAAGGCGAGGACGGAGCCCGCGGTCCATATCGAGGGGAGGGTGGGGCCGCCGTCCACGATCCGCGCGTGGGTGTCCGCGAGGGGGGTGAGCAGGATCCCGACGCAGGCGACGGTGAGGTCGGCGCACAGGAACCGCTTGGTGCAGCTGGCGGCGTTGGCCACCTTGGGGAGGGTGACCAGGGTCCAGCCGGCCAGGAAGGCGAGGTAGGCGGCCGCGATCCAGGGGCGGTCGAACTGCTTGTAGGCGGAGGCGAACAGCAGGGCCGCGTACACCGTGGTGAGCAGCCGGTAGGCCGTCAGGGCACGCCACAGCGGCTGCTCGACCGACATGCGTACGACGCGCTCGCGCTTCGCCATCTCCCCCACCCCGTACGGGCGGTCCCGCCCGTGTGCTGCTACTTGTCGGTGTCCGAGACGGCCGGTTGGGCCTTCTCGCTCCTCGCGGCGGCCTTCTCCGCGTCGGCGATCTGGCGCTTGGCGGCCGTCGCGTAGATGTCGACGTACTCCTGGCCGGAGAGCTTCATGATCTCGTACATGACCTCGTCGGTCACCGAGCGGAGGATGAAGCGGTCCCCGTCCATGCCGTGGTAGCGGCTGAAGTCCAGCGGCTTGCCGATCCGGATGCCCGGGCGCATCAGCTTGGGCACCACCTTGCCGGGCGGCTGGATCTTCTCCGTGTCGATCATCGCGACGGGGATCACGGGCGCTCCGGTGGCCAGTGCCACCCGGGCCAGACCGCCGGGCTTCCCACGGTAGAGCCGGCCGTCGGGTGAACGCGTCCCTTCGGGGTAAATACCGAACAGCTCTCCGCGTTCGATGACGTCGATGCCGCTCTTGATGGCGGCCTCGCCGGCCCCGCGCGCGCCCGAACGGTCCACCGGGAGCTGGCCGACGCCCTTGAAGAAGGCGGCCGTCAGCTTGCCCTTGACGCCCGGGGAGGTGAAGTACTCCGCCTTCGCGATGAAGGTCACCTTGCGGTCCAGTACGGCCGGGAGGAAGAAGGAGTCGGAGAAGGACAGGTGGTTGCTCGCGAGGATCGCCGGCCCCTCTGCGGGAATGTTCTCGAGGCCCTCCACCCACGGCCTGAAGGCGAGCTTCAGGGAACCGCCGATCGAGAACTTCATTGCGCCGTAGATCAACTCGAAAGCCTTCCTGTGTCTGTCGAACAGACCTTATCCCCTGGTCGTACCTGGAGCCGTCCGACGACCCTGGTCGGTGTCACCCCCGTCGCGTACGGTGAAGTCACACAGCGCTACGCACCCCCCGCCCCCCTCGAAGGAGACCCTGGTGCCCGTCCTCCCTGGAGCCGAGCCGTTCCGCCACGAGGGCGGAAAGGTCGGCGTCCTCCTCTGCCACGGCTTCACCGGTTCCCCCCAGTCGATGCGGCCCTGGGCCGAGCATCTGGCCGCGCAGGGACTGACGGTGTCGCTGCCCCTGCTCCCCGGGCACGGGACGCGCTGGCAGGACATGCAGCTCACCGGCTGGCAGGACTGGTACGCCGAGGTCGACCGCGCGCTGCGGGAGCTGCAGGGCAGCTGCGAGCAGGTGTTCGTCTTCGGGCTGTCGATGGGCGCCGCGCTGACCCTGCGCCTGGCGGCGAAGCACGGGGACAGCATCAGCGGCATCGTCCTCGTCAACCCGGTCAACAAGATCCACGACCCGCTGGCCGCGGCCCTGCCGGTGGTCAAGCACTTCATCCGGTCGACGCCGGGCATCGCGAGCGACATCGCCAAGCCGGGCTCGGAGGAGATCGGCTACGACCGGGTCTCGACCCGGGCCGCGCACTCGCTGCGCAAGTTCCTGCAGATGCTGGACACCGAACTGCCGCAGGTGACGCAGCCGCTGCTGCTGCTGCACAGCCCGCAGGACCACGTGGTGCGGCCGACGGACTCGACGCGGATCCTGGCGCGGGTGTCCTCCACGGACGTCACCGAGACGCTGCTGGAACAGAGTTACCACGTCGCGACGTTGGACCATGACGCGGAGCGGATCTTCGCGGACAGCTACGCGTTCGTCGGGCGGCTGTCGGAGAGCTTGGGCAGGGAGGGGGCGGCCAGCGGTGGCTGAGCACGAGGAGTCTTCGGGGGGTGTCCCCCCACTGGACGAGGAAGCGGCGTGGGCGGCGATCGTGGCCGGCTACGGGCAGGAGCCCGCGGATCCGCCGGGCGCGAGACCGTTCCGGCCGATCGAGAACCTCCTCCTTCCGGAGGAGGACGTGAAACCGGCCGGCCCCGCGCCGGCGGCGGACCCGGCGGGCCCGGCCGGCCCGGCGTCCCCGGAGCCGCCGTCGGCGGCCCTGGGCAGCTCGGTGGTGTTCGCCCCCGGCGTGGGCGGCGCGATCGGGCCGGGTCCGCGGGACCACTCCCTGGCCGAGCCCGACGACTCCCCCGGAGCCGCGAAGGAAGAGGGTCACTTCGTACCCCCGGAGCCGGAGCTGCCGGAGGCGGACACGACCTCGAAGTTCGCCTGGCTGGCGGTGGTGGGCGGACCGGTCCTGCTGCTCCTGGCGGTGCTGCTGCAGTGGGAGATGACCTGGTGGCTGACGACGCTGGGCGTCGGCGGCTTCCTGGGCGGCTTCGCGACGCTGGTCGCGCGGATGTCCACGGACGAGGACGATGACGACGACCCCGGTCGGGGCGCGGTGGTGTGATTTTTTGACGCGGGCTTCGGGCTGCTGCGCCGGACGGATTCCGGCGCAGCGGCCCGAAGCCCGCGCAGCGGTGCGAGGGGTGCGTCAAGGAGCTGCGGGCAGCCGGAGGGCGGCCAGGACCGGGAGGTGGTCCGTGGCGCGGGTCAGGTCCGCGGGGGTGACTCCCGGCAGGCCCGTCGGGACGCCGCAGGCCAGGACCTCCACCCCGGCGCCGGCGAAGACCGCGTCGATCCGCCGCGGCGGCGACGACCGCACCCACGTGTGTTCCCCACCCCACGGCGCCACGACCCGGCAGTCCTGGAGGGCCCCCGCCAGCCGGCGGAAGGCCGGCCCCGACGGGCCCTCGTTGATGTCCCCCGCGGCGATCACGTACGGCACGTCCATCCCGGCGAGCCGGTCCAGAAGCAGTTCCGCCTGGGCCAGCCGTTCCGGCCCGTCCAGCGACAGGTGCGCGCTCAGGACCCCGACCCGGACCCCGCCCACCCGTACGACCGCCGTGGCGAAGCCCCGCCGGTGGCGGCCCGGGGTCAGCGGCAGCAGGACGTCCTCGGTCCGCTCCACGAAGGCCCGTAGGGAACACAGGAGCAGCGGGCCCGCCGCCGTCGCACCGCCCGACAGGACCACCAGGTCGCACTTCGCGGCCAGCCGCGCCGCGTGCTTGCGCCACCGGAAGAACCGCGGCGCCTCCTGGACGCACACCAGGTCCGGTGCGCACGCGCGGATGACCCGCGCCAGCGCGTCCTCGTCGTCGCGCAGCGAGCGGACGTTGTAGGAGAGCACCCGGATCACGGCGGAACCATCGGCTTCGGTACGGGAGTTCGGCAGCTCGGTGAGGTCCATACACGGCAACATAACGAGACTGCCCGCCGCACCCCAGGGGGCGCGGCGGGCAGTTCCGCCGATACGGGTTGCCGCGGGGCGGGCTTCAGCCCTGGCGGGCCAGGTCCGCCGCGCCGACCAGACCGGCCTTGCCGCCGAGCTGCGCCGCGAGCACCTGCGCGTGCGGACGCCACGCGCCGCCGATCAGCCAGCGCTTGAAGGACTTGCGGATCGGGTCGAGGACCAGGTCGCCCTCGTCCGAGACGCCGCCGCCGACGATGAACGCCGACGGGTCGAAGAGCGAGGCCAGGTCCGCGAGGCCGGCGCCCGCCCAACGGGCCAGCTCGCGGAAGGAGTCGATGGCCACCAGGTCGCCGGCGCGGGCCGCCTCGCTGATGTGCTTGCCCTCGATGCCCTCGGGAGTGCCGTCGCCGAGCGCGAGGAGTGCCTTCGCGTTCTCGGGGGTGGCGTTGGCGCGCTGCTTGGCGTACCGGACGAGCGCGCGCCCGGAGGCGTACTGCTCCCAGCAGCCCTGGCTGCCACAGCCGCACAGCAGGCCGTCCGGGACCACCCGGATGTGGCCGAACTCGGCGGCCACGCCGAAGCGTCCGCGCCGGAGCTTGTTGCCGATGATGATGCCGCCGCCCAGGCCCGTGCCGAGGGTGATGCAGATGACGTCCTCGTGGCCCTGGCCGGCGCCGAAGCGGTACTCGCCCCAGGCGGCACAGTTGGCGTCGTTCTCGACGACCACGGGCAGGCCGATGCGCTGCTCGACCTTGTCCTTGAGCGGCTCGTGCCGCCAGTTGATGTTCGGCGCGAAGAGCACGGTCGCGCGCTTGTCGTCGACGTATCCGGCGGCGCCGATGCCGACCGCGTCGATGGTGTGGCTGGCGCTGACCTCGGAGACGGCGGCGCAGATCGCGTCCGTGACTCCGTCCGGGGTCGGCGGCGTGGGCACCTTGTACGTCTCAAGGATGGTGCCGTCTTCGTCGACCACGCCGGCCGCGATCTTCGTGCCGCCGATGTCGACGCCGATGGTGAGTCCCATTAGTCCCTCGGTTTCCGGTCAAACCCCGCCGCTGTCAACCGTACCCGAGGGAGGGCGGGGTTCAGTCGAGATCGATACGCTCGGTCGGGCCGTCGTCACCCTCGTCACGCGGGTCCTTCGCGTTTCCGGCGGCGTTGCCGGTGGCGTTGGCGCCGGTCCCGCTCCCCCGGCCGGGGGCCGGCTCGTCGCGCGTCCAGCGGCGCTCGTGGCCCTCGACCGCGGAACGGTAGGCGGCGAGCAGCTCCGAGCCGGCCGCCGCGAGGTGGTCGAAAACCTCGGGGTTGCGCTCGACGACGGGTTTGGCGGCGGTCTTCGCCTGGTTGACGAACTGCCGTACGGCGCCCTGCGCGGCCACGCCGAACAGCGGGTTGTTCAGCGCGGAGACCTTGTCGGTCACCTTGTCCGCGACGGCCTCGAAGAGCTTGAACAGCTCCTCGGCGGCGGTCCCGGTGCCCGCGCTCCCGGAGGCGCCCTGCTCGGACCTGCGGCGCTCCCGCTCGGCGGCGAGGTCCTCGGCGCAGGCCTCGGCCCAGGCGTCGTCCCCGGATGAGGGATCGGTGGGGCGGTCGGTGGCCTCGCTCATGGCGGACTCTCCTGCGGCGGCGGGCGGGTGGTACGGATTCCTGCTCCTGCTACCTCCGACGTTACCCGAACGGCGGTACGCCCCCCAGGCCGCCGGGGCCGCCGGGTCCGCCCGCTACGCCTTTTCCCCGCCCCGGGGCCACAGCTCCGGGTCCGGGGTGAAGCGGATGCGCAGCTCGTCGTCCGCGAGGGCGGCGCCGGAGACGGTGCAGCGGCGCAGCACGGCGGGCAGCGGAACGATCCTGCGGTACGGGCCCACCGTGAGCAGCAGCTCGTCACCGCGCCGGACCAGGCCGAGCTCGCGCTTCTCCGCGCGGGGCAGCGGGACCCGCCAGAGCAGCACCCCGTCCTCGGCGATCCGGTCCTCGACGGTCCAGGCCGGGCGGGGCGCGATCGCGGGGGCGGGTGCCGGGGCCAGCTCCGCGAGATCCTCGGGACCGTGCGGGTCCCGGCCCAGGTGGGGGACGGGGAGCACCGGGAGGCTCCCGTCGCCGGCCCACTGGGCGGCGTACTTCTCCTGCTGGGCGGCGAGTCCCGCCAGCCAGGGGTCGGTGGATCCGGCGGGCAGCATCCGGTTGGCCACGAGCGCCGAGACGGGCAGCCGGTACAGGGCGAGCCCGAGCACGCCCAGGCGCAGCGCGGCGTCGGCGGCGGGTCCCGGCTCCGCGACGAGCCGTACGGAGGTGGTGGGGGCCTCCAGGACGTCCTGGACGGCCGCCAGGTCCTCGTCCCAGCGGGCGGCGGCCTCGTAGAGCCACTGCGCGGGCATGGGGACGCCGGCCAGCTGGGCCAGTACGGGGCGCAGGGCGCGGGCCGCCTGGCGCTCCGCGGGGAGCAGCCGGGCGAGGTAGCGGCGGAGCTGGGCGGGGAGCGCGAGGGTGGTGATCGCCTGGTGCAGCGGGGGCAGGTCCACCACCACGAGGTCGGTGCCGGGCTCGTCCGCGGCCCGCCGCAGGGCGCGGAGCAGGGCGAACTGCTCGGCGCCGGGCAGTTCGGTGATCTCGTCGGTGTGCAGCGGGCGGGCGCCGAGCATTCCGAGGACCGCGGAGCCGCGCTCCTGGAGCTCGACCAGCTCGCGCCGGAACTCCTCGCCGGAGTCGACGCGGGCCACGCGGAGGTCGCCCTGCGCGGTGATGGGCGGGTCGCCCGGGTCCGCGGAGAGCAGGAGCACGCGGTGCCCCTGCCGTGCGGCGGCCAGCGCGGTCGCCGCCGCGACGGTGCTCCGCCCGGCGCCGCCGGGGCCGGTGACGAGAAGGGTGTGCATGCTGCTCCTAGCTCCGCGGGTGCCTGCCCCGCGTCCCCGGCGGGGCCGGCGGGTGGCCGCTGCCAGCCTCGCACGCCCCGGGGCCCACCCGGGGCCCCGGTCCCCAGGGCCACCACCCTGGCCCGGCCACGGGATGCCGTTGTGCGGGGCGAGTTCCCCGCTGCGACCGCTGCCGCTGCGCGGGGCGAGTTCCCCGCTGCGACCGTTACCGCTGCGCGGGGCGAGTTCCCCGCTGCGACCGTTACCGCTGCGCGGGGCGAGTTCCCCTACCCGCCCTTCCGCCGTTCCCCGGGCTCTGCCCGGACCCCGAAGACCCTGGGGCTCCGCCCCAGACCCCGCGCCTCAAACGCCGGCGAGGTTTGATCCATCCAGCCCCTCCGGCGTTTGAGGAGGCCGCACATGGCAAGGGTCCGGGCGCAGCCCGGGGAACGGGCGAACCGGGGGTCCCCCCGGACGGAGTCTGGGGGAGGGTAGGGGACCCGCCCCGCAGGGCCAACCCACCCGCACCCCCGCCCAGCCCCCGCCGGACGGAGTCCGGCACAGCGACGCGAAGCCCAGGAGGCCCGCCAGGGCCGAGTGGTGCGAGCGGCGCATCAAGAAGGCGTGGGCCGGCTTTCCACGCGCTTCTTCAGGCCCGCCAGCGCCCGGTCGATGATGACCTTCTCCGCCTTGCGCTTGATCATCCCGAGCATCGGGATCTTGACGTCCACCGTCAGCGAGTACGTCACCTCGGTGCGCGCACCGCCCGCGACCGGCGCCAGCTGGTAGGACCCGTCGAGCTGCCGCAGCATCTGGGACTTGTCCAGCGTCCAGCTGACCGTGTTCTCCGCCGGCCAGGTGTAGGCCAGCGTGTGGTCGTCCTTGATCGCGCCCGCGTCCAGCAGCAGCCGGACGAGCGAGGCCCGGCCGGCGTCGTCCTTCGCCAGGATCTCGGCCTCCTTCACCTCGCCGGTCCACTCCGGGTAGCGGGCGAAGTCGGCGATCACGGCCATGACGTCGGCCGGGGACGCCTCGATCATGATGCTCGAGCTGGTGTGTTCCGCCATCGCGGTCGCTCCTCCGGGGGGAGTTCGAGGAAGTGTGCGGACGGCCCTGGGCCGCCGCGTGAAGGCTATCGCGCGTCGAGAGCTCACCACTCCAGGGCCCACGGCCTTCCGGTGGCGGCGAAGTGCCCGACGTTCACGCACTCGGTGGCGCCGATCCGCATCCGCCGGGCGAGCGGCTGGTGGACGTGGCCGAAGAGCGCGTACCGGGGCCGTACCCGGCGGATCGCGGCGAGCAGTGCCCCGCTCCCCCGCTCGAAGCGCCGCGCCACCGTGTCGTAGCAGAGCTCCGGCACCTCCGGCGGGATGTGCGAGCAGAGGACGTCGACCTCGCCCAGCGCCTCCACCTTGGCCGCGTACTCCTCCTCGGGCACCTCGTAGGGCGTGCGCATCGGCGAGGGGAGTCCGCCGCCGACGAAGCCGAAGACCCGGCCGCCGATCTCGGCGCGCTGCCCGTCGAGCACGGTGAGGCCGGGGCCGGCGTACTCGGGCCAGAGCCCGGGGATGTCCACGTTGCCGTACGTGGCGTAGGTGGGCCGGGGGAAGGCGGCGAACATCTCGGCGTACTGGCGCCGGACCGCGCCCTCGAGGAGCCGTTCCCGGTCCCGCCCGGCCCACAGCCCGCGGGCGAACTCCCGGGCCTCCTCGAAACGGCGGGCGGTGCGCAGTTCCACGATGTGATCGGCGTTATCGACGCCGAAGAGGTCGGGGAAGATGCCGCGCGAGTGGTCGGCGTAGTCGAGGAAGAGGACGAGGTCGCCGAGGCAGATCAGCGCGTCGGCGCCCTCCCCGGCCCGTGCCAGGGCCTCGGTGTTGCCGTGGACGTCGCTGACGACGTGGACCCGTGTCCGGTTTTTCGTGCCACCCATAGAGCCACCCATGCGGCCACCCTAGGCGCGCTTGGGCACCGCGGGGAGGGAATCGGCTCAGGCGGTCGGACCTGCGGTTACTTCCGAGTCGCAAACCGGGTCGACTAGTGTCGGCAGGACACGGCCGCGACATGTGACGCAGGGAACATCTGGCCGGTTCCCTCTATCCGGAACCCCCTACCGGTGGGTAACGTCCGGTCGGTCCACATGGTGGCGATGGCGCCCAGAGGAGCAGCAGTCTTGCGCGAGTTCAGTCTTCCGGCCCTGTACGAGGTCCCGTCGGACGGGAACCTGACGGATCTCATCCGCCGCAACGCCGCTCAGCATCCCGACACCGCCGTCATGGCCCGCAAGGTCGGCGGCGCGTGGCAGGACGTCACCGCGACCGAGTTCCTCGCCGAGGTCCGCAGCGCGGCGAAGGGCCTGATGGCGGCCGGCATCGAGCCCGGCGACCGGGTCGCCCTGATCTCCCGCACCCGCTACGAGTGGGTGCTGCTCGATTTCGCGATCTGGAGCGCGGGCGCCGTCACGGTCCCCGTGTACGAGACCAGCTCCCCCGAGCAGATCCAGTGGATCCTCGGCGACTCCGGCGCCGTCGCCGTCGTCGTGGAGTCCCCCGCGCACGCCGCGTCCGTGGCCGCCCTGCGCGACCGGCTGCCGGAGCTGCGCGAGGTCTGGGAGATCGAGCAGGGCGCCCTGGAGACGCTGCAGGCCGCCGGCGCCGGAGTCTCCGACGCCGAGGTCGACGAGCGCAGCGCGCTGGCGGGCGCCGACGACCCGGCCACCATCGTCTACACCTCCGGCACCACCGGCCGCCCCAAAGGCTGCGTGCTGACCCACCGCAGCTTCTTCGCCGAGGTCGGCAACATCGTGGCCCGGCTGCACCCGCTCTTCCGGACCGGCGAGTGCTCCGTGCTGCTCTTCCTGCCGGCCGCGCACGTCTTCGGCCGCCTGGTGGAGGTGGCGGCCGTGCTGGCGCCGATCCGGCTGGGCTGCGTACCGGACATCAAGAACCTCACCGACGAGCTGCAGTCCTTCCGGCCCACGCTGATCCTCGGCGTGCCGCGCGTCTTCGAGAAGGTCTACAACTCGGCCCGCGCCAAGGCCCAGGCCGACGGCAAGGGCAAGATCTTCGACGCGGCGGCCGAGACGGCGATCGCGTACAGCCGCGCGCTGGACCTGCCGGGCGGGCCGTCCCTCAAGCTGCGGCTGAAGCACAAGCTCTTCTCGAAGCTGGTCTACAGCAAGCTCCACACGGTCCTCGGCGGGCGCGGCGAGTACGCGATCTCCGGCGGTGCCCCGCTGGGCGAGCGGCTCGGCCACTTCTTCCGCGGCATCGGCTTCACGGTGCTGGAGGGCTACGGCCTGACCGAGTCCTGCGCCGCCACGGCCTTCAACCCGTGGGACAAGACGAAGATCGGTACGGTCGGCCAGCCGCTCCCGGGCTCCGTGGTGCGCATCGCCGACGACGGCGAGGTGCTGCTGCACGGCGAGCACATCTTCAAGGAGTACTGGAACAACCCGACGGCCACCGCCGACGCGCTGACCGACGGCTGGTTCCACACCGGCGACGTCGGCACCCTCGACGAGGACGGCTACCTGGCGATCACCGGCCGCAAGAAGGAGCTCATCGTCACGGCGGGCGGCAAGAACGTCGCCCCCGCGGTGATCGAGGACCGGATCCGGGCGCACGCGCTGGTCGCGGAGTGCATGGTGGTCGGCGACGCGCGGCCGTTCGTGGCCGCGCTGGTCACCATCGACGAGGAGTTCCTGGGCCGGTGGGCCGCGGAGCACGGCAAGCCGGCCGGTGTGACGGCGGCCCAGCTGCGCGAGGACGCGGATCTCGTCGCCGCCGTCCAGAGGGCCGTGGACGACGGCAACGCGGCGGTTTCCAAGGCGGAATCGGTGCGGAAATTCCGCATTCTGCCCTCCCAGTTCACGGAGGAGTCCGGGCACATCACGCCTTCGCTGAAGCTGAAGCGGAATGTGGTGGCGAAGGACTTCGCGGACGAGATCGAAGCCCTCTACCGGGGCTAGGGACGGCTCGCGGCCCTACCGCGGGTCCTCGGCGAGGACCCGCGCCATGTTCCGTTCCGCGAGCGCGGTGACGGTCACGAACGGGTTCACGCCGAGCGATCCGGGGATCAGTGAGCTGTCGGTGACGTAGAGGCCCTGATAGCCCTTGACCCGGCCGAAGTCGTCGGTCGCGTCCCCGAGGACGCAGCCGCCCAGCGGGTGGTAGGTGAAGTTGTCGGCGAAGTTCTTGTTGTCGCCGAACAGGTCGTAGCGGTAGATGGTGAAGTTGGCCCGGTTGATCCGGTCGAAGAGGCGCTTGGCCGCCTGGACGGACGGGGCGTTCTGGCCCCGGGTCCACTGGAGCTTCGCCGAGTCGCTGGCGGCGTCGTAGGTGAAGTGCCCGCGCTCCGGGTTCTTGGTGATGGCCAGGTACATCGAGATCCAGTGCTCGAACCCCATCGGGAGCGGGGCGATCTCGGCGAAGACCGGGTTCGAGGCGTTGTCCCAGTCGTCGATGCCCAGGGCGGGCATGGTGGCCTGGTGGGAGCCGACCGTGTCCCACAGGTGGTTGGCTCGGGCGGTCATGACGTTGCCGTTGGGGCCCCAGCCGAGGCCCACCTTGTCGTTGAGGGCGGGCAGGGTGCCCCTCTCGCGGGCGCGCAGCAGGATCTCGGTGGTGCCGAGGCTGCCGGCGCCGAGGAAGAGCTGCTTGCAGCCCAGTTCGCGGACCTGTGTGACGCGGCCGGTGAGGTCGCTGGTCTGGACGGTCAGGACGTAGCCGCCCGCCGGGTCCTGCCGTACGCCGACCACGCGCTGCATGGTCTCGATGGTGACGTTCCCGGTGCCCAGGGCGGCGGCGAGGTAGGTCTTGTCCACGCTCTTCTTGCCGTGGTTGTTGCCGTAGATGACCTCGCCCGCGAGGGCGGACCGGGTGGCGGTGCCGGCGGCCTCGCGCTTCATGTACTCGAAGTCGTAGACGTTGGGGACGAAGGTGGTCTTCAGCCCGGTCTTCTGGGCGTGCTTGCGGGAGATCCGGGCGAAGCGGTACCACTCCGTGGACTCGAACCAGGCCGGGTCGATGTCGTTGACCCCGAGCATGGCGCGGGCCCGGGGGTAGTAGGTGCCGTACATCTCGTCGGCGTCGACGCGGGGCAGGATCTCGGTGAAGTACGAGCGCTTCGGGGTGGGCGCCATACCGCCGTTGACCAGGGAGCCGCCGCCGACGCCGCGGCCCACGTACACCGACATGTCCCCGTAGTTCACCCGGTCCAGGACGCCGGGGTACGGGCTGATGTTGCGGTTGACCACGTCCAGCCAGAGGAACTGGGCGAGCGGGGCCTCGGTGCGGTTGCGGAACCACATCGAGCGCTGGTCGGGGGCCGAAGTGGTCGGGAAGACCTTCCCGTCGGCTCCCGGGGTGTCCCAGAGCCGTCCCATCTCCAGGACGACGGTCCGCACGCCGGCCTGCCCGAGGCGGAGCGCGGCGACGGCGGATCCGTAGCCGGAGCCGACGACGATGGCCGGGGCGTACGTGGCGGCCGCGGGCTCGGCGGCGGCCGCGGACCGCGGCCCGATCCGGGTGAAGCCGAGGGCCGCCGCGGTCTGCAGGGCGCCGAGACCGAGAACATGACGACGTGTCAGGTTTGGTGTCATGGCCGCATCATGAGCGGATTCCGCCCAACCAGCCATGACCCGGACTGACACGCTTCTGAGTAACAGTCAGACATGTCTCGACCGTAGGCGGGCCCCGCCGCGGCCCGGCCGGTTTGATCGACTCCGCCCGCGATCGTGCCTCCGGGAGCGATAATCCCCCTCCGCCCCCCTCCGTACGGAAAAAGGTGCCCCGGGGCCCCGAGCCGGACGCGCCGACTACAGCAGCTCGCGCAGGCGCTCCGCCAGCAGGTCCCAGCGCCACTTCTCCTCGACCCAGGCGCGGCCGCGCTCGCCCATGTGCGCGCGCAGGGCCGGGTCCCGGAGCAGGGCGACGACGCGGTCCGCGGTCTGGGCCGGGGCGCCGCCGGGGACCACCCAGCCCGTCTCCCCGTCCAGTACCGCGTCGGGGGCGCCGCCGGAGTCGCCGGCGATCACCGGCAGGCCGGTGGCGGAGGCCTCCAGGTAGACGATGCCGAGGCCCTCGACGTCGAGGCCGCCGCGGCGGGTGCGGCAGGGCATCGCGAAGACGTCCCCGGCCCCGTAGTGGGCGGGCAGTTCGGACCACGGGACCGCGCCCGTGAACACGACGGACTCCGCGACCCCGGCCTTGCCGGCCAGTGCCCGCAGGTCGGCCTCGTAGGGGCCGCCGCCCACGATCAGCAGGGCGGCGTCCGGCACCGCCGCCAGGATCCGCGGCATCGCCTCGATCAGCGTGTCCTGCCCCTTGCGGGGGACGAGCCGCGAGACGCAGACGACCACCGGCCGGTCCGTCAGGCCCAGCTTCGCCCGCACCTCCGCGCCGCCCGACGCCGGGTGGAAGGTCTTCTCGTCGACGCCCGGCGGGAGCTGCGTCATGCGCGCCGCGGCCCGGTCCGTCAGGGCCGGGGCGATCCGCGAACGGGTGTACTCCCCCAGGTAGGTCAGGGTGTCCGTGCCCTCGCCGATGCGCCGCAGCAGCCCGCGCGCGACCGGCAGCTGCGCCCAGCCCGCCTCGTGCCCGTGCGTGGTCGCCACGATCCGGCGCGCGCCGGCCCGGCGCAGCGCGGGCCCCATCAGCCCCAGCGGGGCCGCCGCGCCGAACCACACCGACGAGCAGCCGTGTTCGCGCAGCAGGCCGACGGCCCGGCGGGTGACCCGGGGGGTCGGCAGCAGCATCGTGGTGCGGTCGCGGATCACCTGGAAGGGCTGCTCCGCGTCGAAGGCGGCGGTGGCGGCCCGCCCCTCGGCGGAGCGCTTCCAGGTGGAGGCGTAGACCACGACCCGGTCGGGGTCGAGTCGCAGCGCCATGTTGTGCAGGAAGGCCTGGATGCCCCCCGGCCGCGGCGGGAAGTCGTTGGTCACGATCAGCGTCTTGTCCATCGCCTGCCGACCCTACCGGAGGCCCGGAGCGCTGCCCGGCGGGACGGCGCCCGGACCGGCTCACGGGGCTGCGGGCCCGAGGTCGGGGACGGGGGCGGGGTGGGGTGTTGGCCGGGACGTAAAGCGTGATTTGTGGCGCCCTACTCGGCATCACTGTCGAAGTAGGGCACAGGGCGCCTAAATCATGCAGTCCAGGCCGACACCCCACCCCGCCCCCGGCACCGGCCCCCACCCGCAGCAAGCGCACCCCAACCCCGTCCGCGCCGGGACTCCGGCTATCGGAACTCCCGGGCCAGGTCCTCCCGCCAGGCCCGGGTCAGCCCGGAGGAATCCGTCCCGAGGGTGTCCGCCAGCGCCGCCGGCAGCGAGTCACGGCCGGAGCTCTCGTACAACGAGAGCAGCGCCGCCTCCCCCCATCGGCGGGCGATGAACCGGCAGGCCAGCCAGGAGCCCTCGTAGGCCCGCGCCAGCGCGTCCGCGTCCCCGCCGAAGGCGAAGGCCCCGGCCGCGGGGAGTTCCGCCGGCAGGTCGCCCCGCCGCACCGCGCGGGCCAGGGACGGGGCGACCTCGGCCGGGGTGCGGCCGCTGTCGCGGTACGCGGCCCAGTCCGCGAAGCCCTCGGAGAGCCAGAGCGGGGTCCGGGAGGTGGTCGCCGCCCGGGTGGCCACGTGGGTGGTCTCGTGGGTCAGGATCACCTGGCGGCCCTCCGCCGTGAGCTGCCCGTACCCCTCCGGGTTCACCACGACCCGGTCCGCGGGAGCGGGGCCCGCCCCGGTCCGCCCGGTGGTGACGGCGCCCAGGCCCCGGTACTCCTCCGCCGGCCGCCCCAGCAGCGCGGCCATCGCGTCCAGCGAGCCGGGCACCAGCACCACCACCCGGCCCGCCCACGGCCGCGGCCAGGCCGCGCTCGCCGCGGGCACCGCCCTGTCCGCCTCGGCGGCGATCTCGGAGAGGGCGCCGGAGCTCTGCCCGGAGCCGCCGAGCACGAGGGCGTGCGCCCCGCGCTCCACGGACACCGGGCCCTGGTCCCAGAGCTGGGGCAGGGCTCCGGGGGCGGGCCGGTCGGTGGTCACCGCCCAGGAGCCGCCGCCCCGGGTGAGCTCCACCTCGCGGGCGGAGCCGGCCGGGGCGGCGTCGTAGCCGGTGAGCCGGTAGCGCAGCTCGGCGCGCGCGAAGGCCCGTACGCCGTCCACCCGGACCGCGGAGACCTCGTACGTCCAGTCCTCCAGCGGGATCGCCGCGAGGGCCGCGGGCGGGGCCGCCGACCAGTCGGCGACGGCCCGCCGCACGTCCCGCTCCACGGGATCCGCCGAAGCCGAACCCGAAGCCGAACCCGAAGGGGCCACGGAACCGGAACCGGACCCGCATCCCACGAGCGGCACGCACAGCAGCACCAGGCAGAGCAGCAGCAGCACCGGCACCGGCACCGGCACCGACGTCAGTGCGCGCGGGCGCCCGCGAGCGGTACCACCCAAGACCGGGAACATCACCCGATCGTACGCAGCGCGGCTCTCAGGGCCGGGTCACCGAGGAGACCGGCATCATCCCGACGGGGTCGTACCGCACCCGCGCCCCCGGGTACGGGGCGTGCACCACCTGCCCGTTGCCGACGTACATGCCGACGTGGCTGGCGTCCGAGCGGTACGTCACCAGGTCCCCCGGGCGCGCCTCCGACAGGGAGACCCGCCGGCCGGCGCTCCGCTGCGCCTGCGAGGTGCGCGGCAGGGCGACGCCCGCCTGCCGGTAGGACCACACCATCAGTCCGGAGCAGTCGAAGCCGGAGGGTCCGGTGGACCCCCAGACGTAGGGCCGCCCCACGGCGGACCGGGCCGCCATCACGGCGGTCATGGCGCGCCCGGACGAGGGCCCGGAGGCCGCGGCGTCGGGGAGGTCGGGCAGGGCGTCGGGGCGGCCGCCGGAGCGCGAGGCCCGGTCGAAGTCGGCGCGCTCCTGCGTGGGCATCGCGTTCAGCAGCCGGCGCGCGGCGGCGAGCTTGGCGGTGACGGCGCGCTTCTCCCTCGCCACGTCGGCGCGCAGGGCGTCGAGTTCGGAGAGCTTGCGGGAGGCCTCCCGGCGTTCCTGGCCGAGCCGGCCCTGCTCGAAGCGCAGTTCTTCGAGCTGGCGGGCCTGGCGGCCGGACAGCCGGTCGAGGGCGGAGGCCTTGGCGAGGTAGTCGTCCGGGTCGTCGGAGAGCATCAGCTCGACGGCGGGGTCGATGCCGCCGGCCCGGTACTGGGCTCCGGCGTAGGCGCCGAGCACCCCGCGCATGATGTTGATCCGGTCCTGTCCGCGGGCCACCGCGTCCTGGATCCGGTCGACTTCGGTGCGGAGCCGGCCGGCGCGCTCGCCGGCCTGGTTGAAGCGCTCGGTGGCCTGTTCGGCCTCTTCGAAGAGCCGGTCGACCTGGGCGCGAGTGCCCGCTGAGGGCTCCTGCGGGAGGCCGGGGGCCGCACCGGCGGGTGCGCCCGACATGAGAGCCGCCGCTCCCGCCGCGGCGGCGGTGAGGACGGTGACCCTGGTGTTCCGGTCGAGGGCGCTGGGCCCGGACCGGCGATGGGACGCCACGTGAAACCGCTCCCTCCTGCTGAGCGGGACCCGGGTCCGCCCTCCGTGGACGGCCGTGTGCCGGGGTTCCGCGCTGGCAGACAGTAGCCGCGCGGAAGGGCACCGGCCAACGACCTCCGGCGGGCACACACAGTGACGCCCCGTCGGAGACGCAGGTCACCGGCGGGGCGTGTGGTCAGAGCGGGGCCTCGGAATTCGCCCGGATGGGCGGTGCGCGGCGCGTCCCGGTCGGACCCTGAGGGGCGGAGGGGTGCAGGGGGCGTCAGCCGACGCGCACGCCGAACTGGAACGGCATGTTGTCGATCGATTCGTACTTGACGCCGCTGCGCGGGTTCGAGGCGTGCAGCACCGTGTTGCCGCCCGCGTACAGGCCGACGTGGTGCAGGTCTCCGTAGAAGAACACCAGGTCGCCGGGCTGGAGCTGGCTCTTGCCGATCCGGGTGCCGTCGTTGATCTGGGTGAAGGTGGTGCGCGATATGTTCACGCCGGCCTGCTTGTACGCCCACTGGGTCAGGCCCGAGCAGTCGAACGAGCTGGGGCCCTCGTGCCCGGATATGTACGCGCTGCCGACCTTGGTCTTGGCGGCGGCGAGGGCCGCGCCCGCCCGGCCGGAGGGCTTCGCGTTGCCGAGGTCGGGAACGCGCTCGCCGGCGCCGCGGCTGGCGCGCGAGTCCTCGTCCTTGATCTGCGCCCGCTCCTGGGCGGTCAGCGTGTTGAGCAGCGCCTGGGCCTCGGCGAGCTTGTCCTGGGAGGCCTTCTTCTTGTCGCCGAGCTCCTTGCGGGTGGCGTCGAGGTCGGTGAGCTTGCCCGCGGCCTCCTGGCGCTGCTGCGCGAGGGTGCGCTGCTTGGCCTGGATCTTGTGGACCGCGTCGACCTGCTGACCGCTCAGCTGCTCCAGGGTGGAGGCCTTGTCGAGGTAGCTGTCCGGGTCGGCCGAGAGGAAGAGCGCGAGGGACTGGTCGATGCCGCCGCTGCGGTACTGGGCGCTGGCCATCGAGCCGAGCGTGCCGCGCAGGGTGTTCAGTTCGGCCTGGCCGCGCGCGACCTGGTCCTGGAGCTGCCCGATCTCGGTTTCGAGCTTGTCCTGGCGCTCCTGGGCCCCGTTGAACTTCTCGGTGGCCTGCTCCGCCTCTTCGTAGAGGGCGTCGACCTTGGCCTTGACCTCGTCCTTGCTCGGCTTGGCGGGGGCGGCGTTGGCGGCCTGCCCCGAGAGGACCACGGCGGCTGCCGCGGTGACGCCGAGCACGGTCGTGCGCATGCGGGTCGGCTGCTTGGGTCGACGGTGGGACGCCACGAAGGCGAGCTCCTTCTTCCTAGAGCCGCCGAAGAACGCAATCCGTCCAACAAACTCGGCGACACCTTCGCCATCACCCCGAATGAGTGAATTACCGCACGAAGGTTTGACTGACCCTAGTGACCCTTCTGTGATCAGTTCAAATCCTGTCGGTAAAAAAATCGTTCTCCGACCAGGTTCTTTACCTACGGTGCACGCTCTGTGCCGATGACTTGACGGTCCGTCCCCCCGATCACATGCCAATTCCGGCATATGCGCCAGCAGTTACGAAACGCGCGAAAGCCGCTTCAGCAGCAAGGCGGACGCCACCGGCCGGGCCCCGACCTTGGCCACCCCGTCGGCGACCTCCCGGTCCGTGGAGACCACGACCACCGGACGGCCGGACGGTTCGGCGCGCACCAGTTGGCGGATCAGCTCGTCCGCCGTCACCCCCGCCTTCGAGAACAGCACCCGCACCCCGCGCGGCGGCGCCAGCAGCACGGGGGCCGCCAGCTCCGCCCCGTCGAAGACACAGGTCATCTCGGCGCCCGTCTGCGCCGCGAGCATGGACAGCCCGCCCAGCAGCCGCAGCCGCTGCTTCTCCAGCGGCATCGTCGGGTAGCCGGTCTTGGTGACGTTGTAGCCGTCGACCACCAGATGGGCCTGCGGGAGCGCCAGCAGCTGGTCCAGCAGTGCCGGGTCGGTCTCCGACAGGGCCCGCGCCGCGATGTCCTTGGGGGTCATCCGGCCCGGCTCCACGGCCTCCACCGTGTCGGCGGGCCGCGTGGAGACCGGCGGCAGCGCGAGCTCCCGGCGCAGCCCCGCGGCGGCGTCCAGCACGGTGTCCAGCAGCAGCCGCAGCCTCATGTCCTCGATGCTGCGCCCCTCGCGGGTGGCCCGGCGGGAGGTCTCCAGCGCCGATTCCACCTCCGCGAGGCGGGACTTGAGCCGCCGGGTCTCGCTCTCGGCGGTGGTCACCTGGGCGGCCGCCTCGGCGCGGATGCCGTCGACCTCCGCGTTGATCTTGCGCAGGGCGGCGTCGCCCCGCTTGACGTCGCTCAGCGCGCTGCGCAGCTTGCGCTGAAGCGATTCCGCTTCCTTGCGCGCCGCGTCCAGCTCGACCCGTACCTGGTCGACACCGGTGCGCTGCAGTTCCCGTACGTGGGCCAGCTCTTCGCGGAGCCGCCCCATCTCACGGCGGGCCTCCTCGTCGACCCGCTCGGCGTCGGCGCGCTGCGCCTCCTCGCCCGCGGCGGCGACCAGCTTGACCCAGCCGGCCGGCCGCAGCACGTACGCGGCGGCCGCCACGTCCAGCGGATCGGCAGCGGCGGGCGGGGCGCCCGACTCCAGCGCGGAGGCCAGGTCGGCCTGCGCCTCGCGGAACTTCTCGGCGACCCGGCCCCGGAAGACGGGGTCGCTCTCCACGGCCGTGGCCATGGCGTTGCCCGCGAACTTGGCGCGCCGGGACGGGGTGAAACGGGCGTACTGGCGCAGCTGCGCCGGGAGGTCCGCGACCGTCAGACCGCCGAAGGCGTCTGAGACGAGCGCGACGACCCGGCGCCGCACGCCTTCCGGCAGCGGGCGGTCGAGGACCTCGGCGGCGTCACCGGCCGCGTCGGCCGGCTCAGCGCCGCTTGCTGGCTCCACAATCCGTCACCCCTACCGTCATTCACCTGCGGGCGGGGCTCCTTCAGGAGTCCGCGCCCGGCCTGTCCACGAGCTCGATCTGGTCCACCGCGTTGCACCAGCGGCAGCGCACCGACTCGATGGTCTCATTGACCACCTCGCGCTCCTCGACCTTGGGCTCCCCGGCGAGGTCCAGGTGGACGTACTCCACGACCTTCGACGAACGGGTGACGTCGAAACGCGTGAGGTTGCCGCACAGGGTGCAGCGCCACCGGGTGGTGTCGGTCGGCAGGGGAACCGTCATCAGGCCGCTCTCTCCTTCTATCCTTCTATCGCTTACACGAACGCGCGCGATACACCCGCCCGTGTCGGCACGGGTACGTGCGTGCGTGCGTAGCTCGTAACCCTACGGCCTGCCGCACCCGCCGGTGGGCCCGGCTGGGTCATGCTCGGTCGCATGATCGTAAGGTGGCAGGCCGTACGCGAGGCCGCCCGGGGCCCGGTGATCACCCATGCGCTGATCGCCGGCTGCTGCGTGGTGTTCGTCCTGAGCCCGGCGTCGGGGCTGAATCCGGTCTACGGGACGGGCGACCAGCTGCTGGCCAACGGGACGGCGTACTTCCGGCGCTGGGGCGTGGTCCCCGACGAGCTGTTCACCGGCTCGGGCCGGGCGGCGCTCACCCCCCTCACGGCCCTGTTCGTGCACGGAAGCTGGTTGCACCTGCTGGGCAACATGCTCTTCCTCTACGTCTTCGGGGCGATGACGGAGCGGCGCATGGGCCGGGCGGTGTTCCTCTGCTTCTACGTCTGTACGGGATACCTGGCCCTGGCGGCGTACGCGGCGGCCTACGCCTCCTCCGACCAGACCCTGGTCGGGGCCTCCGGGTCGATCTCCGCGGTCCTGGGGGCCTTCCTGTACCTCTTCCCCAAGGCGCGGGTGACGAGCCTGTTCCCGTTCCTGTTCTTCCTGCCGCTGCGCTTCCCCGCGTGGATCGTGCTGATGTTCTGGTTCGGCCTGCAGTGGCTGGCGGCGCACCGGGCGGCGAGCGGGCCCGGAGTCGCCTATCTGGCCCACGTGGTGGGCTTCTCGGTGGGCTTCCTCTACGCGTGGGCCCGCTACCGGGGTGGGACTAGAGTGGGCCGACCAGTGACTGCCGTCGAGGGAGACAGCCAACCGTGATCACCGCACTCGTGCTCATCAAGACCAGCGTGGACCGGATCCCCGAGATCGCCGAGGCCATCGCCGCACTGGACAGCGTCAGCGAGGTCTACTCCGTCACCGGCACCTACGACCTCATCGCGCTGGTCCGGGTGTCCCGGCACGAGGACCTGGCCGACATCATCCCCGGCCGCATCAGCAAGATCCCGGGCGTCGAGGCGACCGACACCCACGTGGCGTTCCGCACCTACTCCCAGCACGACCTGGAAGCGGCCTTCGCGATCGGCCTGGACGCGTAGCCCTTCGGAGCTCGGGCAGCGGATCGCCCGGCCGGGCGGGGCGGCCGTTTCCCAGCCGGAAGAGACAGCCGCGCAGGTGGTCCGCGAGGCACCCGGCACGCAGGACCGCACGGTCGGTACCGGGTCCCGGTAGGTCATGCCCCGCAGCCTCTCAGACGGCCGGGACGCAGCGGCCCTCTTCGGTGCGGTACTGCCACTTGGCGCCGTCCGCGACGAGCTCCTTCACCGCGTGGACGAAGCGCTCGACGTGCTCGTCGGGGGTTCCGGCGCCGAAGCTGACGCGGATCGCGTTGAGCGAGCGCTCCCCCGGGGCCGCCTCCGGGGCTCCACACTCGCCCTGGGACTGCGGCTCGCTGCCGAGCAGGGTGCGGACCAGCGGGTGGGCGCAGAACAGGCCGTCGCGGACGCCGATGCCGTACTCGGCGGAGAGCGCGGCCGCGAAGTGCGAGCTGTTCCAGCCGTCGACGACGAAGGAGATGACGCCGACGCGGGGGGCGTCGTCGCCGAAGAGGGACAGCACGCGGACCGCCGGGACCTCGGCGAGGCCTTCGCGGACCTTGGCGATGAGCCGCTGCTCGCGGGCGACGAGGTTCTCGAAGCCGGCCTCGTTGAGGGCCTTGCAGGCGGAGGCGATGGAGTAGACGCCGATCACGTTCGGGGAGCCGGCCTCGTGGCGGGCGGCGGTGGTGTGCCACTCGACGTCCACGCCGCCGTCCTCGCGGCGGGCGACCTTGCGGGAGGCGCCGCCGCCCGCGAGGTACGGGTCGGCCTCCTGCAGCCAGTCCGCGCGGCCGGCGAGCACGCCCGAGCCGAAGGGCGCGTAGAGCTTGTGGCCGGAGAAGGCGACCCAGTCCACGTCGAGGTCCTGGACCGAGACGGGGTGGTGCGGGGCCAGCTGGGCGGCGTCCAGGACGATCCGGGCGCCGTGGGCGTGCGCGGCGGCGGCGAGTTCCTTGACGGGCCACAGCTCGCCGGTGACGTTGGAGGCTCCGGTGACGCAGACCAGCGCCGGGCCGTAAGGGTCGCGGTCGGCCAGGGCGCGCTCCAGGGTGGCGACGGCCTCGTCCGGGGTGCGGGGGGCGTCGAGGTAGGTGACCTGCGCGTTCGTCCAGGGGAGCAGCGAGGCGTGGTGCTCGGTCTCGAAGACGAAGACCTGGCAGCCGGCCGGGAGCACGGCGGCGAGCAGGTTGAGGGAGTCGGTGGTGGACCGGGTGAAGATCACCTGGTCGGAGGGCCGGCAGTCGAGGAACTCGGCGACGGTGACGCGGCTCTGCTCGAACAGGTCGGTGGAGAGCTGCGAGAGGTATCCGGCGCCGCGGTGGACGCTGCCGTAGTACGGGGCGTACGCGGCCACGTCGTCCCAGACCCGCTGCAGCGCGGGGGCGCTGGCCGCGTAGTCGAGAGCGGCGTAGGTGACCTCGCCACCGGTGACGAGCGGCACGGTGACCTCGCGGCCGAGGACCGCCAGCGGCTCGGCGCAGGCGGGGTCGACGGTGGTGGCAGCGGTGACGGTGGCGGCGTTCAGGGTTGCGGACATGGCGGTATCTCCCGGCAGGCAGGTGTGAATGGCTTCGGTGTGCCCGTACGCGGATACGGCTCTGCGGCCGTTCGGGGTACGGGAGTGCCCCGGGGTGTGGATCGGCCGGCGTAGGCAGACGTGCTGCGGGTACGCGGAAGTGACCCTGTTCCGGGGGTGAAGAGGGGGCGGAGTCGCCCTATCGCATTCGCTTGCTCACGGAAAACGCTCCTCGAGGACCAGGACCCCTGGCCAAGCACCCCGATAAGAGGTGTGAGGGATCCGCGCTTGCCGTAGACCTCACTGCCTACGACCTGGTCATCACCCGGGGCACCCCGCCACGGAAGGAGGGTTGCCGGACAGCAAGCCGGGGCCTAAACGCTGTCACTCGTGACCTGTGGAGCATCCTGCCACACGATCTTCCGAACGCAAGGCCCCGGTCCACATGGCGGACCGGGGCCAGTACTGGATCTTGGCCGGATCCCTACGCGTTGCTCGCCGCCACCCAGCGGGCCAGCGCTTCGCGGGCCGCGCCCGAGTCCACCGACTCCGCCGCCCGTACGACACCGGCGGCGAGCTGCTCCTCCAGGGTCCCCGCACCCGGGTCCAGCGCGACCAGTGCCGCCGCCGAATTCAGGAGCACCGCGTCGCGTACCGGGCCGGTCTCGCCGGCCAGCAGGCGCCGGGCCACGTCCGCGTTGTACGAGGCGTCCGCGCCTCCCAGCGCGGAGACGTCCACCAGCGGGATGCCGATGTCGCGCGGGTCGAAGCCCTGCTCCCGGACCTCGCCGTCGCGGACCCACCAGACCCGGGAGGTCGCCGTGGTGGTGAGCTCGTCGAGCCCGTCGTCACCGCGGAAGACCAGCGCCGAGGAGCCCCGCTCCGCCAGGACGCCCGCGACGATCGGGGCCACCCGCGCGTCGGCCACACCGGTGGCCTGCGCGCGGACCCGGGCCGGGTTGGTCAGCGGGCCGAGGAAGTTGAAGGTGGTGCGGATGCCGAGCTCGCGGCGGGCCGCCGCCACGTGCCGTAGCGCGGGGTGGAACTTGACCGCGAAGCAGAAGGTGATCCCGGCCTCCTCGGCGACCTCCGCGACCCGCGCGGGGGTGAGGTCGAGGTTGACGCCCAGCTTCTCCAGGACGTCCGAGGAGCCGCTCGCGGAGGACGCGGCCCGGTTGCCGTGCTTGACCACCTTGGCGCCCGTACCGGCCACCACGACGGCCGACATCGTGGAGATGTTGACCGTCTTGGCCCCGTCGCCGCCGGTGCCGACGATGTCCACCGTCCGGCCCGGCACCTCGATCAGGTTGGCGTGTTCGTACATGGCGCGGACCAGGCCGTTGATCTCGGCCACGGTCTCCCCCTTGGCCCGCAGGGCGACGGCGAAGCCTGCGATCTGGGCATCGGTGGCCTCCCCGCGCATGATCCGGTCCATGGCCCAGGCCGTGTCGTCGGCGCCGAGGTCCCGGCCGCTCAGCAGGGCGTCCAGAAGGCCCGGCCAGCCGCGGGCCGCCACGCTGTCGCCGCCTGCCGGGGTCACCAGGTTCATGGTCCGCTCCTGCTGCTCGTGAAGGATTCCACGTGGAATGGGAAGGGCTTCAGCCTATCCAGCCCCGGGGACGGCAAAGAGCCCCGTCCAGACGCTGGACGGGGCTCTCGCCGTGGCGACACCAGGACTGACCGAAACCAGTCCCTCTAGCAGTCATGCGTGAAGCATACGAAGCGTGTGAAGCCGTGTTGCGGGAGATCAGTGGTGGCCGTGGCCGCTCTGGATCTCCTTGTACTCCTCGACGGTGGGCTTCGGGATCTGGTTGTTCTCCCCGTAGTAGCCCTTGCTGAGCTTGGCGCGGAGCTTCTCCAGCGGCTTCACCTTGCGCTCGACACCGTTCTCGTCGACCGTGGGGCCGATCTCGGCGGGCTCGTACTGCTCGTACGAGGTGAGCGTGTGCAGTTGGCCCTGCGAGAGCGGCTCGTGGACCTCGACGAACTCACCGTGCGGCAGGCGCTTGATGATGCCGGTCTCGCGACCGTGCAGCACCTTGTCCCGGTCCCGGCGCTGGAGGCCGAGGCAGATCCGCTTGGTGATGATGAACGCGATGACCGGACCGACGAAGAACCCGATGCGGGCGAACCAGGTGATCGAGTTGATCGACAGGTGGAAGTACTGCGCGAACATGTCGTTTCCACCGGCGATCAGCAGGATGACGTACCACGTCAGCCATGCCACACCGAAGCCCGTGCGCGTCGGGGCGTTGCGCGGGCGGTCCAGGATGTGGTGCTCGCGCTTGTCCCCGGTGACCCAGGACTCGATGAACGGGTAGACCGCGATGGTGGCCAGGACCAGCGGGAAGATCGTGAACGGAATGAACACGCCCAGGGCCAGGGTGTGGCCCCAGATGTTGATCTCCCAGCCGGGCATGGCACGGATCAGGCCCTCGGAGAAGCCCATGTACCAGTCGGGCTGCGCACCGGTGGACACGTGGTCCGGGCGGTACGGGCCGAGCGCCCAGATCGGGTTGATCGAGGCGATGCCCGCGATCAGCGCGATGACACCGAAGACCAGGAAGAAGAAGCCTCCGGCCTTGGCCATGTAGACCGGGAGCAGCGGCATGCCGACGACGTTTTTCTCCGTCTTGCCGGGGCCCGCGAACTGGGTGTGCTTGTGGTAGAAGACCAGGATCAGGTGGGCCACCAGCAGGCCCATCATGATGCCGGGCAGCAGCAGGATGTGCACCGAGTAGAGCCGGCCCACGAAGTCGCCGCCGGGGAACTCCCCGCCGAAGAAGAAGAACGACAGGTACGTGCCCACGATCGGCACGGACAGCATCGCGCCTTCCATGAAGCGGACACCGGTGCCCGAGAGCAGGTCGTCCGGCAGGGAGTAACCGGTGAAACCGGTGAACATGCCGAGGACCAGCAGCAGGAAGCCGAAGACCCAGTTGACCTCACGCGGCTTGCGGAACGCGCCGGTGAAGAACACGCGCATCATGTGCACGAGCATCGCCGCGATGAAGATCAGCGCCGACCAGTGGTGGATCTGCCGGATGAGCAGACCGCCGCGGACGTCGAAGCTGATTTCCAGGGTCGACTTGAAGGCCTCCGACATCGCGACACCCTGCATGGGGATGTACGAACCGTCGTAGTGCACTTCGTTCATGCTCGGGTGGAAGAACAGCGTCAGGTACACACCCGTGAGGATGAGGATGATGAAGCTGTAGAGGCAGATCTCGCCCAGCATGAAGGACCAGTGGTCCGGGAAGATCTTGCGCATGTTGGCCTTGGCGAGGCTGTAGATGCCCAGCCGGCCGTCGGCCCAGTCGGCTACGCGCTCGCCGGCCGGAGCCTTGCGCTCTTTGGTTTGAGTGGCAGTGCTCATCCGCGCTCCCAGAAAGAGGGACCGACGGGCTCTTCGAAGTCGCCGAGCGCCTCGAGGAAACCTTCGTCATTGACGCCGATCCGCAGCTGCGGGAGCGCGTGACCAGCCGGGCCGAAGATGACTCGGGCGCCGTCGGAGAGGTCGAAGGTGGACTGGTGGCACGGGCAGAGCACGTGGTGCGACTGCTGCTCGTACAGGCTGATCGGGCAGCCGACGTGGGTGCAGATCTTGGAGTAGGCCACGATCCCGTCGTGGGACCACTCCAGTTCCTTCTTGTCCTTGATGTTCTCCGGCTGGATACGGACGATCATCAGGGCGGCCTTGGCGATCTGGATCTGGAAGTCGTGCGCGTCCTCCTCCAGGCCTTCCGGCATGGCGAAGGTCAGCGAACCGACGACGATGTCCTCGGGCCGCAGCGGCTCCATCGTGTTCTGGTTGATGAGCATCTTGCCCTTCGCCCAGATGGTCTTGCGCAGCTTGTCCTCGGGCAGCGGGCCCAGGTCGCGCAGGATCACGACGGCGGAGAGCGGCAGCAGGGCCAGCGCACCGAACATCGTGTTGCGGATCAGCGGGCGGCGGCCGATGGCCGACTCGCGCGCGCCGTCCGCGAAGTCCTGCATGACCTGCGCCTTGACCTCGGCCGGGGCCGCGATCTCGTGGCGCTCGGCGGCGACCTCCACGTCGGACATCAGGGTGCGGGCCCAGTGGACCGCGCCCGCGCCGATGCAGAAGAGGGCCGCGCCGAGGCTCACGCCGAGGGCGAAGTTCAGAGCGCTCACCTTCCCGATGGGGAAGATGTAGACGATCTTGTCGACCGGCAGGATCACGAACGAGGCGATGAAGGCGATCGTCGCCAGCATCGACAGCGTGAACAGGAAGGCCACCGTGCGCTCGGAGCGCTTCGCGGCCCGCTCGTCGATGTCCTGGATCCGCGGCCGGTGGACCGGCAGGCCGGGGTCGGCGAACGGGTCGCTGTCCGGCACTGCCACGTCGCCGTGGTGCGCGTCGCCCTGCTCGCTCGGCAGGTGGTTCTCTTCGGGAATGTCTTGGCTACTCATGACTTCTTGGCCTTAGCGGTGTGGGCCGCGACCCAGACGGCGACAGCGATCAGCGCACCCAGTCCGAAGATCCAGCCGAAGAGACCCTCGGAGACGGGGCCGAGGCCACCGAGCTTGAGGCCACCGGGGTTGGTCGACTTCTCGCCGTTCACGTGCTGGAGGTACGCGATGATGTCCTTCTTCTGCTTCTCCGGCATGGTGCTGTCGGGGAAGGAGGGCATGTTCTGCGGGCCGGTGAGCATGGCCTCGTAGACGTGCTTCGGCTCGACGCCCTCAAGGTTGGGGGCGTACTTGCCGTTCGTCAGTGCGCCGCCCTCGCCCGTGAAGTTGTGGCACTGCGCGCAGTTGTTGCGGAACAGCTCGCCACCCTTCGCGATGTCGGCACCCGCCGGGTCGTACTGCTTCTCGGTCGGCACGATCGGGCCGGCTCCGAGGGACGCGATGTACGCGGCGAGCTGGTCGGTCTGCGCCTGGGTGTAGATGACGGGCTTCTTCGGCACCTGGGCGCCGGGCTGCTGGGCGGGCATACGGCCCGTCATGACCTGGAAGTCGACGGCAGCGGAGCCGACGCCAACCAGGCTGGGGCCGTCAGAGGAACCCTGACCGCCGGTCCCGTGGCAGCTTGCGCAGCCGACGGCGTAGAGCTTCTGGCCCTCCTCGATGGCGAGGGACTGGACGGTTTCGTCGGCCTTCGCATTGCCCGCGGGCGCGAAGGCGCTGTACAGCCCCCCGGTAACCGCCAGCGCGAAGAGTAGAACGACGACCGCCGCCAGCGGATGGCGTCGTCGTGCGGAGAGCTTTTTCACGGATTACCCCGGTGTCAGGATCTTCTGCGTCGGTGTGTCTGGATGGAGTGCCGGGTCGGGCCCGGCGACGTGTTCGCTACTTGATCAGGTAGATCGTTGCGAAGAGGCCGATCCAGACGACATCGACGAAGTGCCAGTAGTAGGACACGACGATGGCCGACGTGGCCTGTTCGTGGGTGAACCTCTTGGCCGCGTACGTCCGGCCGAGGACCAGCAGGAAGGCGATGAGACCGCCCGTCACGTGCAGACCGTGGAAGCCGGTGGTCAGGTAGAAGACCGAGCCGTACGGACCGGACGAGAGGCTCATGCCCTCGTGCATGACCAGCTCGGTGTACTCGAACACCTGGCCGCCAATGAAGATCGCACCCATGACGAACGTGATGATGAACCACGTCCTGAGCTTCTTCACGTCACCGCGCTCGGCGGCGAATACGCCGAGCTGGCAGGTGAGCGAGGAAAGCACCAGGATCGTCGTGTTCGTCGCCGAGAAGGGCAGATTCAAGGCCGAAGCCTGTTCTGTCCAGTACTCGGCGCCTGTCACGGATCGCAGGGTGAAGTACATCGCGAAGAGGGCCGCGAAGAACATCAGCTCGGAACTCAACCAGATGATGGTTCCCACGCTGACGAGGTTCGGCCTGTTGACCGTCGGGTGCGCGTGCCCGGTATCTACTGTCGTTGCTGTCGCCACGACCGACATTATGTCGGTCCCTTATCCCGCCCTCACCCCGGGGGGTGCCGTTCGGAGTGTCAGGGGCGTGTGCAAGGCCCGAACGGCCCATCAGATCGCCCTTCGGACGCCCGCCGGCGATCCCGGGGCGAGGCTGCGCGAACCGATGTTGACACCGGGTCGGACGGAGTAGCATCCCGCGCAACATCAACGTGATTCACGGGACACGTGGAGGAACGAAATGCGGGCGACTGCGCGGGTTCTGGTCTACAGCGACGACGCGGGCACCCGGGAGCAGGTGCGGCTGGCGGCCGGGCGCAGGCCGGCCGCAGACCTGCCGCCGGTGGAGTTCCTGGAGTGCGCCACGCTTCCGGCCGTCCTGAAGGAGCTGGACGCGGGCGGCATCGACGTGTGCGTGCTGGACGGCGAGGCGGTTCCGGCCGGGGGGATGGGGGTGTGCCGGCAGATCAAGGACGAGATCTTCCAGTGCCCGCCCGTCCTGCTCCTGATGGGCCGTCCGCAGGACGCCTGGCTGGCCACCTGGAGCCGCGCGGACGCCGCGGTCACCCTTCCGGTTGATCCGGTGGACTTCGCGCAGGCCCTGGCGGGTCTGCTGCGCGCGAGGCTCTCGCCGGCGGCGTAGCGGGGCCCAGGCGGCCCATGGGGCCCACAAGGGCCCACGGGGCCCGTACGGCCCCGCGCGGGCCTCTACCGGCGCGTACCGGGGCACGGGGGCCCGTACGGTCCGTACGGGCCCCCGTGCCCCGGCAGCGGCCTCTCCCGGCGCTCCTGGCCCGGTGGTTACACCTGCGGGCGCAGGCGGGCCTGGTCGACCGGGCTGCGGCCCTCCTGGGTGCCCTTGAGGAGGGCGCTGCCCTCGCGCCAGTCCTTCCAGTCCATGTTCCAGTCGCCGAAGCCGTTGCCGAAGGTGTCCATGTCGTCGCCGATGCTGTTGATGACGCGGACGATGTCGCCTTCGGTGATGTTCTCGTAGAACCAGGCGGCGTTGCCCGTGCTCATGCCGGTGCAGCCGTGGCTGACGTTGGCGTAGCCGTGGGAGCCGACGGACCACGGCGCGGCGTGGACGTATTCACCGCTCCAGGTGACGCGCGTCGCGTAGTAGACGGGCAGGTTGTAGTACTCGCTGCCGCCGATGCCCACGGTGTCGCCGCGCATCTGGACGTAGTACTGCTTGCCGAGCACCACCTTGACGCCGTTGCGGGTGGAGAACCCGGGCTTGCCGGTGGTCACCGGAATGGAATTGATCACTTCTCCGTTGCGCCGGAACGTCATCCAGTGCGAGGAGGCGTCCGTGGTGACCTCGACGCGGTCGCCGATCTCCAGCTTCAGCGGCTTGGAGGCGGCGCCGTGCAGGTCGTCGGCGATCTTGATGCCCTCCAGATTGCTCCGGACGGACACGGTGGTGTTGGCGGGCCAGTAGTCCTTGGGCCGGTAGTGGAGCTTCTTGTCATCCACCCAGTGCCAGGCGCCCACGGCTCCCGGCGGGGCGTCGACGACCAGGCCCCGCTCGATGACGGCGCGTGCGGCCTTGTCCTTCACGGGTTCGTTGAGTTCGGCCGTGAGGGGCTGTCCGACGCCGTACTTGCCCTCGTCCGGGCCGAATTCGACCTTGAGGACCTTCTGGGCCGGGGTGGTGTCGAAGGCGAGCGTGCGCTGCCCGGGGGCGCCCCGTTCGTCCTCGGTGCTCACGAGGACGGTGTACCGGACGCCGGCGGCCATCGGGACGGTGCTGTGCCAGCGGTCGCCGGAGGCGGACAACTCGCCCGCCAGGCGGCGTCCGTGGGTGTCCACGGCGCTCACGTCGGTGATCCGGCCTTCGCCGCTCTTGGCGGTGACTTCCAGGGGCCGGTCCGGGTCGACCGGGCGACTGCCGGAGGACTGGTTGAGGGCGACTTGGTCGCCCGCGTCGTAGGGGCGGGCGGACAGCGGGCTGTCGTCGCCCGACCCGCATGCGGTGGCGCCGGCCCCGAGGGACGCGACCAGCAGGGAGCAGCCGATAACGGTCCAAAGACGCGGTGACTGGTTCATGGAGCCAACGCTATGAAGATATGACAATTACGGCGCGCGGGGTGACTGCAAACGAGGGGCCCGGACTCCTCCATTGGAGGTGTCCGGGCCCCTGGTCTCACGCTGCGGCCGCTCCGGGGAGCGGATCCGCGGGTGCGGCTACTGGTTCTGGTTCTCGCCGCGGTAGTACTCGTACACCCAGCCCCACAGACCCACGAGGATCAGCGGCGCCGAGAAGTACATCAGCCACCAGCCGAAGACGACGCCCATGAAGGCGAAGGCGCCACCGATGGCCAGCGAGAGCGGCTGCCAGCTGTGCGGGGAGAAGAACCCCAGCTCGCCCGCCTCGTCGGCGACGTCGGCCTCCAGGTTGTCCTGGGCCATCTCGTCCACGCGCGCGGCCGTGAAGGCCAGGTAGTAGCCGATCATGGCGCTCAGGCCGAAGGCCAGCGCGAGCGCGGTGGTGCCGACCGGCTCCTTGGACCACACGCCGTACACGACGGTCATGATCAGGATGAAGGCGGCGAGCCACAGGAACATCCTGCCCTGGATCTTCACTTGCCGGCCTCCTTGCCACCAGCGACGGCCTTGGCGGCCACGGAGTGGTCCTCAAGGTGGTCGAGGGCCGCGATCTCGGGGTGGTGCAGATCGAATGCCGGGGATTCGGACCGGATCCTCGGCAGGGTGAGGAAGTTGTGCCGCGGCGGCGGGCAAGACGTCGCCCATTCGAGCGAACGGCCGTAGCCCCACGGGTCGTCGACCTCGACCTTCTTGCCGTACTTCGCCGTCTTCCAGACGTTGTACATGAAGGGGAGCATCGACAGGCCCAGCACGAACGAGCTGATCGTCGAGATCGTGTTCAGCAGCGTGAAGCCGTCCGCCGCGAGGTAGTCCGCGTAACGACGCGGCATGCCCTCGGCGCCCAGCCAGTGCTGCACCAGGAAGGTGCCGTGGAAGCCGATGAACAGCGTCCAGAAGGTGATCTTGCCGAGGCGCTCGTCCAGCATCTTGCCCGTGAACTTCGGCCACCAGAAGTGGAAGCCCGCGAACATCGCGAAGACAACGGTGCCGAAGACGACGTAGTGGAAGTGCGCGACGACGAAGTACGAGTCGGAGACGTGGAAGTCCATCGGGGGCGAAGCCAGGATGACGCCGGTCAGGCCACCGAAGGTGAAGGTGACCAGGAAGCCGATCGTCCAGAGCATCGGGGTCTCGAAGGACAGCGAGCCCTTCCACATGGTGCCGATCCAGTTGAAGAACTTCACACCGGTCGGAACCGCGATGAGGAACGTCATGAAGGAGAAGAACGGCAGCAGCACACCGCCGGTGACGTACATGTGGTGGGCCCACACGGTCACCGAAAGGCCGGCGATCGAGATCGTCGCGGCGATCAGGCCGATGTAACCGAACATCGGCTTGCGCGAGAAGACCGGAATGATCTCGGAAACGATTCCGAAGAACGGCAGCGCGATGATGTACACCTCTGGGTGTCCGAAGAACCAGAAGAGGTGTTGCCACAGGAGGGCGCCGCCATTGGCCGCGTCGAAGATGTGCGAGCCGAACTTCCGGTCGGCCTCCAGCGCGAAGAGCGCGGCGGCCAGCACCGGGAAGGCGAGCAGGACCAGGACACCGGTCAGCAGCACGTTCCAGGTGAAGATCGGCATGCGGAACATCGTCATGCCGGGGGCGCGCATGCAGATGATCGTGGTGATGAAGTTGACCGAGCCGAGGATCGTGCCGAAGCCGGAGAAGGCCAGACCCATGATCCACATGTCGGCGCCGATGCCCGGCGAGCGGACGGCGTCCGACAGCGGGGAGTAGGCGAACCAGCCGAAGTCGGCGGCACCCGAGGGGGTGATGAAGCCGGCCACCGCGATGGTCGAACCGAAGAGGTACAGCCAGTACGCGAACATGTTCAGCCGCGGGAACGCCACGTCGGGCGCGCCGATCTGCAGCGGCATGATCCAGTTCGCGAAGCCGGCGAACAACGGGGTGGCGAACATCAGCAGCATGATCGTGCCATGCATGGTGAACGCCTGGTTGAACTGCTCGTTCGACATGATCTGCGTACCCGGACGGGCCAGCTCGGCGCGCATGAAGAGCGCCAGCAGACCGCCGATGAGGAAGAACACGAACGACGTGATCAGGTACATCGTGCCGATGGTCTTGTGGTCGGTGGTGGTCAACCACTTCACGACGACATTGCCCGGCTGCTTGCTCCGTACCGGCAACTCGTTCTCGTACGAGTCGGCCTCGGCACCCTGAGGCTGGTTGAGGATGCTCACAGTTTGTTCACCTCAGCATTGCGGGCCGGGTCGGTCTGCTGGATGCCGGCCGGGAGGAAGCCGGTCTGACCCTTCTCCGCGAGCTCCTTCAGGTGCGCCTTGTACGCCTCCGGGGAGACGACCTTGACGTTGAAGAGCATTCGGGAGTGGTCGACACCGCAGAGCTCGGCGCACTTGCCCATGAAGACGCCCTCTTGGGTCGGGGTGACCTCGAAGACGTTGGTGTGCCCCGGAATGACGTCCTGCTTGAACAGGAAGGGGACCACCCAGAAGGAGTGGATGACGTCGTTGGACGACAGGATGAAGCGGACCTTCTCGCCCTTCGGCAGCCAGAGCGTCGGGCCCGGGTTGCCGGTCTCCGCGTTCCGGTCGCTCGGGACGCCCTTGGTGTAGACGCCTTCGGCGCCCGCCGGGAAGTCCTTGGTGTAGCGGTCCGGAATGGCGGCGAGTTCCTTGGGAACCTCGCCCGCCTTCGGGGTCGCCGCGTCGCCGTCGACGTCCTCGACGTAGTTGAAGCCCCAGCTCCACTGGTAGCCGATCACGTTGATCGTGTGCGTCGGCTTGGCGGAGAGGGAGAGCAGCTTCGACTCGTCGCGCGCGGTGAAGTAGAAGAGCACCGAGACGATGATGAGCGGGACCACGGTGTACAGCGCCTCGATGGGCATGTTGTACCGGGTCTGCGGGGGAACCTCGACCTTGGTCCGGCTGCGCCGGTGGAAGATGACGCTCCACATGATCAGGCCCCACACGAGGATGCCAGTGATCAGAGCGGCCGCCCAGGACCCCTGCCACAGCGAGAGGATGCGAGGCGCCTCTTCAGTGACCGGGGTGGGCAATCCGAGGCGGGGGAAGTCTTTCCATGTATACGAGCAACCAGTGGCGGTCGCCAGGACCACGCCCGCAGTCAGCGCCTGCAGCAGCTTCCGCCGCATCGGGCGCCGCGGCGAGCGGTCGGAGCCGTAGGGACTCACGTAGCGCCTTCCCGAGAGTCTCGGCCCGCGCGGCCGGCCGCGGCCGCATTCGGGTCGGTCGCCGGCCCTGACGCAGGCAGGGGTTTGGATGTTTATGCGGACCAAACCCTACTGGACGCTATTTGGGGTCGCGCGGGGAGGGTGCCCAACGCGCCGTTACTGACCCCGAAGGGATGGATCCGCCGTACGGGGGACGGCCCAACGCGCCCCGAATGGCGGGGTCTGGGCGGCATCTGACGGCCCCTGAACTCGGCCGGACACGACGCCGGCGCGGCGTCGGCGCGGCGGCCGGTTAGCGTGACCGGATGCCGTACTTCGACACCGCGTCCGCCGCCCCGCTGCACCCCGTGGCCCGGCAGGCGCTCCAGGCCTCCCTTGACGAGGGCTGGGCCGACCCGGCCCGGCTGTACCGCGAAGGGCGCCGGGCCCGGCTGCTGCTGGACGCGGCGCGGGAGGCGGCGGCCGAGGCGGTGGGCTGCCGCCCCGACGAGCTCGTGTTCACTCCTTCGGGGACGCACGCGGTTCACTCGGGCATGGCCGGGGTCCTGGCGGGGCGTCGGCGCGTCGGCGGGCATCTGGTCGTATCAGCGGTGGAACACAGCTCCGTACTGCACGCGGCGGAGGTCCACGCGGCGGGCGGCGGGCGGGTCGAGGAGGTCCCCGTGGACCGGTTCGGCCGGGTCTGTGCCTCCTCCTACGGGGAACGGGTGGGCCCCTCCACCGCGCTGGCCTGCCTCCAGTCGGCCAACCACGAGGTCGGCACCGTCCAGCCCGTGGCGGAGGTCGCCGAGGTGTGCTCCGCGGCCGGGGTCCCGTTGCTGGTGGACGCCGCGCAGTCGCTGGGCTGGGGGCCGGTCCCCGGGAACTGGTCGGTGCTGTGCGCGAGCGCCCACAAATGGGGCGGCCCGGCCGGGATCGGCCTGCTGGCGGTCCGCAAGGGCGTGCGCTTCGCCCCCCAAGGCCCCGCCGACGAAAGGGAGTCGGGGCGCTCTCCCGGCTTCGTCAACCTGCCCGCGGCCGTCGCCGCGGCGGCCTCCCTGCGGGCGGTGCGGGCCGAGGCGGACGCGGAGGCGGCCCGCCTGCGGATCCTGGTGGACCGGCTGCGGCGGCGGGTGGCCCGCCTGGTGCCGGACGTGGAGGTGGTGGGCCATCCGGACCTCCGGCTCCCGCACCTGGTCACCTTCTCCTGCCTGTACGTGGACGGGGAGACCCTGCTCCACGGGCTGGACCGGGCCGGCTACTCCGTGTCCTCCGGGTCCTCGTGCACCAGCTCGACGCTGACGCCGAGCCATGTCCTGCGGGCCATGGGGGTGCTGTCGGAGGGGAACGTACGGGTCTCCCTCCCGGCCGGTACGACGGCGGCGGAGGTCAACGGCCTCCTGGAGGTCCTGCCGGGGCTGGTGGCGGGAATCCGCGAGCAACTCGGCGTGACGGAACCGGTGTTGGCCGCCGATCCGGAGGCCGAATCCCTGGAACTGGACACCCTCGGCCTGCGGTGTCCGCAGCCGGTGATCGAGCTGGCGCGGGCCATCGGCCGGGTCCCGGTGGGTGGCACTGTGACCGTCCTGTCGGACGATGAGGTGGCGCGGCTGGACATTCCGGCGTGGTGCGCGATGCGGGGGCAGGTGTACGTGGGGGAAGCCCCGCGTCCCCTCGGTACTGCGTACACGGTCCGCCGGGCGGTCTGACCCGGGGGGGCGGCCCTGCGGGGCTGTCCCCTACCCGCCCTTCCACCGTTCCCCGGGCTGCGCCCGGACCCCTGGGGCTCCGCCCCGGACCCCGCGCCTCAAACGCCGGCGAGGCTGGATCTGCCGCGCAGCGGCAAAATTCGGCCCGTCCGGCGTTTGAGGACCGGGCCCGGGCAGAGCCCGGGGAACGGTGGAAGGGCGGGTAGGGGAACTCCGCCCCGCAGGGCCGAGCCACCCGCACCCGCCCGCACACGGGGACAGGGCCGGGCCCCGCGAGGGGCTACGCCGGGAGGTGGGACTGGACTTCCGCCGCGGCCTCGTCGCCGTAGGCCTTCGTGAAGCGCTCCATGAAGTGGGCCCGGCCCAGGGTGTACTCCTGGGTGCCGAGGGTCTCGATGACGAGCGTGGCCAGCATGCAGCCGACCTGCGCGGCCCGCTCCAGGCCGACGCCCCAGCCCAGGCCCGTCAGGAAGCCCGCGCGGAACGCGTCGCCGACGCCCGTCGGGTCGACCTTCGCGGTCTCCTCCGGGCAGCCGACCACGATCGGGTCGTGGCCGACCCGGTCGATGCGGACGCCGTTCGAGCCGAGCGTGGTGACGCGGGTGCCGACCTTGGCCAGGATCTCCGCGTCGGTCCAGCCGGACTTCGCCTCGATGAGGCCCTTCTCGTACTCGTTCGAGAAGAGGTACGTCGCGCCCTCCATCAGGGTGCGGATGTTGTCGCCGTCCATCCGGGCGATCTGCTGCGAGAAGTCCGCCGCGAAGGGGATCTCCCGCGTACGGCACTCCTCCGTGTGGCGCAGCATCGCCTCGGGGTCGTCCGCGCCGATCAGGACGAGGTCCAGGCCGCCGACCCGGTCCGCGACCGCCTTCAGCTCGATCAGGCGGGCCTCGCTCATCGCGCCCGTGTAGAAGGAGCCGATCTGGTTGTGGTCGGCGTCCGTCGTGCAGACGAAGCGCGCGGTGTGCAGCACCTCGGAGATCCGCACGGACTGGGTGTCGACGCCGTGGCGGTCGAGCCAGGCGCGGTACTCGTCGAAGTCGGAGCCGGCGGCTCCGACGAGGATCGGCCGGGCGCCGAGCTGCCCCATGCCGAAGCAGATGTTCGGGCCGACGCCGCCGCGCCGCACGTCGAGGTTGTCGACGAGGAAGGAGAGGGAGACCGTGTGCAACTGGTCCGCGACCAACTGGTCGGCGAAGCGGCCGGGGAAGGTCATGAGGTGGTCGGTGGCGATGGAGCCGGTGACTGCGATACGCACGGCGTGGACGCTCCTGCGGGGGAAGGCGAGGGGACAGTCAAAACTACCCGGTCGGGGGCCGAACGGCCGACCGGCCGAAACTACCCCGTAGTAGCTCTTTCTTCACCCGCGGTGGCGTGCCTACCGTGCCCCATGACCTACACCGATGGCTTCGGGCACGTCCGGACCTCCGAGAACGCGGCGGGCACCGACTTCGAACAGTTGCTGGGCGACTGCGCCCGGATGGCCCCGCACTGGCCGGTTCCCGCCGATCGGCGGCCGGATCGGGTGGTGGCGCCTTCGCAGATCAACGGGATCCGCGTCCCGGCGGCCTCGGCCCGCCTGATCGCCTCCACGGCGGTCTACGGCTACTAGGCCGTCTCTTTCGGATCTTGCCGGGCCCGGCGGAACCGGATCCGCGTCTGTTCCGTCACACCCGCATCACCCCATGCGGGACGGGCAAAGGAGCGATGCGGTGACCAGCGAACACTCCGATGGACTGGAAGCACCCGAGGGAGCCGGGGCGGCCGAGGTGCTCGGCGCCCCAGGCGCGTCACGTGTCACACGACGGCGGCCGGTCTGGGTCGTCGGTTCGATCGCGGCCGCCGTCCTGCTCACCGGCGGCGGCACCGCGTACTGGGCTTCGGTCGCGCACGGCGAGGGACGAGCGCGCGAGGGCCGTACGGCCGACAGCGCGGCCTCCGCGCCCCGCGCGGCGGCGGCCGTGCCCACTCCGCCCGGGCCCGGCATCGCCCCCGGCGAGCCCGACCCCTCCGGCGGCGGGGTCACGTACACCGCCGACGTTCCCCTCCCCGACGGCCCCGCCACGGCGCCGGCCTTCGCGGCGAGCGGTGAGGTGACCTCCGCCGAGGTGGCGCGGCTCGCGACGGCGCTGGGCATCTCGGGCGCGCCCCGGCTCGTCGGGGAGACCTGGCAGGCCGGGGAGACGGCGGACGGCTCCGGGCCCCGGCTGACGGTGAACCTCAAGGCCCCCGGGACCTGGAACTACTCCCGCTTCCAGGTCGGCGGCGCCGGCGACGACTGTGTCCGCGGCAAGGACACCTGCGGCCCGGCCACCCTCCCCCAGGACCTGGGTCGGGAGCACGGCGGCACCGGCGGCACTCCCGTCTCCGAGGAGGCCGCCAAGGCCGCCGCCGCGCCCGTGCTGACGGCCGTGGGGCAGGGTGCGGCGGCGCTCGACGCCCGGATCGCGCAGGGCTCCGTACGCCTGGTGACGGCCGACCCGGTGATCGGCGGCCTGCCCACGCAGGGCTGGTCCACCCGGATCGGCGTCGGGGCGGACTCCCAGGTGGTGTCGGGCAGTGGCGAGCTGAAGGCTCCGGTGCGGGCCGCCGCCGAGCAGCCGGTGATCGGCTCGGTGGACGCGCTGGCCCGGCTCAACGACAAGTCCCGGGGCGGCGGCGCCACGGACCCCGGCCCCAGCGGCTGCGCCACGAGCGTCCCGCTGACTCCGGACTCCCCGGACGGCGCCACGGACACGCTGCCGTGCAACCCGGAGCCCCGGCCGATGAAGCCGACGCGGACGGAGTCGGTGCGGGGCGCCGAGCTGGGGCTGGTTCCGGGCACGGTCGACGGGGCGCGCGGGCTGGTGCCGGCCTGGCTGTTCGAGGTGGCCGGCAAGGGCGGCGGCCCGGGCCACACGGTGGCCCAGCCGGCGGCCCTGACCGGGGAGGCTCCCCCGGTGGACCTGCCCACGCCGGTCGACCCGCCCGCGAAGGGGCAGACCGTGCCCGGTTTCTCGTACGCCTCGGCCGACCGGACGCTGACCGTGAACTTCTGGGGCGGGGTGTGCAGCACGTACGCCCTGGAGGTCAGGGAGCAGCCCGAGACGGTGATGGTCAAGATCACGGACACCCCGAACAAGCCGGGACAGGCCTGCATCCTGGTCGCGAAGGAGATGACGGTGACGGGCACGCTCCAGCAGCCGCTCGGCGACCGCAAGGTGATCGACGCGACGAACGGCAAGGCCGTCCCCCGCCAGTAGGCGCCGGGACGCGCCGGGACGTGCGAGAGGGGCCCGCCCGCGGATGTCCGCGGGCGGGCCCCTCTCGTCGGTTCTACGAGCGCAGCCGGGCCGTGAGGCCCCGCGGGGCTTAGTTGAACGAGTCGCCGCAGGCGCAGGAGCCCGTGGCGTTCGGGTTGTCGATCGTGAAGCCCTGCTTCTCGATGGTGTCGACGAAGTCGATGGACGCACCGTGCAGGTACGGGGAGCTCATCCGGTCGGTGACGACCTTCACACCGTCGAAGTCCTTCACGACGTCGCCGTCGAGGGAGCGCTCGTCGAAGAAGAGCTGGTAGCGCAGGCCCGAGCAGCCACCGGGCTGGACGGCGACGCGCAGCGCCAGGTCATCGCGGCCTTCCTGCTCCAGCAGGGTCCTGACCTTCTCGGCGGCGGCGTCGGACAGGAGGATGCCGTCGCTCACGGTGGTCTTTTCGTCCTGTACGGACATCTGCATTCACTCCCGAAGTGGGCGGCTCCCCGCCGGGAGCGGGGAAACGTCGGACTCTTGCCGTCGGTGGCAACGAGCGGGGCCGCGGATTCATTCCGGGACCCGACGCGTGTTTCAGAAATTCCATGCTCGCACACCACCGCGCGGTGGTGGGTCCCCGCGAGGCGCCCGCGACCGGAGGGCGAATTCGTCACATCGACACTATCGGCATCGTCAAAGTGACGTGAAGCAGTTATGATAGATAGCGTCAAATAGACGAGAAGTCGAAGCGATGGCTTCAGAGTGGCTTCAGAAGTCCCTTGTCGCAGAACAGAAAGGGTGCGTGTCGTGACCACCGCCCAGCCTTTGGACAACCAGCCCTTGGACGTCCAGCCGACGCCCCTCGCCCTGCTGCTGCTCGGCCGCGAGGCCGACCCCAAGAGCGAGCGCGGGGTGGAGTGCCCCGGCGACCTGCCCTCGCCGTCGGACCCGGACCTCGTGGCGCGCGCCCGTGCCGCCAAGGAGAAGCTCGGGGACAAGGTCTTCATCCTCGGCCACCACTACCAGCGTGACGAGGTCATCGAGTTCGCCGACGTCACCGGTGACTCCTTCAAGCTCGCCAAGGACGCGGCCGCCAGGCCGGAGGCCGAGTACATCGTCTTCTGCGGCGTCCACTTCATGGCCGAGTCCGCGGACATCCTGACCTCGGACGACCAGAAGGTCGTCCTGCCCGACCTGGCCGCGGGCTGCTCGATGGCCGACATGGCCACCGCCGAGCAGGTCGCGGAGTGCTGGGACGTGCTGACCGACGCCGGCGTCGCCGGAGTCACGGTGCCCGTCTCGTACATGAACTCCTCGGCCGACATCAAGGCCTTCACCGGCAAGCACGGCGGCACGATCTGTACGTCGTCCAACGCCAAGAAGGCCCTGGAGTGGGCGTTCGAGCAGGGCGAGAAGATCCTCTTCCTCCCGGACCAGCACCTGGGCCGCAACACCGCCGTCCGCGACATGGGCCTGTCCCTCGACGACTGCGTGCTGTACAACCCGCACAAGCCGAACGGCGGCCTGACCGTCGAGCAGCTGCGGAACGCCAAGATGATCCTGTGGCGCGGCCACTGCTCGGTGCACGGCCGTTTCTCGGTCGACTCGGTCAACGACGTGCGCGCCCGCATTCCCGGCGTGAACGTCCTGGTCCACCCGGAGTGCAAGCACGAGGTCGTGGCGGCCGCGGACTACGTCGGCTCCACCGAGTACATCATCAAGGCGCTGGAGGCGGCCCCGGCCGGCTCCAAGTGGGCCATCGGCACCGAGCTGAACCTCGTCCAGCGACTGGCGAACCGTTTCGCCGCGGAGGACAAGGAGGTCGTCTTCCTCGACAAGACGGTCTGCTTCTGCTCGACCATGAACCGCATCGACCTTCCCCACCTGGTGTGGACCCTGGAGTCCCTGGCCGAGGGCAACCTCGTCAACCAGATCCAGGTCGACAAGGAGACCGAGAGCTTCGCCAAGCTCGCCCTGGAGCGGATGCTCGCGCTTCCGTAGCCCGGCCGCCGGCAATGACCGAAGGGCCGCTCCTCCCGGGAGGAGCGGCCCTTCGGCGTGTACGGGTTCCCGCCCGGTCAGACCTTGACCGGGCTCTCCTCGTCCGCCGGGGCGGCCGGGGCCGGGACCACGGTCAGGCGGGCCCTCTTCTTCGCGCTGCGGCGCTCCTTGCGGAGCTCCAGCATCGTGTAGAGGGTCGGCACCAGGAGCAGGGTCAGCACGGTGGAGCTGATCAGGCCGCCGATGACGACCACCGCGAGCGGCTGCGAGATGAAGCCGCCCTCGCCTGTGACGCCCAGCGCCATCGGGAGCAGCGCGAAGATCGTCGCCAGTGCCGTCATCAGGATCGGGCGCAGCCGGTGGCGGCCGCCCTCGACGACCGCCTCGATCACGCCGTAGCCCTGGGCCCGGTACTGGTTGACCAGGTCGATCAGGACGATCGCGTTGGTCACGACGATGCCGATGAGCATCAGCATGCCGATCATCGCCGGGACGCCGAGCGGGGTGCCGGTGACCAGGAGCAGGCCGAGCGCGCCGGTCGCCGCGAAGGGGATCGAGACCAGCAGGATCAGCGGCTGGACCAGCGAGCGGAACGTGGCGACCAGCAGCATGAACACGATCGCGATGGCCGCGAGCATGGCCAGGCCCAGCTGGCCGAAGGCCTCGCTCTGGTCCTGTCCGACGCCGCCGATGGTGGCCGTGGCGCCCTCGGGCAGGTCCAGGGCCTTGATCTTCGACTGCAGGGTGGAGCTGACGGCGCCGGTGTTGTCGCCGATCGGCTTCGCGCTGATGGTCGCGGCGCGGGCGCCGTCGATCCGGGTCATCGCGACGGGGCCGGGGACCTCCTTGACCTCGGCGATGTCGCCGAGCTTCACGGGGCCGACGGGCAGCGCCCGCAGCTGGGCCAGGGTGGTGGCCGGCTGAGCGGACTTGATGACGATGTCCCGCTCGGTGTCGTCCAGTACGGCCTTGCCCGCCGGGTTGCCGCGTACGGCCTGGCCGACGATGGCGCCGAGCGCCGCCTGGTTCAGGCCGAACTCCGCCGCCTTGGGGGTGGCGGTGACCGAGATCCGGGGCACGGACTGGGACAGGTCGCTCTGGACGTCGGTGACGTCCTCGATCTTCGCCACCTCGGCGCGGACCTGCTCGGCGGCCTTGGCCAGGACGGCCCCGTCACCGGCCTTGACGACCACGCTGAGGTTCTGGCTGCCGAAGCCGTCGCCGGCCGCGATGGTGGTCTCGCCCACGCCGTCGAGCCCCTTGAGGGCGGTCTCGATGTGCTTCTTGGCGGACTCGGTCTTCCCCGAGTCCTCCAGCGTGACCTGGTACGAGGCCTGGTTGGAGCCGGTACCGCCGCCGAAAGCGGCCATGAAGCCGGAGGAGCCGACGGTGACCTGGTAGTCCTTGACCCCGTCGGTGCCGTCCAGGACCTTCTCGACCTTGCGGCTCGCCTCGTCCGCGGCGGCCAGCGAGGTGCCCGGCGGCAACTGCTGCTTGATGCTGAGGACTTCCTGCTCGCCCTGGTCGAAGAAGTTCGTCTTGAGCAGCGGGGTCATGCCCAGCGTCGCGACGAACACCACGGCGGCGACGATCAGGGTGGCGACCCGGCGGCGGGTGACCAGGCCCAGCGCCCGTACGTAGAACCGCTGGAGCTTGCTGCGGGACTCCTTCTCCTCGGCCTCGCGGCGGGCCTTCTCGATGCTCGCGGCGTCCCCCTCGCTGACGCCCTTCGGCGTGCGCAGGAACCAGTACGAGAGCACCGGCACGACCGTCAGGGAGACGAGCAGCGAGGCCAGCAGGGCCGCGGTGACGGTGATGGAGAAGGGGCCGAAGAACTGGCCGACCATGCCGCCGACGAAGGCGATCGGCAGGAAGACGGCGACGGTGGTGAGCGTGGAGGAGGTGACCGCGCCGGCCACCTCCTTGACCGCGGTGATGATCGCGTGCTGCCGCTCCTCGCCGTAGCCGAGGTGGCGCTTGATGTTCTCCAGGACCACGATCGAGTCGTCGACGACCCGGCCGATGGCGATGGTGAGGGCGCCCAGCGTCAGCATGTTGAGGGAGAGGTCGCGGGTCCACAGCACGATCAGCGCGAGGACGACGGACAGCGGGATGGAGACCGCGGTGACCAGCGTCGAGCGCAGCGAGCCGAGGAAGACCAGGATCACGACGACCGCGAAGACCAGGCCGAGCAGGCCCTCGGTGGTCAGGCCCGAGATGGACTTGGCGACGGCCGGGCCCTGGTCGCTGACCACGGTCAGGTCGGCGCCGGAGCCGAGGGTGGAGCGGAGCTCGGGCAGCCTGTCCTTGACCGCGTCCGAGATGGCGACGGCGCTGCCGTCCTTGTCCATGGTCAGCATCAGGGCGAGGCTGGGCTTGCCGTTGGTGCGGGTGAGGGAGTCGGCCTTGGCCGGCTCCTGCTTCACGCTCGCCACGTCGCCGAGGCGGACGGCGGGCTTGCCCGGTCCGGCGGTGAGGCGCAGGTCCTCCAGCTGGGCGAGCGAGGTGTAGCCCGAACCGACGCGCACGGTGCGGTTCTTGCCCGCCTCGTCGAAGGAGCCGGCGGGGACGGTGGCGCCGCCCGCCTGGAGGCCCTGGGCCAGGGCCGCGCCGTCGAGGCCGGCGGCGGCGAGCTTGGCCTCGTCGGGGGTGACCGTGACCTGGAGGTCCCGCACCCCGTCCACGGTGACCTGGCCGACGCCTGCGATGTCCTCCAGCGCGGGGACCACGGACGTGGTCAGCTGGTCCGCCAGCGCCTGCTGGTCCTTGTCGGAGGTGACGGCGAGGACCACGGTCGGGATGTCGTCGGTGGAACCGGCGATCACCTGCGGGTCGACCTCGGCGGGCAGCCGTACGCGGGCCCGGTTGACGGCCTGCTGGACGTCGGCGACGAGCTGCTTGGTGCCCTCGTCGCCGTAGTCGAAGGTCGCCATGATCAGGGCGTTGCCCTCGCTGGCGGTGGAGGTGATGCCGGTGATGCCGTCGACGCCCTTGAGCATGGCTTCGATCGGTTCGACGACCTGCTTCTCCACCACGTCGGGCGAAGCGCCCTGGTACGGCGCGAGCACGGACACCATCGGCAGGTCGATGGAGGGCAGCAGCTGCTGCTTGAGCTGCGGGATGGCTATGGCGCCGAAGAAGAGCGCGACGAGCGACACGAGGCCGATCAGCGCCCTCTGGGCGAGGCTGAAGCGGGACAGCCGGAACATGACTATGGGGATCTCTCTGCAGGGACGCGGTGACGTCTACGAGGCGTGACGGACCGTGCCTTCGGGCACGCGCGGGGCCCCTCAGCCTCTCGTGGGCACGGGCACGCCGACGTCGCCCCCAGGTCCCGTCCTTATCCGGGGCATACCGCGTTCGCAGTAGGCGGGAGTACTCCGAACCGCCGCGCGGTACGGCGAAACTCCCGCGCCCTACTCGGCCCGGGGCCGGACCAGTCCCGATTCGTACGCGATGACCACCAATTGCGCCCTGTCGCGGGCGCCGAGCTTGGACATGGCCCGGTTCACGTGGGTCTTGACGGTGAGCGGGCTGACTTCCAGCCGGCGGGCGATCTCGTCGTTGGACAGGCCCGCCGCCACCAGGACGAGGACCTCGCGCTCGCGTCCGGTCAGCGCGGCCAGGCGCTGTAGGTGGGCCGCGCCCGCGGCGGGGGCGGCCCCCTCGCCGCCGCCCTGCGCGAGGAAGGTGGCGATGAGCCCCTTGGTGGCGGCCGGGGAGAGCAGCGCGTCACCGGCGGCCGCGACGCGGATGGCGTTGAGCAGTTCCTCGGGCTCGGCCCCCTTGCCGAGGAACCCGGAGGCGCCCGCCCGCAGGGCCGCCGCCACGTACTCGTCCACCTCGAAGGTCGTCAGCATCACCACGCGGACCTCGGCCAGTTCGGCATCGGCGCTGATCAGCCGGGTGGCGGCGAGGCCGTCGGTGCCGGGCATCCGGATGTCCATGAGCACGACGTCGGGCCGGAGCGTGCGCGCCAGTTCGAAGGCCTGCGCCCCGTCGGAGGCCTCCCCGACGACACACATGTCGGACTCGGAGTCGACGAGCACCCTGAACGCGCTGCGCAGCAGGGCCTGGTCGTCGGCGAGGAGCACCCGGATGGGCGTCGGGGCCTGGTTCGGGGTCTGTTCCACGCCCCGACCCTACGTCGTCCCGCGCGGCGGGAGCCCGGCGGGCGGCGGGGCGGGCGGCAGGGCGGGCGGCAGGGCGGGCGGGATCCGGAAGGCCTTCCCTACCCCAGGGCCAGTACGACCAGGGCGGTCGTCGCCGAGACCTCGGCCAGGGCTCCGAACACGTCCCCGGTGACCCCGTCGAAGCGGTGTACGCAGCGCCGGAGCAGGGCCTCCGCCGCCAGCAGGGCGGCCAGGACGGCCGCCGCGTGCTGCGCGGCGGCAGGCAGGCCCAGCGGGAGCGCGGCGGCGGCGGACAGGGTCAGCACGAGTACGGCGACCGCGACGGCCGCCTCGCGCGGGACGGCTCCGGCGACGGCCGCACCCAGCCCCTCCGGGCGGGCCGGGGGGATCCCGTCGCGGGAGGCCATGGTCATGGCGAGCCGGGCGGTGACGGCCGCGACCACGGCGGCCAGGGCGCCCCGGGTCCAGCTGTCGGCGTACACGTTCGCCAGCGCCGCGACCTGGACCAGCAGGAGGAACACCAGTGCCACCACGCCGAAGGGCCCGATGTCGGACTGCTTCATGATGCGCAGCGCGGTGTCGGCCGGCTTGGCGCTGCCCAGGCCGTCCACCGTGTCGGCGAGGCCGTCCAGGTGCAGGGCGCGGGTCAGGGCCGCCGGTACGGCGACGGTGACGGCGGCGGCGAGCAGCGGACCCCCGCCGCACAGCAGCAGGACCACCCCGGGCGCCGCCGCGAGGAGCCCCACGACGAGCCCGGCGAGCGGGGCGCAGGCCATGCCGGTGCGGGCCGCGGGGCGGTCCCAGCGGTGGATGCGGGTGGGCAGCACGGTGAGCGTGCCGAAGGCGAAGCGCACCCCGTCGAGCAGCGAGGCGCGCTCCGGGGGCGGGGTCGGGGACGGGCCGTCGTACGAATCTGTCATCGGCGCGAACGCTACCCGCTCGACAGGACCGGTAAGTTACCCAATACACCCCAAATCGGGAGGTGGTGGCATGGGTCACTGGTGGTATCGCAACATCATGGAGCCGGGGAAGCTCCCGCTGCTCCTCGCGCTGGTCTCCTTCGTCCTGTCCTTCCTGGTCACCCGCGTGATCACCCGGATGATCCGGGCGGGCCGGGGCCCCTTCAAGAACGTCACGCCGGGCGGGATGCACATCCACCACGTGGTCCCGGGCGTGATCCTCGTGATCATCGGTGGCTTCGGTGCGATCGGGAGCGCCCGGCACAGCTTCGGGGCGGGCCTGTCGGCCGTGATCTTCGGGCTCGGCGCGGGGCTGGTGCTGGACGAGTTCGCGCTGATCCTGCACCTGGACGACGTCTACTGGAGCGAGCAGGGCCGCAAGAGCGTGGAGATCGTGGTCCTGACGGCGGCGATCGTGGCGCTGGTGCTGGGCGGCTTCCTGCCCTTCGGGGTCAACGACCTCACCGAGGACGAACGGCACAACCGCGGACTGGTCGCCATGAACACCGCGACCAACTTCTTCCTCGCCCTGATCGCCCTGTGGAAGGGCAAGGCGCGCACCGCCTTCTTCGGCACGGTCATCCCCTTCGTCGCGCTGATCGGCGCGGTCCGGCTCGCCCGGCCCGGTTCCCCGTACGCGAAGAAGCTCTACGCGAACCGTCCGAAGGCCCGCGCCAAGGCCCAGCTGCGCGCCTTCCACCACGACCGCCGGTGGTCCTCGCCGCGGCGCAGGTTCGAGAACTTCATCGGCGGGACCCCGGACGGGGAACGGACTTCCGAGAAGGAGTCGCACTGACGGAGGAGGGCCCGCCGAATGGGGGCGGGCCCTTCTCCTTCCCGTCTGCGCGCGGTCAGCCGGGTACGGCCCAGGGATCAGCCCGGCAGCAGGCCGGCATCAGCCCGGGATCAGCCCGTCGTCGCGGAGCATCTCCCGCACCTCGTCCAGCGAGGCGTCGGGCGCGGGCAGGATCAGCTCGGACGGCTCCAGCGCCTCGTCGGGCAGCGGCTCGCCGAGCCGCCGTACGGCGGCGAGCAGCTCGCCCAGCGTGCGCCGGAAGCCCTCCTCGTCACCGCTCTCCATCGCCGCGAGCAGTTCGTCGTCCAGCTTGTTGAGCTCGCTGAAGTGGCTGTCCGCCAGCTCCAGCTGACCTTCCCCCATGATGCGGACAATCATGACGGGCCCCGTCCTACTGCTTGTCGAACCGGTGCTGGGTCGGCGACTGCTGGCCGGCGCCCGGGGCGCCGCCCTCGATGGCCGGATTCTGGGCGGAGGGGCCGCCCGCCAGCTCGGCCTTCATGCGCTGGAGCTCCAGCTCCACGTCCGAACCGCCCGAGATGCGGTCCAGCTCGGCTTGGAGGTCGTCCTTGGCGAGCCCGCTCGCGTCGCTGAGCGCTCCGGAGGCGAGCAGCTCGTCGATCGCGCCGGCGCGGGCCTGGAGCTGCGCCGTCTTGTCCTCGGCGCGCTGGATGGCGAGGCCGACGTCGCTCATCTCCTCGGAGATGCCGGAGAAGGACTCGGCGATCCGCGTCTGCGCCTGGGCGGCCGTGTACGTGGCCTTGATGGTCTCCTTCTTGGTGCGGAAGGCGTCCACCTTGGCCTGGAGCCGCTGGGCGGCGAGGGTCAGCTTCTCCTCCTCGCCCTGGAGGGTCTGGTGCTGCACCTCCAGGTCGCTGACCTGCTGCTGCAGCGAGGCGCGGCGGGACAGGGCCTCGCGGGCCAGGTCCTCGCGGCCCAGGGCCAGCGCCTTGCGGCCCTGGTCCTCCAGCTTGCTGGACTGGCCCTGGAGCTGGTTCAGCTGCAGCTCCAGCCGCTTGCGGGAGGTCGCCACGTCGGCGACGCCGCGGCGCACCTTCTGAAGCAGTTCGAGCTGCTTCTGGTACGAGTAGTCGAGGGTCTCGCGCGGGTCCTCGGCCCGGTCCAGGGCCTTGTTCGCCTTCGCGCGGAAGATCATCCCCATACGCTTCATGACACCGCTCATGGGCTTCGCGCGCCCCCTTCTAGACGGACTGTGCTCCAGGTCACCAACAAGACCCACAGTACGGGCCCTGTCTCTATTACCGCACTGTTCGAGCGGGGATGCGCTCCTCCTCCAGGACGACTGCTCGTCCGCCGAGTCAGGCGTAAGGAGTAGGTGCTCCCCCCAGGAAGGACGCCCGCCGTTGCCGGATCGTTCCCCGCCGGGATGGGGCGCGCGCCCGCAACCACGTACCCTTGGGTTTGTGTTTGGTAGCCGATCCTCCAAGGAAGAGAAGGACGCCGCCACCGACAAGGTGAGCGCCGACCTCTCCCAGTCCCGTGACCCTCAGGCCCCGAAGGGCCGCCCGACGCCGAAGCGTGCTGTGGCCCAGTCGCAGCGCAAGGCAGTGGTGGCTTCGACCGGCAACCGCAAGGAGGATGCCAAGCGGGCTCGTGAGCGCCGCCGGGTCGAGATGACCAAGCAGCGCGAGGCCCTCGCCAATGGTGACGAGCGTTATCTGCCCAACCGGGACAAGGGCCCCGTGCGCCGGTACGTGCGCGACTTCGTGGACTCCCGCTTCTCCGTCGCCGAGATGTTCCTGCCGCTGGCCGTGATCATCCTGGTGCTGAGCATGGTGCGGGTGCCGTCCATCCAGAACATCGCGCTGCTGCTGTGGCTCGGCGTGATCGCGCTGATCATCGTCGACTCCGTCGGCATGTTCATCCGCCTGCGCAAGGCCCTGAACCAGCGCTTCCCGGACGAGCCCAAGCGCGGCGCCGTCGCGTACGGCCTGATGCGCACCCTCCAGATGCGCCGGCTGCGTCTGCCGAAGCCGCAGGTCAAGCGCGGGGAACGGCCCTGAGCCGAGGAACGCCCGGAGCGTTCGGCGGGGGTGGCTTCGCGGACGGGGCCCGGCTGTGGCTGGAAGGCCTGGGCGGGCTCCGTAACGCGGTGCGCCAGGAGCTCGTCGGCCGTCAGGTCGACGAGCAGATCGCGCACCGCTTCCCGGTGGGACAGCGGCTGCGCGTCCTCGACGTCGGCATGGGCCAGGGCACGCAGGCACTGCGCCTGGCCCGCGCCGGGCACATGGTGACCGGACTCGAGCAGGATCCGGCGATGCTTGCCGTCGCCCGCGAGGTGCTGGCCGCCGAGCCCCCCGGGATCCAGGACCGCGTCCGCCTCATGGAGGGCGACGGCCGGGAGACCGGCGCGCACTTCCTGCCGGGCAGCTTCGACGTCGTGCTCTGCCACGGCGTGCTCATGTACGTCCCCGAGCCGGACGCCATGCTCGCCGGGCTCGCCCGGATGCTGGCCCCCGGCGGGCTGCTGTCCCTGCTGGTGCGCAACGGCGACGCCCTCGCCATGCGGCCCGGTCTGCACGGCGACTGGACGGCCGCGCTGACCGCCTTCGACGGCGTCGACTACACGAACCGGCTGGGCCTGGACGTGCGCGCCGACCGGCTGGCGACGCTGACCGCGACCCTGTCCGGGATCGGCGCCCCGCTGCAGACCTGGTACGGCGTGCGCGTCTTCACCGACGGCACCGAGGCCGCGAACGAGCTGCCCGCCGACGCGGAACTGGAGCGGCTGCTCGCCGCCGAGGACCGCGCCGGGCGGACCGACCCCTACCGCGGGGTCGCCGCGCTGCTGCACTTGTGCGGCGTACGGGGCTGAGCGCCCGAGCCCGCCCTTCGCACGGCAGAGCCCGGACCCCCTGAGGGGGTCCGGGCTCTCGCGTACCCGGCCGGAACCGGTCAGCGCCGGTCAGCTGGTCGGCCGGTCAGCGCCGGCCGGCGCCGCTCAGAGTTCCGCGGCCTCGCGCAGGCTCATCGTGTAGAGCTGGACCCCGGTGTCGTCGGACAGCTTCACCTGTTCGGTACCGCCCTCCAGCAGGTCCTTCCAGTACTCGCCGATCCAGGATTCGGCGTCCCCCTGCGTGGTGAACTCCTCCGGCACCACCGACGGGCTCGTCTCGCTGCCGTCGGCCGTCTCGAACCGCCACGTCCACGCCATGTCCGCCTCCGTTGCTCGTCCGCTTCTCACACGCTTCTCGCCTTGAGTGTGCCCGCAGACTAACCGGGCGCGCAGCAGTCCCGGCGACGCGGGAGGATCATCCTGTGGAACTCACTCTGCTCGGCACCGGCACACCCGAAGGACTGCCCCGCCCCGGCTGTCCCTGCGCCGCGTGCGCGCTCTCCGTGGGGCCCCGGGCGCGCGCCGCCACCTCCGTGCTCGTGGACGGGGCGCTGCTCCTGGACCTGACCCCCGGGGCAGTGCTCGCCGGTGCCCGGGCGGGGCATTCGCTGGCCGCCGTACGGCAGGTCCTGCTGACCCACCCGCACGACGGCCCCGCCGTCGAGCTGCCGCCGGGGCTGCCGGCGGCCGGGCGGGTGCCGGACGGGCGGGAGCTCGCGGTGATCTCGGGGCACCGGGTGCGGGCGGTGCCGATGGACGCGCCGGGCACCGGGTACGAGGTGACCGGGCCGGACGGCGCCCGGATGCTGTACCTGCCGCCGGGCGGGGCCCCGGCCGGGACCGCGGGCACCAGCGGGCGGCGCCCGTACGACGTGGTCCTCGCGGACGTGCTCGGCCGGCCGGAGGCGCTGGCGCGGCTGCGGGCCAGCGGGGCCGTGGGCCCGTCGACGGACGTGATCGCGGTCCACCTGGACCACGACACCCCGCCGGGGGCGGAACTGGAGCGCCGGTGCGCCGCCGCGGGCGCGCGGACGGTGGCGGACGGGACCACGGTGGCGGCCGGGGAGTACCGGCCGGCGCCCGAGGTGCCGCGGCGGACCCTGGTCCTGGGCGGAGCCCGGTCGGGCAAGTCGTACGAGGCCGAGCGCCGGCTGGCCGGCTACCCGGAGGTCGTCTACGTGGCCACGGGCGGCACCCGCGAGGGCGACGCGGAGTGGGCCGCGCGGATCGGGCTGCACCGCGAGCGCAGGGCCTCGTCCTGGCGGACGGTGGAGACCTGCGATCTGGTGCCGCTGCTGGAGCAGGAGGGGCCGGCGCTGCTCATCGACTGCCTGGCGCTGTGGCTCACGGACGCGATGGACCGGGCCGGAGCCTGGGACGACGCGGTGTGGGCGGACAAGGGCGCCGCTGAGCTGCGGGAACGGACGGCGGAACTCGTGGCGGCCGTCCGCGCGACCCGCAGGCCGGTGGTGCTGGTGAGCAACGAGGTCGGCTCGGGCGTGGTCCCCGCGACCGCGTCGGGGCGCCGGTTCCGCGACGAGCTGGGGCGGCTGAACGCGGGGGTCGCCGGGGAGTGCGAGCACGTCCTCCTGGTGGTGGCGGGGCAGGCGCTGGTCCTGAAGCAGTAACCGCGGGGACCGGCGGTGAAAGGTGGTGCACGGACCGTTCGGGCCGCCCGGGGAGCCGCTGTACCCTCTGGCAAATGACCACGCTGAATCTCGACGACTTCTCCGATCTGATCGAGCGCCCCGACGGGGGCGTCCGGCGTGACGCCGAGGAACGCCGTGAACGGCTGGCCGTGCCGGTCGGGGCGCTGGGGCGGCTCGACGAACTCGCCGAGTGGCTCGCCGCCGCGCAGGGCCGGGTGCCGGTCAAGCCGATCGAGCGGCCGCGCGTCGTGCTGTTCGCCGCGGACCACGGGGTGGCCTCCGAGGGGGTTTCCGTACGTCCCGCCGGCAGCGCCCACGAGCTGGTGCGGGCCGTCCTGGACGGGCGGAGCCCGGTGGCGGTGCTGGCCGGGCGGCTCGGCGCCTCCGTACGGATCGTGGACGCCGGGCTGGACTGCCATCTCGACCTGCTGCCCCAGGAGATCACCAAGCACCGCGTCCGGCGCGGCAGCGGGCGGATCGACGTGGAGGACGCGCTGACGACCGAGGAGGCCGAGGCGGCGCTGCGCCTCGGGATCCAGATCGCCGACGAGGAGGCCGACTCGGGGACCGACCTGGTCGTCCTCGGCGACCTGAGCGTCGGCGGGACCACCGTCGCCGCGACCCTCGTCGCCGCCCTGTGCGGTACGGACGCCTCCGTGGTCACCGGCCGCGGCGGCATGCCGATCGACGACCTGACCTGGATGCGCAAGTGCGCGGCGATCCGCGACGCGCTGCGACGCGCCCGGCCCGTCCTCGGGGATCAGGTCGCGCTGCTCGCCACCGTCGGCGGGGCCGACGTCGCGGCGATCACCGGCTTCCTGCTCCAGTGCGCGGTGCGCCGCACCCCCGTGATCCTCGACGGGGTCGTCTCGGCGGCCTGCGGGCTGGTGGCCCAGCGGGCCGCCTTCCGGGCCCCGGACTGGTGGCTGGCCGGACAGGCCAGCGGAGAGCCGGGCCAGGCGAAGGCCCTGGACCGGATGGCGCTCAACCCCGTCCTCGACCACGGCGTCACTGTGGGAGAAGGAACCGGGGCGCTGCTGGCCCTCCCCCTCGTCCAGGCGGCCGCCGCACTCGCGGCGGAACTCCCCGAGAGGGCGGCCGAGCCGACCGAATGAGTCCCCGGGGCACGCGGTCCTGACCAGGCCGCGGCCCTCAGGGAGCCCAGCACGGACCGCGATGCCCCATATCATCGCTTTTTATGGGAGAGGTCCGTTTGACCAGCGCAGAGACCGATCGGAAGACCGACCGAGGAACCGGTGGGGATCCGAACGGCAGAAACAATCCGGGGGGCGGGCGGGGGAACGGCCAGGCCAATGCCCAGGGGAACACCCGGGAAACCGGCCGGGGAAGCGTCCGCTCGCGGCGCGGCGCCGCCTTCGCGGTGTGGTACTTGCGCGCCGTCACCTTCGTCAACCTGCTCAGCGCGGTGTGGTTCTCGCTCGGCCAGGACCTGCGCCGGCACAGCACCGCCGATTTCTACACCCCGTACCTGCTCACGGCGGGCTTCGCCTCCGCGGCCTTCTCGCTGCTGCTCACCGTCACCATGGGCCGCCGCAAACGCGCGGCCTGGATCCTGAACCTGGTGCTGAGCGGGCTGCTGCTGGCGGCCTTCGCGATGGCCGCCGTCGCCTCCTTCACCCCGTGCTCGGGGGGCGGGTACGAGTTCTGCTACCCGGAGTTCCGCGTCCACCCGCAGAACTGGGTGGCCTTCGGGCTGACCGCGCTCTTCGTCGGCGCCCTGCTGCTGGGCCGCCGGGAGTTCTACGCCAAGGGCGACCGCTCCAACCCGCTGCTGGCCAGCCTGGTCGCCTCCGTCGGCCTGCTGGTGACCTCGCTGGTCGCCGCCCTGGTCGTCGGCGCGACCAACACCGACCCGGACGCCGCGGACGCCACCTTCCTGGCCCGCTGGCGGTACGGCGTGATGCGGCTGGTGACCCTGGCCCCGGACGACAAGGCGTACAACACGATCACCACCCCGGGCTGGGTGGACGTGGCGATCAACGTCATGTCCACGCTGCTGCTGCTCGCCGTCCTCTTCGCGGCCTTCCGCTCGCGCCGCGCCGTGGACCCGCTCGGCGAGGAGGACGAGGAGAAGCTGCGCCTGCTGCTCGCCCGGCACGGGGACCGCGACTCACTGGGCTACTTCGCGCTGCGCCGCGAGAAGTCCGTCATCTGGTCCCCCACCGGCAAGGCCGCGGTCACCTACCGCGTGGTCGGCGGGGTCTCGCTGGCCTCCGGCGACCCGATCGGCGACCCCGAGGCCTGGCCCGGCGCCATCGACCCGTGGCTGGCCGAGGCCCGCGAGCACGGCTGGGTGCCCGCCGTGATGGGCGCGAGCGAGGAGGCCGGGCAGATCTACGCCCGGCACGGACTGGACGCGCTGGAGCTGGGCGACGAGGCCATCGTCGAGACCGACGAGTTCACCCTGGAGGGCCGCGCCATGCGCACCGTCCGCCAGGCGTACAACCGCGTCAAGCGGGCCGGGTACACCGTCCGCATCCGCCGTCACGCCGACATCCCGGCCGAGGAGATGGACGTACTCCTGCGGCGCGCCGACGACTGGCGCGACGGCGCGACCGAGCGCGGCTTCTCCATGGCACTGGGCCGGCTGGGCGATCCCGGCGACGGCCAGTGCGTGATGCTGGAGTGCTTCGACGGCACGGGCGAACTGCGCGCCGTACTGTCCTTCGTGCCCTGGGGACCCAAGGGCCTCTCCCTGGACCTGATGCGCCGTGACCGGGATTCCGAGAACGGCCTGATGGAGTTCATGGTCATCGAACTCCTGGAGCGGTCGAAGGAGATCGGGGTCACACAGGTCTCGCTGAACTTCGCGATGTTCCGTTCCGTCTTCGAGCGCGGGTCGAAGCTCGGCGCCGGTCCGGTGCTGCGTCTGTGGCGCTCGCTGCTGAGCTTCTTCTCGCGCTGGTGGCAGATCGAGTCCCTCTACCGGGCCAACGCCAAATACCGGCCGATCTGGGAACCGCGGTTCATGCTCTTCGAGAAGAGTTCGGACCTGCTGCGGATCGGCATCGCCGCGGGCCGGGCCGAGGGCTTCCTGGAAGCACCCGGGCTGCCGAAGTGGATGCACCGCAGACATCTGGAGAGCAAGCGTTGACCACTGCCTCACTGCGGCGGTTCGCCCGCCGCGAGTGGGGGCCCCTGTACCGGACGGTCCGGGACGCGCTCGTCCGAGACACGTGGCGGGCGATCCCGATGACCCTCGGCGCGGTCTGCCTGACGGCCGTCTTCCAGATCGTCCAGCAGACGTCATGGGGCTTCCAGCCGGTGCAGGACCTCGGGTCGGTCAAAGCGGTGGACCCGCTCTGGCTGGCCCTGCTGCGGACCCCGCTGTCGCTGTTCGTCCCGGCGCTGGACCTGCCGGTGTGGGGGGCGCTCGCGCAGATCCTGCTCGTCTTCGGGATCTCGGAGATCTGCATCGGCTGGTGGCGCACGCTGGTCATCGGCTACGTGGCCACCCTGGCCGGAACCACCTACGCGCGGATCGGGATCTCGCTGGGCCCGGACCACCCCTTCGGCCTGCCCGATTCGGACCGGATCGTCAACGACACCGGGCCCTCGGCGGCGGTGGTCGGGCTCGCCGTGTACGTCTGCTGGCGCTACCGGGCCTACGTGACCGGCTCCGTCGTGATCCTGGTCATGATCGGCGAGCTGCTCTTCAAGGACAACCTGGCGGGCAAGGAGCACCTGGCCGCCATCGCCTCGGTGATGCTGATCTGTCTGGTGCGCGCCAAGTGGGGCCCGGAGCGATCCCGCGCCCCGCTGGGGCTGCCCCCGGCCGGGACGCCGCCCGCGGTCCCGCCCCCTCCCCCGGTCCCGCCCGGGACGCCTCCCGTACCGCCGCCAGGGGTCTGAGAACGCGTGCGGGGCCGTACCGTATCGGGGTGACGACACACCTCGGGCCGCTCGCGCCCACACGGCAGTGGATGCGGGACCATCCGCTGGCCACCGATGCCGTACTGGCGTTCGGGGCACTCGTCGCCATGGTCGTCGGGTCCTTCGCCGACCCGCACGGGGAGCACGGTCCGACCTTCGGGACCCGCACGCCCGAGCCCTTCTCGCTGGTCCTCATGGTGCTCGGCGCCGCCGCCCTGGTGCTGCGGCGCCGGCGGCCGCGCGCGGTGCTGGCCGTGGCCGTCGGGCTCTCGCTGCTGGAACTGACCACCGGGGAGCCGCGGGCGCCCGTCGCCATGTGCACGGTGATCGCCCTGTACACGGTGGCCGCCCGCACCGACCGGCCCACCACCTGGAAGCTCGGCCTGCTCACCATGGCCGGGCTGACGGGGGTGGCCATGCTGGCCGGGCCGCTGCCCTGGTACGCGCAGGAGAACCTCGGCATCTTCGCCTGGACCGGCATGGCCGCGGCCGCCGGGGACGCGGTGCGCAGCCGGCGGGCCTTCGTCGACGCCATCCAGGAGCGGGCCGAGCGCGCCGAGCGGACCCGTGAGGAGGAGGCCCGGCGGCGGGTCGCCGAGGAGCGGCTGCGGATCGCCCGGGACCTGCACGACGTGGTGGCCCACCACATCGCCCTGGTCAACGTGCAGGCGGGCGTGGCGGCGCACGTCATGGACAAGCGCCCGGACCAGGCCAAGGAGGCGCTGGCGCACGTACGGGACGCCAGCCGCTCGGCCCTGAACGAGCTGCGGGCGACCGTCGGACTGCTGCGCCAGTCCGGCGACCCGGAGGCGCCGACCGAACCGGCGCCCGGTCTGGCCGTCCTCGACGACCTGGTGGGCACCTTCCGGCACGCCGGGCTCCCGGTGAAGGTCATCGTCCAGCTGGGCCCGGCCGCCGCGGTTCCGCTGCCCGCCGCCGTGGACCTCGCGGCGTACCGGGTGATCCAGGAGGCGCTGACCAACGTCCGCAAGCACGCGGGGCCGGGGGCCGGCGCCGAGGTCAGCGTGGTGCGCGTGGGCGGCTCGGTGGAGGTGACCGTGCTGGACGACGGCGGCTCCGCGGCCGATCCCTCGCCGGAGCCCCGCGACCCCGGCGGCGGGCACGGCCTGCTCGGCATGCGCGAGCGGGCCGTGGCCCTGGGCGGCTCCTGCTTCGCCGGCCCCCGCTTCGGGGGCGGCTACCGGGTGCACGCGATCCTCCCGGTGGGCTGAGCGGCCGCGCCCCCGCCCTCCCCGGCGGGTGCTCAGCAGGCCTTGCGCCAGACACCGAGGTCGTACTTCTTCTCCAGCGAGCTGAGCTTGAGCTCGCGCGAGGCGGCGCAGAACCGGCTCGCCGGGAGCTCGTACTCCACGTGGAAGACCGCCTTGCCCGCCGCGATGAAGGGGGTGAGCCGTCCGCACTCGTCGTACTGGGCGCACTGCTCGTTGACCGCGAAGTCGAAGTCCCCCACCAGCTCCGGGATCTGGTCGAGGTCGTTCTTGAGGCCGACCGACAGTCCGCGGTCGTGCGCGAGCCGCGCGATCAGCCGGTTGTACTTCAGCTGGTCGCCGGCGGTGAGCGGGAAGCCGGACCTGTTGCGGTAGGCGTCCATGTTGTCCGGCTCCACCGCGTCGAAGCCCTTGTCCCGGCACATGTCGAACCGCTTGGCGATCAGCGGTTCCAGCTCCGTGAGCCGGCGGATGTCGAGCCAGCGCTCGCCCTCCCAGCCGTTGCCGGTCCCGCGCATCGACGCCGGGAAGGCGGCGGCGTCCGGGCGGAAGTCCTCCCAGGCGCCGGTGGAGAGGTAGCAGATGGTCCGCCGGCCGGCCGCGTTCAGCTCGGCGACCTGCTCCTTGGTGGTGGTGAACCCGTCGATGTCGTAGACCGCCGCCTTCACCGAGGTGTCGAGCTTCCCGGTGAGCTGCCACTGCCAGCTGACCCCGGGGGCCGGCAGCCAGCGCTCCCCCGGCGCGGGGGCGGGCGAGAGGTCGTCGGGCCTGTCCTCCCCCTCGCCGTCCCGGTCCGGGCCGGAGGTGCAGGCCGCGAGCAGCAGGAGGGGTACGAGGACCAGCAGGCGGCGCCGGACGGCCGTACGGACGGGCGGGCGGACGGGCGGGCGGGCAGGCCGGCGGGTGGGCCGGCTGACTGGCTGGCGTCTCATCCGGTGGCCTCCAGGGCGTACGGCAGGGTCCCCCACGGGTGCGCGCCGGTCCCCGGGACCGCGCAGTGCACCCCGGCCCCGCGCTGGGCGGCGAGCCGTTCGGCGAGTTCGGCGGCGGGGGCGCCCGGCGGGACGGCGTAGACGAGGTGGCAGAACCGTTGGGCGGGATGGTCGGCGGTCCACGGAGGGACGGCCGCGTCCCGGTAGGCGTCCCAGGGCCCCTCGAAGGTGACGAGCAGGTCGGCGAGTTCGGCGTACTCGGGGTGCGGGTGCACTCCGTGGTTGAGGACGACGGTACGGGCCCCGGCGGCCCGCGCCGCGACGGCGAGCCGCCGGTAGTGCGGCAGGAACTCCGGGCCGGCCGCGGCCTGGTCCAGGAAGGTCCCGTCGGTGGCGTACCAGTCGCGGTAGCGCAGCAGGTCCTGGACCACGGCGGCGTGCGGGCGGCGCCCGTAGTCGGTGTCGGCGTACCCCAGGACGGGCACGCCGGCCCCGCGCAGCCGCTCCGCGACGGCGGCGAACCGCTCGTCGGGGGCCTCGCCCGGCCCGCTGGCGGGGTTGAGCACCACGGAGTGCAGCCGGCCCGCGGCGCGGATGAGCCGCTCCCAGTACTCGGGGCAGTCGGCGGGGTGCTCGTAGAGGGGCACCAGAAGCATGAGGTCCTTCTTCTCGTACGGGGTCACGTGCATCGGGGGGTGACGCGGCGGGGCCGCCGGGGTCGGCGGTGGGCCTGGGCAGCGGTGGGCCGGGGTCCGCGGTGGGCCGGGTCCGCGGTGGGCCGGGTCAGCGGTGGGCCGTGGCGCGGCCCAGCAGCAGGCAGACCAGGGTGCCCAGCGCGAGCGCCGCGGCTCCGGCGACGGCCAGTTGCACGGCGCGCGGCTGGCCGAGGCCCAGGAGCAGGGCCAGGCTCTGCGCGACGGCGGCCGAGGCGCAGACCACCGCGGCGGGCCGGACCGCCCCGAAGGACTGCAGGAGCAGCCCGGTCCACATCACGGTGCCGAGCAGCAGCAGGGTCGCGACCCGGACCCCGGTCAGGCCGGGCGCGCCGGGCCAGAGCAGGGTTCCGGTGAGGCCGAGGACCAGCAGCACCGCCAGGTAGGTGGCGAGGCACCGGGCCAGGGTGGAGAGCATCCGCAGCCAGAACTGCCGGGGCGAGCGGGCCGCGCGCAGCCCGGCGAGGCTGCCGCTGCGGAACCGGTGGAGCAGCCATTCGGCGGGTCCCATGCTGAGGGTGAGAGCCACCGCCGACGGGGCCGCGACCGCCTCGGCGGGACCGCCGGCGAGGACCTCCCCCAGGGCGGCGTACAGCACGAGCAGACCGGTGCCCAGGCCGAACACCCCGTAGGGGACGGAGTCCCCGAGCCGGGGTCCGCGCGGTGCGTACTCCTCCTCGGCGCCGCGCAGCATCTGCCAGCGCACCGGGCCCCGTTGGCCCGGCCGGTGCTCCGTCCAGCCGCGGACGCGGAGCACGAGGGCCCGTACGCCGTCGGCCAGCGGCAGTTCCCGTAGGGCCAGGGCGCAGGCGGCCAGCAGGGAGGCCGTCAGCAGGAACACCCGGACCGGAACGGGGAGTTCCACGAGGAGCGCGAGCAGCGCCCCCGCGGCCATCGGTGCGAGCGCGGCCAGCAGCAGGCGCTCCCGCCCGAGGACGAGCAGGACGGTGGCGGCCCCGACGTACAGGGCCTGACCGGCGGCGAAGGCGTAGGAGAAGGGGGGCCCGCCGGGTACCGCCAGCGCGGCGGCGGTCCCGAGGAGGGCCCCCGCCGGGGCTCCGACGAGCAGGGTCCGCCCGGCGGCGGCCCGGTCGCCGAGGCCGAGCCAGGAGTACGCCCGGTGGGACAGGCTCTGGTCCCAGACCCAGCCGATGAGCGCCCCGGCGAGCAGGGTGAGCGTCCCCGCGGGCAGCCCCAGCCGGTCCTTGGGGCCGTCCAGCAGGGGCGCGCCGAGCAGGTAGGCGAGCCCGGGCAGGGCGAAGATCACCCCGCGCAGGAGGCAGGCGGTGAGGGGCACCTTCCAGGGGTCGGGGACCTTGTCGGGCTCCGGGAAGGAGCGCGGCACCCGGGCGTAGAGCTCCTCGGCGAGGCCGAAGGAGTCCTGGCGGCCGTAGGCGAGGCGGATGTGCTCGTCGGTCATGCCGTCGGATTCCAGGACGGCGGCGATCTCGTCGGGGTGGACGGCGGCGGCGATGAACGCGTCGAGGCGTTCGGCGAGTTCGTCCATCGGGTCGGCGGCCGGCCCGTCGCGTCCTTCGCGGCCGGCCTGTCCTTCGCGCCCTTCGGGCCCGGCCTGTCCTTCGTGTCCTTCGCGTCCTTCGCGTCCTTCGTGTCCTTGGCGGCGCGGCCGGGGGATGCCGGGCAGGGCGCCGGCCGCGTCGGCGGCGGGCGCCGTACCGCGCCCGGCGGCCGCGGCGTGGCCGACGGGCACCCAGGTCCCGTCCGGGCCGGGCGGCTTGAGCCAGAGGGATCCGCTCACCACAGGCTCCCGTCGGCGGCGAGTTCCTTGTACCAGGGGTCGGCGAGGCGCTGGGTCCACTCGTCGCCCACGTGGACGGGCAGGACGGGCTGGCCGGCGAGCTCGCGGTAGATGTGGCGGAAGCCGTCCACGGACTGGTGGAGCGTGAACTTCTCCACCACCCGCCTGCGGGACATCCGGCCCAGTTCCGCGCGGCGTTCGTCGTCGCGCAGCAGGGCGAGGGTGGCGCGGGCCATGGTCTCGGGCTCGCGCGGCGGGACGACGAGCCCGGTGTCGCCGACGGCCTCGCGGACCCCGCCCACATCGGTGGAGACGGTGGTGCGGCCGCAGGACATGGCCTCGATGATGGAGAAGGGGAAGCCCTCGCTGATGGAGGAGAGCATCACGACGGAGCCGGCCGCGTAGGCGCGGGCCACGTCGTCGATGCGGCCCTCGTAGGTGATCCCGTCGCTCACCCCCAGTTCGGCGGCCAGCTTCTCCAGCTTCAGTTTGTAGTCCTCGCAGCCCGCCGGGACCGGCCCGAAGAGGCGCAGCCGCAGGGCGGGGAGCTCCTCGCGCATGAACGCGTAGGCCCGGAGGAGGGTTTCGAGGTCCTTGATGGGGTCGATGCGGCCGCACCAGCTGAGGGTGGGGACCTCCGGCTCGGGGCCGGCCTCGGGGAAGGCGTGCGGGTCGACGCCGTTGTAGACGGTGCGGATCCGCTCGGAGTCGGCGCCCCCGCGCTCCTCCCAGCGGCGGTTGTACTGGTTGCACGGGGTGATCAGGTCGGCCTGGCGGTAGCCCTCGGTGTTGAGCTCGCGGTAGAAGCCGAGCATGAGCGCCTTGACGGGCCAGCGCTGTTCGGCGCTGCGGTAGCCGAGGTAGCGCTCGCGGAGGTAGATGCCGTGCTCGGTGAGGAGGAAGGGCACCTCGTCGAGGTACTTGGCGGCGAGCGCCGGGAGGGTGGCCAGTCCGCTGCTGACGGCGTGGGCGACGCTGTCGGGCGGGATCCGCACGGACAGCGGGCGCAGCGCGTGTTCCAGCAGGTCGGTGGCGGTGAGCGCGTCGTGGATGGTGGGCTCGGCGGCGGTGGTGACCAGGCCGGGGCGGGTCCAGACGGTCATCAGCAGGCGCAGCACCGATTCGGAGCGCAGGGCCGCGGCGAGCCGCCCGGACCGGGCCAGCAGGGCCAGCTCGCGCAGGGATGCGGAGAATCCGCCGCGCGCGGGGTCGAGCAGGGAGAGCAGGAAGGTCTCGTAGGTCTCGGCGAACGCCCGTTTGGCCTTGCCGCGCAGGCCGGAGCGGAGTCTGCGGGCCGGCGGGGCGCCCCAGAGGGGAAAGCTGGTGTGGCGGTAGACGTTGCGCGGCAGCTCCCAGGTGACCGGCTCGCGTCCGGAGCCGGTCAGGGCTATGACGTTGAAGTCGACCTCCGGCATGCCGCGGACCAGCTGGTCGCACCACGTGCTGACGCCCCCGTGGACGTGCGGGTAGGTGCCTTCGGTGAGCATGGTGACATGGCGCCCATGGCTCATGCGGTGTGTCCCCCCAAGGACGGAAAAGGGGCCGGCGCCCGTGGTTGGCGGAGCGCCGGCGCTAGGTGGTGCGCGTGGCTGTCTTGTACGTGCCCGCCCCGCTGATCAGGGCAGGCAGAGCGTCCGGAGCGTCAGAACTCCCGGAGCGTCACGGCATGCGCAGCGTCACGGCATGCGCAGCGTCACGGCATGCGCAGCGTCACGGCGCTCTGGAGCAGCTCGGGAGCCGTCCAGGCGGAGCGGGTACCGGCGTAGGCGGTGCCGAAGTCGGCGGTGCCCAGCAGGAGCTGCTTCCTGGTGCCGGTGGGCGCGGTGAGCGGGGCCACGACTCCGGAGGGCGCCTTGACGGTGACGTCCTTGCCGATGCGGTAGGCGGTGACCTGGTTGGCGGCGACCGCCGCGTTCCAGGCCGCGCGGCGCTGGAGCTCGACGCCGGTGTCCTTCATGCTCTGGTTCACGAGCGGCGCGCTGGGCGCGTAGAGGGCGCGGTAACCGTCGAGGACCTGGTCGAGCACCGGGTAGAGGGTGCGGTCCTCGGCGAGGTTGGACTGGTGGACGTAGTGCGGGCGCGGGTCGTTGTTCAGGACGTGCCGCATGGCGGTCCTGGCCTCGGCCGGAACGATGTAGTCCAGGTAGCCGGTGGTGGCGTCGAGCGGGTCCGGCAGACAGGTGGAGGTGGCGGGGTTGTCCTCGCAGATGCCGCTGCCGCCGTCGGCCCGGCTGGTGTAGATCCAGTTGTACTCGTCGGCCATCTCGGCGTTGGTGCCCGTGTTGTAGTACACGTTCATCGGGTGCCGGGGGACGGTCAGCGCGGCGCCGACCGCCCGCTGCGCGGGCTCGCGGGAGTTGTCGCTGCCCGCCCACTTCACGCCGTTGTCGGCGAGCGCGCCGGCCAGGTTGGGGTTGTCCTGGGGCTGCTGCGGGAGGGTCTTGAGGCCGGAGTGCTCACCGGTGACCAGTTCCGTGCGGTCGGTGGTGATGCCCTTGGCGGCGGCCCAGTTGTTGTTGTCCCGGATCTGCGCGGAGATATCGGCGCGGCTCATGTAGTTGATCGCGCCGGCACTGTTCTTCGTGCAGGTCCACGGGACGGTGGTGGTGTCCTGGACGCAGCCGAGGAACGGGTGGGTGTAGGTGTGGTTCATCCACCGGTACTTCGCCCGGTCGGCGACGAGCTGGGCGGTCAGGGCGTCGACGCCGCCGTTCTCCGCCTTCCACTCCTCACCGGCGCCGCCGTTGAAGAGCATGTCGAGCTTGAAGTTCTTGGACGTCTGCCACTGCGCCGCGTACACGGCATCGGCGGCCGTCATCCGGATCGTGGACTCCTGGCCCTCGCCGCCGGCGCAGGCGTAGTCGCCCGGGGTGCAGTTGAGCTCCTTGTTCCAGCGGGCGTCCGGGGCGAAGACGTCGTCGACGTGGACCGCGAAGTAGTTGCGCTCCTGGCCGAGGTGCACGCCCTGGGTCATCCACTCGACGATGCCCCGGGCCAGCAGGCGGAACTGCTGCTGGTGCTGGTTGTAGCCGAAGGTGACGACCAGTTCGCTGCGCCCGTCGTGGGTGTACTCGCCGACGAGCGAGGCCCGTCCGGAGCCGACCGGGGCGTCGAGGTAACTGGTGTAGCCGGCGCGCGGCTTGGCCATGAACCCGTAGCTCTCGGGGATCAGCGCCGAGTTGTCCTCGAAGGCCACCTGCCCCCCGAGGTAGGCGAAGGGGCCGGCCTGGCCGGCGGTGGTGACGGCCGCCTGCGTGCCGTCCAGGGTGCCGCTGTAGCCGCCGTTGTCGGTGTACTCCAGGCCGACGCCCGGGTGCGCCCAGGTGTACGCGTCGACCTGGCGGATCCCGTACGCCGTCTCGTACGCGGTGAGCGCGGCCATCTCGGCCGAACCCTCCCCGAAGGGGTTCTCGTTGGGCAGCACCACGCCCTGGAACTTGGCGCGCGGCCGCCCGTCGACCGTGTCGGCGAGGAACGCCGCGTTGACGACCGGCCGGCTGCCGCTGCCCAGGTCGACGCGGGTGTACGGAACCCCCGTGTCGCGGAGTTCCGCCGTGATCGCCTCGACCGAGGACCCGCCGTCGTCGACGACGAGCACCCGCAGGTCGATCCGCGGAGTCACCGCGGCCTGCGCGGACGCTCCGGGTACCGCGACGGATGCTATGGCGGCCGCGAGGCAGACGGCGGCGAGCCTGTTCATCCGGTTCTTATGGACCATTTCGGCCTTTCCCCCCGCAGATCCTCGACTTCGGTACGCGGCGTGGGGCCGGACCGGGGAGGCTTCTGTGGAAATGATGCAAAGGAACCCCGCGTCCCCTTGCGAGAGTGGTCCGAGTGTTTCGGACCTCGTCAGGTCCTCGGGGCAAACGTCGGACAGAAGCCACAGATGGGTGAACCTGACGGCCGCTTGATCGAACAACTTGCCAAACCTTCGAGTGACGTGCGGACGAGTACGTGCGCGTAGGCTCGTTTCCGGCGGCCATCGGGCCCGAATACGATCGCTACGGACGGCCGTCCACCCACTCGGCCCACACCACCAAAACGGAAGCGAGAATTCACCACCGTGACTGCTCTGACTCTCAGCACTGCCGGACCGGCGACGCTGCGCGCCGACGCCCTCGTCGTCGGCGTGGCGAAGGGCCCCAAGGGCCCCGTCGTCGCCGCGGGCGCCGAGGCCGTGGACAAGGCGTACGACGGCAAGCTGGCCGCCGTGCTCGACGCCCTCGGTGCCTCGGGCGCCGAAGGCGAGACCACCAAGCTCCCGGCACCGGACGGCCTCAAGGTCCCGGTCGTGCTGGCGGTCGGACTGGGCGCCCTTCCCGACACGGACGAGTCCTACGACGAGGAGGCGCTGCGCCGCGCCGCCGGAGCCGCCGCCCGCGCCCTGCACGGCACCAAGAAGGCCGCCTTCGCGCTCCCCCTCGACGACGCCTCCGCCGTCACGGCCGTGGCCGAGGGCGCGCTGCTGGGCGCGTACGCCTTCACCGCCTACCAGGGCGGCGAAAAGAAGGCCGCCGGCTCCAAGAACGGCGGACCGAAGCAGCCGCTCGCCGAGATCGCCCTGCTCGGCGCCAAGCCGCGCGACAAGGAGCACAAGGCCGCGGCCGAGCGCGCCACGATCCTCGCGACCGAGATCAACATCGCCCGTGACCTCGTCAACACCCCGCCGAACGACCTCACCCCCGAGGCCTTCGCGGCGGTCGCCGGCGCGGCCGCGAAGGAGAACGGCATCAAGGTCCAGGTCCTGGACGAGAAGGCCCTGGTCAAGGGTGGCTACGGCGGCATCATGGGCGTCGGCAAGGGCTCCGAGAACCCGCCGCGCCTGGTGAAGCTCTCCTACACCCACCCCAAGGCGGAGAAGACCCTCGCCTTCGTCGGCAAGGGCATCACCTACGACTCCGGCGGCATCTCCCTGAAGCCGGCCGGCCACAACGAGACGATGAAGTGCGACATGGCCGGCGCCGCCGCCGTCTTCGCCTCCGTGGTCGCGGCCGCCAAGCTCGGCCTCCAGGTCAACGTCACCGGCTGGCTCGCGCTCGCCGAGAACATGCCCTCCGGTTCGGCCACCAAGCCCGGCGACGTGCTGCGCATGTACAGCGGCAAGACGGTCGAGGTGCTCAACACGGACGCCGAGGGCCGTCTGGTCCTGGGCGACGCGCTGACCAAGGCCTCCGAGGAGAACCCGGACGCGATCGTCGACGTGGCGACCCTGACCGGCGCCATGGTGATGGCCCTGGGCGACCGCACCTTCGGCATCATGGCCAACGACGACGCTTTCCGTACCTCGATCCACGAGATCGCCGAGGAGGTCGGCGAGGCCTCCTGGCCGATGCCGCTCCCCGAGGACCTGCGCAAGACCATGGACTCCCCCACCGCCGACATCGCCAACATGGGCGTCCGGATGGGCGGCGGCCTGGTGGCCGGCCTCTTCCTCCAGGAGTTCGTCGGCGAGGGCATCACCTGGGCCCACCTCGACATCGCGGGCCCCGCGTTCCACGAGGGCGCCCCGTACGGCTACACCCCCAAGGGCGGCACCGGCTCCGCCGTCCGCACCCTGGTCCGACTGGCCGAGCGCACGGCCACGGGCGACCTGGGCTGACACCCGGCAGCCGAGCTCCACGCGGGCCCCGGCCGTGATCAGATTTTCTGATCACGGCCGGGGCCTGTTCGCTTCCAACGAAATCCGTAGGTTTCTACGCTGCGGTAACCCCCGGTTCGGGCAGAACGACCTGACCGAGGGCAGGCCCGGCGTCCCGCGTTCCGCCGACAAATGCGAAGATGGGTTCTCGGCAGGACAGGGCCCCCACCACAGGGCCGAAAAAAAGCGGCCGTATACCAGCCGCCGCCCGGTCACAGAGGACCGGTGCCCGGCGCACATGCATGGAGGACGTGACGTGGCGAACGACGCCAGCACCGTTTTCGACCTAGTGATCCTCGGCGGCGGCAGCGGCGGTTACGCTGCCGCACTGCGCGCATCCCAGCTGGGTCTGGACGTTGCCCTGATCGAGAAGAACAAGCTCGGCGGCACCTGCCTGCACAACGGCTGCATCCCCACGAAGGCTCTGCTGCACGCGGGCGAGATCGCGGACCAGGCCCGCGAGGCCGCCCAGTTCGGTGTCAAGGCCACCTTCGAGGGCATCGACATCGCGGGTGTGCACAAGTACAAGGACGACATCATCGCGGGCCTGTACAAGGGCCTGCAGGGTCTTGTCGCCTCCCGCAAGCTGACCTACATCGAGGGTGAGGGCCGCCTCTCCTCGCCGACGTCCGTCGACGTGAACGGCCAGCGCATCCAGGGCCGCCACGTGCTCCTGGCGACCGGCTCCGTGCCGCGCTCGCTGCCGGGTCTGAACATCGACGGCAACCGCATCATCTCCTCGGACCACGCGCTGGTCCTGGACCGCGTGCCCGAGTCCGCCATCGTCCTGGGCGGCGGCGTCATCGGCGTCGAGTTCGCCTCGGCGTGGAAGTCCTTCGGCACCGACGTGACCATCGTCGAGGGTCTGAAGCACCTCGTGCCGGTCGAGGACGAGAACAGCTCCAAGCTGCTGGAGCGCGCGTTCCGCAAGCGGGGCATCAAGTTCAACCTCGGCACCTTCTTCGACAAGGCCGAGTACACCGAGAACGGCGTGCGCGTCACCCTCGCGGACGGCAAGACCTTCGAGGCGGAGGTGCTGCTGGTCGCGATCGGCCGCGGCCCCGTCTCCCAGGGTCTGGGCTACGAGGAGCAGGGCGTCGCGATGGACCGCGGCTACGTCGTGGTCGACGAGTACATGCAGACCAACGTGCCGACCATCTCGGCCGTCGGCGACCTCGCCCCGACCCTCCAGCTCGCGCACGTCGGCTTCGCCGAGGGCATCCTGGTCGCGGAGCGTCTGGCCGGCCTCAAGGCCGTCCCGATCGACTACGACGGTGTCCCCCGCGTCACGTACTGCCACCCCGAGGTCGCCTCCGTCGGCATCACCGAGGCCAAGGCCAAGGAGATCTACGGCGCGGACAAGGTCGTGGCCCTCAAGTACAACCTGGCGGGCAACGGCAAGAGCAAGATCCTGAAGACCGCGGGCGAGATCAAGCTCGTCCAGGTCAAGGACGGTGCCGTGGTCGGCGTCCACATGGTCGGTGACCGGATGGGCGAGCAGGTCGGCGAGGCCCAGCTGATCTACAACTGGGAAGCCCTGCCGGCCGAGGTCGCGCAGCTCATCCACGCACACCCCACGCAGAACGAGGCGATGGGCGAGGCGCACCTGGCGCTCGCCGGCAAGCCCCTGCACGCACACGACTAACCGTCACTGGGCGCGACGACCACTTCCGCACATTCGTTAGGAGCAACTGAAACCATGTCGGTTTCCGTAACCCTTCCGGCGCTCGGTGAGAGCGTTACAGAGGGCACTGTCACCCGTTGGCTGAAGGCCGAGGGCGAGCGCGTCGAGGCCGACGAGCCGCTGCTCGAGGTCTCGACCGACAAGGTCGACACCGAGATCCCGTCCCCCGTGTCGGGCATCCTGGCCTCCATCAAGGTCGCCGAGGACGAGACCGTCGAGGTCGGCGCCGAGCTGGCCGTCATCGACGACGGTTCGGGCGCGCCGGCCCCGGCCGCCGAGGCCCCCGCGGCCGAGGCTCCGGCCGCCGAGGCTCCGGCCGCTGAGGCCCCCGCGGCTCCGGCCGCCGAGGCTCCGGCCGCTCCGGCCCCCGTCGCCGAGGCTCCCGCGGCCCCGGCCGCCGCCGCTCCGGCTGCTGCCGGTACGGATGTCGTGCTCCCCGCCCTGGGCGAGTCCGTCACCGAGGGCACCGTCACCCGCTGGCTGAAGCAGGTCGGCGAGTCGGTCGAGGCCGACGAGCCGCTGCTGGAGGTCTCGACCGACAAGGTCGACACCGAGATCCCCGCCCCGGTCGCCGGCGTCCTGCTGGAGATCCTGGTCGCCGAGGACGAGAACGCCGAGGTCGGCGCGCGTCTGGCCGTCATCGGCGCGGCGGGCGCGGCTCCCGCGGCCGCTCCGGCCGCCGCTGCTCCGGCTCCGGCCGCCGCTCCGGCCCCCGTGGCCGCCCCGGCTCCGGTCGCGGCCGCCCCGGCTCCGGTCGCGGCCGCCCCGGCGCCCGTCGCCGCTCCGGTCGCCGCTCCGGCTCCCGTTGCCGCTCCGGCTCCGGTCGCCGCCCCGGCTCCGGTCGCTCCGGCCGCCCCCGCCGCCCCGGTTTCCGCCGGTGACGAGGGTGCCTACGTGACCCCGCTGGTGCGCAAGCTCGCCACGGAGTCCGGCGTCGACCTGTCCGCGGTCTCGGGCACCGGTGTCGGTGGCCGCATCCGCAAGCAGGACGTCCTGGCCGCCGCCGAGGCCGCCAAGGCCGCCGCTGCCGCTCCGGCTCCGGCCGCCGCTCCCGCCGCGAAGGCTCCGGCCGCCGCGGTGTCCGAACTGCGCGGCCAGACCGTCAAGATGACCCGCATGCGCAAGGTCATCGGCGACAACATGATGAAGGCCCTGCACTCGCAGGCGCAGCTCAGCTCCGTGGTCGAGGTGGACATCACCAAGATCATGAAGCTGCGCGAGAAGGCCAAGGCCGGCTTCCTCGCCCGCGAGGGCGTCAAGCTGTCCCCGATGCCGTTCTTCGTCAAGGCCGCGGCCCAGGCGCTGAAGGCCCACGCGGTCGTCAACGCCCGGATCAACGAGGACGAGGGCACCATCACCTACTTCGACTCGGAGAACATCGGCATCGCCGTGGACTCCGAGAAGGGCCTGATGACCCCGGTCATCAAGGGTGCCGGTGACCTCAACCTGGCGGGCATCTCCAAGGCGACCGCCGACCTGGCCTCCAAGGTCCGCGGCAACAAGATCACGCCGGACGAGCTGTCGGGCGCGACCTTCACCATCAGCAACACCGGCTCGCGCGGTGCGCTGTTCGACACGGTCATCGTGCCCCCGAACCAGGTCGCCATCCTGGGCATCGGCGCGACGGTCAAGCGCCCGGTGGTCATCGAGACCGCCGAGGGCACGAACATCGGCATCCGCGACATGACGTACCTGACCCTGTCCTACGACCACCGCCTGGTGGACGGCGCGGACGCGGCCCGGTACCTCTCGGCCGTCAAGGCGATCCTCGAGGCCGGCGAGTTCGAGGTCGAGCTCGGTCTCTGAGACCCTGTCACGCACGGCGCCCCCGCCCGGACCGCAAGTCCCGGGCGGGGGCGCCGTCGTCGTACCCTGGGGCATTCCGGTTGACGGCTGTAACCAGCCTCACCCTGTGCCTCTGACCAGGAACGCATCGCGACGGGCGGCGCCGCCGTATTGTCTACGCATCAAGGCCCGCACGCCCCTGCACACCTCTCAGGAGATGAAGCCCGATGATCACCCCACCCGTCGTGCACTCGCTGCGCGAGCAGATCCGCGAGCACATCGTGGAGGGGATCGTCAGCGGGCGCTGGAAGCCCGGTGAGCGGATCGTGGAGCGCCGGATCGCGGTGGAGCTGGAGGTCAGCCAGACCCCGGTGCGCGAGGCCCTGCGGGAGCTGGAGACGCTGCGGCTGATCGAGTCGGCGCCGAACAAGGGCGTGCGCGTACGGAACCTGTCGGCGGCGGACCTGGAGGAGATCTATCCGGTCCGGGCGGGCCTGGAGCAGATCGCGGCCGAGCTGGCCGCGCCCCGGCTGGCGTCCGACTGCTCGGCCCTGGAGCCGCACGTCGCGGCCCTGTGGGAGGCCGACCGCAGCGCGGACGGCACGGCCCAGGTGCGGCACACCGTGGGCTTCCACCGGGAGATGGTGCGGGCCGCCGGGAACAGCGTGCTGCTGCACACCTGGGAGTCCCTGGGCATCGAGGTCTTCACGGCCCTGTCCATCCGCTGGCTGGGAACCGTCCAGAAGTCCTACGCCGAAGAGCACGAAGCCCTTGTGGACGCCTTCCGCAACCAGGACCCCGACATCGGCCTGCTCGTGAAGCGGCACGTTCTGGGCTGCGCGCCGCGGGCGTGAACTAGCCGACGCACCCCCGCATCACTGCCCGCCTTGCCCCGAATTGCCCGGCACCGGGTGCCTGTTTTGATGGCACCCGGTGCCGACTTTCTTCATATGGACATTTCTATGTCACATTCATTTGATCGATCATCGATCAGCGCCTTACAGTCATCCGCGGACCCCACCCGGGTCCAACGACCCTGTCCTGCCCGTCAGGGATTTCTTCACCACCTCTCCTTTGTCCGGAAGGCGGCGCACACCGATGTCCGACCCCGTAGGAAAGCTTCCGAGCGAGCTCGACCAGCTCCCGGACCGCGACACCGAGGAGACCGCCGAATGGGCGGCCTCCCTCGACGCCGTCGCCAAGGCCGCCGGTACGCGCCGCGCCGAGTACCTGCTCCGTCGCACCCTTCAGCACGCCGAGGCCGCCGGCCTCGCGCTGCCGAAGCTGCTCGAGACGGACTACGTCAACACCATCCCCACCGCCGCGGAGCCGGAGTTCCCCGGTGACGAGGCGATGGAAGCCAGGATCACCGCGTGGAACCGCTGGAACGCGGCCGCCATGGTGACCCGCGGCTCCAAGTACGGCGTCGGCGGCCACATCGCCACCTTCGCCTCGGCCGCGTGGCTGTACGAGACCGGCTTCCAGCACTTCTTCCGCGGGAAGGAGGCCGACGGATCGGGCGACCAGCTCTACATCCAGGGCCACGCCTCCCCCGGCATCTACGCCCGCGCCTTCCTCGACGGCCGGATCTCCGAGCAGCAGCTCGACAAGTTCCGCCAGGAAGCCGGCGGGAACGGTCTCCCGTCCTACCCCCACCCGCGGCGCCTGCCGTGGCTGTGGGAGTTCCCGACGGTGTCCATGGGCCTCGGCCCGCTCTCCGCGATCTACCAGGCGCGCTTCAACCGCTACCTGCAGAACCGGAGCATCAAGGACACCGCCAACTCGCACGTCTGGGCCTTCCTGGGCGACGGCGAGATGGACGAGCCCGAGTCGACCGCCGCCCTGGCCCTGGCCTCCCGCGAGCAGCTCGACAACCTGACCTTCGTCATCAACTGCAACCTGCAGCGCCTCGACGGTCCGGTCCGCGCGAACTTCCGCGTGGTGCAGGAGCTGGAAGCCCAGTTCCGCGGCGCCGGCTGGAACGTCATCAAGTCGCTGTGGGGCTCCGCCTGGGACGAGCTGTTCCAGCTCGACACCACGGGCGCCCTGGTACGCCGCCTGCGCGAGGTGCCCGACGCGCAGTTCCAGACGTACGCGACCCGCGACGTGGCCTACATCCGCCAGCACTTCTTCGGCGCCAACGCCGAGCTCGTGCAGCTGGCCGGTGTGCTCTCCGACGCGAAGATCGCCGAGTGCTTCCACAGCTCCCGCGGCGGCCACGAGCCCCGCAAGGTGTACGCCGCGTACAAGGCCGCCCTGGAGCACAAGGGTGCGCCGACGGTGATCCTCGCGCAGACCGTCAAGGGCTACACGCTGGGCGCCGGGTTCGAGTCGAAGAACGCGAACCACCAGATGAAGAAGCTGACGATCGACGAGTTCAAGGACATGCGCGACCTCCTTGGCCTCCCGATCCCGGACAGCGCCTTCGCCGACGGCCAGGTCCCGTACGGCCACCCGGGCGCGAACAGCCCCGAGGTCCAGTACCTGAACGAGCGCCGCGCGGCGCTCGGCGGTCCGGCCCCGGCCCGCAAGGTCAAGCACGTGGCCCTGCCGGCTCCGGCGGACCGTTCCTTCGCCCCGCTGCTCAAGGGTTCCGGCAAGCAGGAGATGGCCACCACCATGGCCTTCGTCCGGCTCGTCAAGGACCTGATGCGGGACAAGGAGACCGGCAAGCGCTGGGTTCCGATCGTCCCGGACGAGGCCCGCACCTTCGGTATGGAGTCCCTCTTCCCGTCGGCCGGCATCTACTCGCCGCTGGGCCAGACGTACGAGCCGGTCGACCGCGACCAGCTCATGTACTACAAGGAAGCCAAGGACGGCCAGATCCTCAACGAGGGGATCACCGAGGCCGGCGCCATGGCCGACTTCATCGCCGCCTGTACGTCGTACGCGACGCACGGCGAGCCGATGATCCCGTTCTACATCTTCTACTCGATGTTCGGCTGGCAGCGCACCGCCGACCAGATGTGGCAGCTCGCCGACCAGCTCGGCAAGGGCTTCATCGTCGGCGCCACCGCCGGCCGCACCACCCTGACGGGTGAGGGCCTGCAGCACGCGGACGGCCACTCGCACCTGATCGCGTCCACGAACCCGGCGTCGCTCAACTACGACCCGGCCTTCGCGTACGAGATCGCGGTGATCGTCAAGGACGGTCTGCGCCGGATGTACGGCGAGAAGCCGGAAGACGTCTTCTACTACCTGACGGTCTACAACGAGCCGAAGCCGCAGCCGGCCATGCCCGAGGGCGTGGAAGAGGGCATCCTGCGCGGTCTCTACCGCTTCAACACGGCGGCGGACCTGGCGGAGGCGGCCCCGGCCGCCGAGGCCCCGAAGATCCAGCTGATGGCCTCCGGTACGGCCATCCACTGGGCGCTGGACGCGCAGAAGCTGCTCGCCGCCGACTGGAACGTGGCCGCCGACGTCTGGTCCGCCACCTCCTGGGGCGAGCTGCGCCGCGACGCGCTGGAGTGCGACGAGGCGCTGCTGCGCGGGGAGATGCGCACCCCGTTCGTCACCCGCGCCCTGGAAGGCGTCACCAGCCCGGTGCTCGCCGTCTCCGACTGGATGCGTCAGGTCCCGGACCAGATCAGCCAGTGGGTCGAGCAGGACTACACCTCGCTCGGTACGGACGGCTTCGGCCTCTCCGACACCCGCGAGGGTGCCCGCCGCCACTTCGGTGTCGACGCCCAGTCGATCGTGGTGGCCGCGCTGGCCCAGCTCGCCCGCCGCGGCGAGGTCCCGGCGTCCTCCATCAAGGAGGCCCGGGAGCGCTACGGCCTGTAAGGCCGAAGCGTTCTCAAGCGCATGCGAAAGGCGGTCCGCTCCTTCGGGGGCGGGCCGCCTTTCGCGTGCGCATGCGGCCGTGCGGGGGCCCCGACCGGCCTTTCGCGGCACGCGCGGTGGCGGCGAGGGGGTGTACCCGTAATGCTTGAGCGGTGATGGACGAGACGGAGTTCTGGGAGATGGTCGACCGTACCCGCGAGGCCGCCGAGGGCGACCCCGAGGAACACGCCGAGCTGTTGGTGGAGCGGCTGGCACAGCTCGACCCGGACTCCGTCCTGGACTTCGCGCGGCACTTCGAGTCGCGGTACAACCGGGCGTACACCTGGGACCTGTGGGGCGCGGCCTGGGTGCTGCTCGACGGGGCCAGCGACGACGCGTTCGACTACTTCCGGTGCTGGCTGATCGGCCAGGGCCGGGAGGTCTTCGAGGGCGGGGTGCACGATCCGGACCAGCTCGCGGAGCTCCTCGACGAGTTCGACGAGGAGATCGACGGGGACGGCGAGGAGCTGGGGTACGCGGCGGACGAGGCGTACGAGCAGCTGACCGGGTCGGTCGCGCCGGATCTGGGGATCCCGCTGCAGCCGGCGGAGCCGGAGGGCGCTGCGCTGGACTTCGAGAACGAAGCCGTGCTCGCGGAGCGCTTCCCCCGGCTGTGGGACCGCTTCAGGGGCTGACGCCCCTTCGGCGCCTCAGGCGTGCGTGCCGCCGTCGATGCGGATCTCCGTGCCGGTGATGAAGGCGCCGTCCTCGGAGCCCAGCATGGCGACGACGCCGGCGACCGTCTGCGGGCCGGCGAAGCCCTGGCCGAGGGCCGGGGCGAGCTTGGCGAACAGGCTCCAGTCGGTGTCCTCGGGCAGGCCGGGGCCGTTGCCGGTGGTCATGCCGCTCTCGATGGAGCCGGGCGCGACCGCGACGAAGCGCAGCCCCTGCTTGCTGTACTCGGCGGCGAGCGCGTGGGTCATCGACTGGATGCCGCCCTTGCTGGCCGCGTAGGCGGACATGTAGGGGTGGGCGAAGGACGCCGAGGTGGAGCTGAAGTTGACGACGACCGGCTGGTCGCCCGCCAGCAGCGCGGGGAGCGACTCGCGGATGACCAGGAACGTACCGGTCAGGTTCACCGCGATGATCTTGTTCCAGAATTCGAGCGTGGTCTGGTGGGTGTGCGCGGAGCGCAGGATGCCCGCGGCGTTGACCAGCACGTCGATGCCCGTGAGGACGTCCACGGCGGCGGCCACGCCCGCCTTGACGGCGGCCTCGTCCGATATGTCGAGGACCGCGGTGGTGAGGCGGTCCGCGTGCCCGTCGGCGGCGGCCTGGTCGGCGGTGGCCTTGAGGCCGGCCTCGTTGACGTCCACGGTGTGGACCCGGCCGCCTTCGGAAAGGATCCGGTGGACGGTGGCCTGGCCGATGCCGGAGCCGCCGCCGGTGATGAGGACGCGACGTCCTTCGTAACGGTTCATGGGGAGGAGCGTACTCCCGCGATGGCACGTTTTGCCACCCTGTCAAAACGTGCATTTGCCCCCCTGGGCCGAGGTATCCTTCCCGGGTGAGATCCCCTCGTCCGTACTCGCCCCAGGCCGGCCCCGGAGCCCAGTCGCTGAACGAGCGCCGCAAGGCGGCCACCCAGCTCGACATCGCCCGCGCCGCCTGCGAACTCTTCGCCGAGCACGGCCCCGACGGCACCACCGCCGAGGACATCGCCCACCGCGCGGGCGTGGCGCTGCGCACGTTCTACCGCTACTTCCGCAACAAGCAGGAGGCCGTCGCCCCCCTGCTCGCGGGCGGCGGCGACGCCTGGCGCGCGCTGCTCGCCGAGGAAGACCCCGGCACCCCGCTCACCGAGGCCCTGGAGCGCGCGGTCACCCGCTCCCTCACGGGCACCCAGGCGCTCGACGAGGGCCTGGAGGTCACCCGCGGCCTGCTGCGCGCCGCCACGACCGACGAGGCTCTGCGGGCCGTCTGGTACAGGGTCAACCAGGAGTCCGAGGAGCGCCTGGTCCCGGTCGTCGCCCGGCTCGCCGGCCCGGACGCCGAACCCCTCGCCGTCCGCCTGCTCGCGGCGGCGGCCACGGACGCCATCCGCATCGCCCTGGAACTCTGGTCCACCACGGACACCCCGCCCACGGGCCCCGGCTCCCCCGCGGAACTCGCGATCCGCTGCCTGCGCGACCTCACGGGCGCCATGCCCCTGATGCGCTGACCCGCACTCGTCCCTCACGGGAACGGGCGGACTCCTCCTTCACCAGCGCCGCGCCGCCGCAACGCGGAAGCCCCGCCGCCTTCTCGGAGAAGGGGGCGGGGCTTCGTGAGATCAGTGCGTCAGCACGACCACGGCACGGCTTAGAGGTCGAAGTAGAGCTCGAACTCGTGCGGGTGCGGGCGCAGCGCGATCGGGGCGATCTCGTGGGTCCGCTTGTAGTCGATCCAGGTCTCGATCAGGTCGGGGGTGAAGACACCGCCGGCCAGGAGGTACTCGTGGTCCTCCTCCAGGGCCTTGAGGACGGCCTCGAGGCTGGTCGGGACCTGCGGGACGCTCGCGTGCTCGTCCGGCGAGAGCTCGTAGAGGTCCTTGTCGATCGGCTCCATCGGCTCGATCTTGTTCTTGATGCCGTCGAGGCCGGCCAGCAGGAGGGCCGAGAACGCCAGGTACGGGTTCGAGGACGGGTCCGGGGCGCGGAACTCGACGCGCTTGGCCTTCGGGTTCGAGCCCGTGATCGGGATGCGCATCGCGGCGGAGCGGTTGCGCTGCGAGTACACCATGTTGATCGGCGCCTCGAAGCCCGGGACCAGGCGGTGGTAGGAGTTCACCGTCGGGTTGGTGAAGGCCAGCAGCGACGGGGCGTGCTTGAGGATGCCGCCGATGTAGTAGCGCGCCATGTCCGACAGGCCCGCGTAACCGGCCTCGTCGTAGAACAGCGGGTCGCCGTTCGCCCACAGCGACTGGTGCACGTGCATACCCGAGCCGTTGTCGCCGAAGATCGGCTTCGGCATGAAGGTCGCGGTCTTGCCGTTGCGCCAGGCGACGTTCTTCACGACGTACTTGAAGAGCATCAGGTCGTCGGCCGCGGCGAGCAGCGTGTTGAACTTGTAGTTGATCTCGGCCTGGCCGCCGGTGCCGACCTCGTGGTGCTGGCGCTCGACCTGGAGGCCCTGGGCGTCCAGTTCGAGGGAGATCTCGGCCCGCAGGTCGGCGAAGTGGTCGACCGGGGCTACGGGGAAGTAGCCGCCCTTGTAGCGGACCTTGTAACCACGGTTGTTCTCCTCGGAGCCCGTGTTCCAGGCGCCGGCCTCGGAGTCGATGTGGTAGAAGCCCTCGTTCGCGGAGGTCGCGAAGCGCACGCTGTCGAACACGTAGAACTCGGCCTCGGGACCGAAGAACGCGGTGTCGGCGATGCCGGTGGAGGCGAGGTACGCCTCGGCCTTCTTCGCGATGTTGCGCGGGTCGCGCGAGTAGGCCTCGCCCGTGATCGGGTCGTGGATGAAGAAGTTGATGTTGAGCGTCTTGTCCTTGCGGAACGGGTCCAGGCGCGCGGTGGTGATGTCGGCGCGCAGCGCCATGTCGGACTCGTGGATCGCCTGGAAGCCGCGGATCGAGGAGCCGTCGAAGGCCAGCTCCTCGTTCGGGTCGAACGCGCGCCCCGGGATGGTGAAGTGCTGCATCACACCAGGCAGGTCACAGAAGCGGACGTCAACGAACTTGACGTCGTTGTCCTGGATGTACTGCGTCACTTCGTCGGCGTTCTTGAACATCCAACTCCTCCTACTCCCGACCCCGGGGCAGGGGCGGGCTTTTATAGCTAGTGGTGCGTCAGTGCGGTGCCGCACGCTGACCCGACCATAAGCAGACGGGGTTTCTCAAGCATGACCCATTTGTTTCGCACAAGTTAACCAGGCCCTCGGCGGAACGGCGCAGAGCGGCACCGGTACCGTGTTGGGGTGGACAAGAGGCAAGCAATCGGATCCTGGCTCTCCGGCCCCCGCGAGGCCGCCGAGGAGATGGGTGCCGACTTCGGTTACCCCGGCAAGCAGCTCGGCCTGCCGCAGCAGGGGCCCGGCTCGGTGGCCCGTTTCGGCCGCCGGCTCGGCGCCGTGGCCATCGACTGGCTGGGCTGCCAGCTGATCGCGTACGGCCTGATCACGGGCCGTGACTGGAACGGCTCGGGGAACTGGACCCTGGCCGTCTTCGTCGCCCTGGTGATCCTGACGGTCGGCACCGTGGGCTTTACCCCCGGGAAGCGGATCCTGGGCCTCCGGGTCGTCTCACAGGACGGAGGCCGGCTCGGATTCGGCCGCGTGGTGCTCCGTACCGCCCTGCTCGCCCTGCTGATCCCGGCCCTGGTCTGGGACCGCGACGGCCGCGGACTGCACGACCGTCTCACCCGCGCCGTGCAGATCAGGATCTGAGACGGGAATCCGAGAGAGAACAAAACAGAGGGGCGCCCCCGGGGCGGGGGGGGGGGGGCCCCCCGCGCGCCCCCCCCCCCACCCCCGCCGCCCCCCCCCCCCCCGCCCCGCCGCCCCCGCCCCCCGGGGCGTGGGGCCCGACGGCGCGCCGCGTCGCGAAC